>JBEOKB010000201.1:0-13755 GCA_040275425.1 Siculibacillus sp. | reverse complement strand
CCGAGTGCATCGCCTCGCGCACCGGCTCGTTGCCGCGGAACGAGAACGACAGGTTCGACACGCCGCCCGAGACGTGGGCGTGCGTCAGCGTGTCGTGGATGAACCGGGTCGCCTCGATGAAGTCGACGCCGTAGTTCGAATGCTCCTCGATGCCGGTCGCCACCGCGAACACGTTGGGATCGAAGATGATGTCCTCGGGCGGGAAGCCGACCGTCTTCGTCAGGATCTCGTAGGAGCGCGCGCAGATCTCCTTCTTGCGCGCCAGCGTGTCGGCCTGACCGGTCTCGTCGAAGGCCATCACCACCACGGCGGCGCCGTAGCGGCGCACCTTCTTCGCCTGCTCGACGAAAGCGGCCTCGCCCTCCTTGAGCGAGATCGAATTGACGATGCCCTTGCCCTGCAGGCAGCGCAGACCGGCCTCGATCACGCTCCACTTGGAACTGTCGACCATCACCGGCACGCGGGCGATGTCCGGCTCGGCGGCGACCAGATTGAGGAAGGTCACCATCGCCTTCTCGCCGTCGAGCAGGCCCTCGTCCATGTTGACGTCGATGATCGCCGCGCCCGCCTCGATCTGCTCCTTGGCCACCGCCAGCGCCGCCGGATAGTCGCCCGCCGTGATCAGCTTGCGGAACTTCGCCGAGCCGGTGACGTTGGTGCGCTCGCCGATGTTGACGAAGCGCATCTCCGGCAGATGGGTGAACGGCTCGAGGCCCGACAGGCGCATGCGCGGCTCGACCGTCGTCACCACGCGCGGCGCCTTGCCCGCCACCGCGCGGGCGATCGCGCCGATGTGGTCCGGCGTCGTGCCGCAACACCCGCCGACCACGTTGACGAGGCCGGAGGCGGCGAACTCGCCCACCAGCGCCGCCATCGCCTCCGGGCTCTCGTCGTAGAGGCCGAATTCGTTGGGAAGCCCGGCGTTCGGATAGGCGCACACCAGCGTGTCGGCGACCCGGCCGATCTCGTCGATGTGGGCGCGCATCTCCTTGGCCCCGAGCGCGCAGTTGAGGCCGATCGAGAACGGCCGCGCGTGGCGCAGCGAGTACCAGAACGCCGTCGGCGTCTGGCCGGAGAGGGTACGGCCGGAGAGATCGGTGATCGTGCCGGAGATCATCACCGGCAGCCGGAAGCCCTTCTCCTCGAACACCTCGTCGATGGCGTAGAGCGCCGCCTTGGCGTTGAGCGTGTCGAAGATCGTCTCGACCAGGATGATGTCGGCGCCGCCGTCGATCAGGCCGCGCGCGGCCTCGCCGTAGGCGATCCTCAGATCCTCGAAGGTCACCGCCCGGTAGCCCGGATCGTTGACGTCGGGCGAGATCGACGCGGTGCGGTTGGTCGGCCCGATCGCGCCGGCGACGAAGCGCGGCCGGCTCGGGTCCTCGGCGAAGGCCTCGTCGCACGCCTCCCGCGCCCGCCGCGCGCCCTCGACGTTGAGATCGTAGGCGGCCGCTTCCAGATGGTAGTCGGCCTGGGCGATGGTCGTGGCCGAGAAGGTGTTGGTCTCGACGATGTCCGCGCCCGCCGCCAGATACTGGGCGTGAATGCCGCGGATGATGTCCGGCCGCGTGATCGACAGGAGATCGTTGTTGCCCTTGAGATCCGAGCCGTGGTCGGCGAAGCGCGTGCCGCGATAGTCGGCCTCGGTCGGCGAATGGCGCTGGATCATCGTGCCCATGGCGCCGTCGAGCACGAGGATGCGCTGCGAGGCGGCGTGCGAGAGCGTCTCGATCAGCTTCGCGGCGGTGGCGGGCGTATGGGCGAAGGGCGCGGTCATGGGCAGGCCTCGGATCGGCGAAGAGGAAGAGAAGGGGCGGTCGACGGATGCGGTCAGGCGACGGCCCCGGGCGCGCGGATGCCCAGGACCTCGACGATGCCGGTGACCAGATCGGCGCGGTTCATGGTGTAGAAGTGGAAGTCCTCGACCCCGCGCGCTCTGAGGTCCGCGACCTGCTCGAGCCCGAAGTCGATCGCCGCCCGCCCGCGCTCCTCGGCGTCCTCGCCCACGCTCGCGAACCGCGCCGCCACCTTCGCCGGCACGCTCGCGCCGGTCTTCTCGGCGAAGCCGGCGACGGCGGCGAAGTTGTGGACCGGGATGATGCCGGGCACGATCGGAATGACGATCCCGGCCGCGCGCGCGCGATCGAGGAAGCCTTCGAAGAGGTCGTTGTCGAAGAAGAACTGGGTGATCGCCCGGGTCGCGCCCGCGTCGACCTTGCGCTTCAGATTGTCGATCTCCTCGGCCCAGTCGCGGCTCTCGGGATGGCGCTCCGGATAGGCGCCGACCGAGATCTCGAACCCGCCGATGTGCCCGATCCCCGCGACCAGATCCGAGGCATAGGCGTAGCCGCCCGCATGGGGCTCGTAGGCCGTGCCCACGCCCTCCTGCGGATCGCCGCGCAGCGCCACGATGTGGCGCACGCCGACTTGCGCATAGGCGCGGATCACCTCGTCGACCTCCTCGCGCGTCGCCGCCACGCAGGTCAGATGCGCGGCCGGCTTCAGCGTCGTCTCGCGCACGATCCGCGCCACCGTGTCGTGGGTGCGCTCGCGCGTCGACCCGCCCGCCCCGTAGGTGACAGAGACGAAACTCGGTTCCAGTGGGGCCAGCTTCTCGATCGCCGTCCACAGGTTCGCCTCCATCTTCTCCGTCTTGGGCGGGAAGAATTCGAACGAGATCGTCGGGCGCTTCGCGGAAGAGGAGGAGGTCATGCGGGAGCCTTCGCGGTGAGATCGGTCGCGATCCGAAGACGGGAGTCGCGGGCGAGCCAGAGGGTGACGGTGAGCACGCCCTCGCCGTCGTCGCTGCGACGATCGGCGGGCGCGGGAAGGTCGCGGATGTCGACGAGATCGAGCCCGGCCTGCTCCAGCAGACGGGTGATCTCGCCGTGCGAGAAGCCGAGGCGGCGATGGGCGTGCGCCTCGCGCAGGAACTCGAGGTCGTGCGGCGCGAAGTCGACCACCAGCAGCCGCCCGCCCGGCGCCAGCACCCGCGCCGCCTCGCGGATCACTTGGCCCGGATCGTCGAGATAGTGCAGCACCTGATGCACGGTGACCAGATCGAACGCGTCGCGCGGCAGCGCCGGCGCGTGGATGTCGCCCTGCTGCACCCGCGCGTGGCCGACCCCGGCCCGATCGAGTTCCGAGCGCGCCGCGATCAGCATGTCGTGCGAGGCGTCGATGCCTATGGCGCGCTCGTAGCGATCGGCGAGCAGCGTCAGCAGACGTCCGGTGCCGGTGCCCAGATCGAGCATCGCCCCGATCCGCCCTGCCCCGATCGCCGCGACGATCGCCTCCTCCACCCGCGCCTCCTCGACGTGGAGCGACCGCAGCCGCTCCCAGTCGCCGGCGTGCTGGGCGAAATAGGCGGCGGTGCGCTCCGCGTGTGTCCGCTTGATCGCCGCCAGCCGCTCGCGGTCGCGCATCACCACCTCGTCGGCCGGATCGAGCCGCCCGACCAGCCCGCGCACCACCTCCGCCACCGGCCCGACGTCGCCGAGCCGGTAGTAGACCCACGCCCCTTCGGGAAAGCGGTCGACCAGCCCGGCCTCGGTCAGGAGCTTGAGATGGCGCGAAATGCGCGGTTGGCTCTGGCCGAGAATGGCGGTGAGATCCTTGACCGTCAGATCGCCCTCGGCCAGCAGCGCCAGAATGCGCAGCCGCGTCGGTTCCCCACCCGCGCGCAGCACGCCCACGAGCGTCTCGCTCGTCAGCGGAGCCGGAACGGCGGAGGGCGGGGGAAGGACGGGGCGCGACATGAGAAAACGATATAAAGATATCTTTATATCATTTCAACAGACGAACGCACGATCGGCATGGGTTCCGGTGAAGACGCGACGAGCCGGGCGGGGATCGCTCCCTCGCCCGGCCCGCGCCCTCGCGTCGTCCCCGCGAAAATTCAGTAGGCCTGATCGTCGAAGAAGATCTGCGCCGCCGTCAGGAAGATGATGCGGATGTCGAGCCAGATCGACCAGTTCGAGATGTACCAGAGATCGTGCTCGACCCGCGCCCTCATCTGCCCGACCTCGCGCGTCTCGCCGCGACAGCCGTTGACCTGGGCCCAACCGGTGATGCCGGGCTTGACGTGCTGGCGGAAGGCGTAGGAGGCGATCAGGCCGTCGTAGAGATCGTCGTGGGCGAGCGCGTGCGGCCGCGGCCCGACGATCGACATGTCGCCGCGCAGCACGTTGAGGAGCTGCGGCAGCTCGTCGATCGAGGTGCGGCGGATCATCCGCCCGATCCGGGTGACGCGCGCGTCGTCCTTGGAGGCCTGGGTCACGGTCGAGCCGTTCTCCATCACCTTCATCGACCGGAACTTGAGAATGGCGAACGGCCGCGCGCCGAAGCCCTTGCGATGCTGCCGGAACAGCACCGGCCGGCCGGATTCGACCATCACCGCGAGCGCCGTCATCGCCATCAGCGGCGCCAGCAGCACCAGCCCGACCGAGGCCACGGTGATGTCGAGCATGCGCTTCATCGCCTGGTCGAACCGCGACAGCGGCGCGCGCTGCAGCTCGAACCCGACCAGATCGCCCATCCGCACCTGCGGACGCTCGAGCAGCCGCCCGACCTCGTGGTCGGCGAACAGATAGATCGGCACCGGCATCGGCGACAGCGCCGCCTTGAGTTCCTCGATGTGGCGCCGATCGCTCCACGACACGAACAGATAGATGCCGTCGAGCCGGGTCGTCGCCAGCGCCGCGCGCACGTCGCCCGCCACCGAGCGATAGGCTCCGCTCTGGCCGTTGCGCCCGATCCTGGTCGGCGAGATCGAGGTCGCCGCCGCCACTTCGATGCCCTTGTGGCCGAGCCGGTCGATGATGCGCTCGAGTCCGCTGTCGTCGGCCACCGCCACCACCGCCACCCGGCTGTGGGAGAGCCGCCCGAACGCATAGCGCCGCGCCAGATGCCGCGCGCCCAGCCCGTGCGCCGCCAGCAGCACCACGCCGCCGATCACGAAGTGCAGCGACACCGCACCGCGCGAGAACACGTCCGAGACCTTGAACAGGAACGCCACCCACGCCATCGCGATGAAGGTGAAGGCCCAGCCCTGCACCACCAGCCCGAGCTGGCGGCGGGCGTCGCTGAGATGGGCGATGCGATAGGCCCCGCGCACCGCCATGAAGGCGACGAACAGCACCGTCGACACCGTCGCCACCTTGAGCGCCAGCTCCGACTGGAACGGGGTGATCGTGACCGTGCCCTGATAGAGCAGCCACGCCCCGATCGCGCTGCCGAACGACAGCGCGGCGTCGGCCGTCACCGCCAGGATCTGCAGAACTTCGATCGCCCATCGACGGCGCACCCGGCCGGTGAGACCACCGACCCAGAGACTCGAACCGGAAGGGCTCTGATCGAACGACGACATGACGCACCACTGTACTGAACTGAAGTGTAGGCACACTCGGTAACCGTTCATATACCCTGAAATACCGGACGCTGTTATGCACGATTTCGTCAAAACTGTTCCGAGGGTTAATCTCGCCCGTCGCGATCACGGGCGAACGCTGGTCGGCTCCCTCTCGCCCGCCGTTTCCCTCTCCCGGTTGCTTCGCCTCCTCGCCGCCGCATCGAGAGAGGCCGCACGCCGTCGGCGCCCGCCCGCGTCCCTCGCGCAAAGAAGAAGGGGAGAGGCGTCGCCGCCCCTCCCCTGGTCTTCTCGGTGATCGGACCGGTCCGATCAGACCGGATGCTGCGCCGCCTTGGCCCGCTCGAGCACCTTCTGCGCGATGTGGCCGGTGACCTCGGCGAGATGGTCGAACGTCTGGGTGAACGAGCCCACGCCCTGCGTCGCCGAACGGATCTCGATGATCAGATGATCCATCTCCGCCTGCGGCATCAGCGCCTCGACCACGTCCCATCCGGCCCAGCCCGGCCGCGCGTCGTAGCCGAGCAACTGCCCGCGCCGACCCGAGACGATCTGGTTGATGCGCGCGGTCGCGTCCGACGGCGTGGCGATCGACACCTTGAGGATCGGCTCGAGCAGCACCGAGTGCAGCTTGGCCATCGCCTCCTTCATGCCGATCTGCGCCGCGGTCTTGAACGCCATGTCCGAGCTGTCGACGGTGTGATAGCTGCCGTCGGTCAGCTTGACCTGGAGATCGACCACCGGGAACCCGTGCAGACCCTTGGCGAGGAAGTCGCGGACGCCCTCCTCGACCGCCGGGATGTACTGGCGCGGCACCACGCCGCCGGTGATCTCGTCGACGAACACGAAGCCGGAGCCGCGCTCGCCCGCCGAAACCTCGAGCGCCACGTCGCCGAACTGGCCGTGACCGCCCGACTGCTTCTTGTGGCGTCCGCGCACCGAGGCGTGGCCGTGGGCCGATTCCTTGTAGGGAATGCTGGCGGGCTGCGACTTCACCTTGATGCCGAACTTGTGCTCGAGCCGCTCCAGCGCCACGCGCAGGTGCATTTCGCCCTGACCTTCGACGATCGTCTCCGCCGTCTCCTGGTCCTGACGCACCACGATCGAGGGGTCCTCCTCGGCGATCTTGGTGAGCGCCGCCGACAGCTTCACGTCGTCCTTGTGGTCGAGCGAGGCGATGGCGAAGCCCATCACCGGCGCCGGCGCTTCCACCGTGGCGAGAGCGGGCATGCCGCCCTTGTGGGTCGTCAGCGTCAAGCCGGTCTGCGCCGGCTCGATCTTGCCGAGCGCCACCGTCTCGCCGGCGACCGCCTCGGATTTCTTCTGGATGTCCTTGCCCACCACCCGGTAGACACCCGACACCCGGTCCGACGCGCCGTCGGAACCGAAGAAGGTGAGACCGTCGACGACCTTGCCCGACAGCACGCGGCTGATCGACAGCTTGCCGCCGTGCGGCGTGTGCAGCGTCTTGAGCACCTGCACCACCGCGTCGCCGTTGACGTTGAGGCCGAGACGGTCCTGGGTCTCGGCGAGCCCCGGCGCCTCGTGACGCAGCGCCTTGAGCAGACGGCCGATGCCGTTGCCGCGTTCGGCCGAGCCGATGAACACCGGGCAGATCTGCCCCGCCCGCAGCTCCTTGGCCAGATCGTCGAAGATCTCGTCCTGCGGCGGCGCCACGTCGGACAGGAGCTCCTCCATCAGATGATCGTCGTAGTCGGCGATGCGCTCGAGCATCTGGTAGCGCGCCTCGATCTCGGCGCTCTTCTCCGCGTCGGGGATCGGCTCGACGATGCTCGGCGCGTGCTCGCGCCACACGAAGGCGCGTTCGAGCGCGAGGTCGATCGACCCGATCACGATGCCCTGCTTCATCATCGGGATCTGGCGCAGCACCATCGGCGCGCGCGAGGCCGGTTGCATCATCTCGAGCACGTCGCGAACGCCGCCCTCGGTCTTGTCCAGCTTGTTGAGGAACAGGATGTGCGGGATCTCGCGATCCTCGAGCATGCGCAGGGTCAGCTGGAGCGCCGGAATCTTCTTCTCGTCGGCCTCCGCCACCACCACCGCCACGTCGACACCGGCGAGCACGGCCTGGGATTCGAACAGATATTCGACCGATCCGGGGCAATCGAGGAAGGTGTAGCGATCGCCGAGGAACTCACATTCGGCGACGTTGACCTCCACACCCATGTGGTGCTCGCGCGCTTCCGGCGAGGCGTCGCCCACCGTGGTTCCCGCCGTCACGGTCCCGGCTCGGGTCACGGCCCCCGTGCGTTCGAGGATGGCTTCCAGCAGGGTCGTCTTGCCGCTGCCGAAGGGACCCACGAGCGCGACGCACCGGGGCCCGCCTCGTCTGCCGCTGCTCATTCCTCCGTTGCCGTCGGGCATGATCTTCTCCAATTCTCGTTATGTTCTTATTTCGAACACCCCCCGCGCCGGCGTCCGCCGCGGGAGATCGGCGCCTCGACGCCCCTTCTCGAAGAGGGTCCGTCGCCGGGTCGGATGGTTGCGCCGAAAATCGCGACTGACAAGACGAAACCGCCCGCCCGCCGCGCGATCGGGAAGGCGGCGCGCCGACCCGCCCGACCCGGTCGATCGCTCAACCCATTGACTGAAATGAGAGTTCACGACCCGAACCGGCGTCCTCTCGGCGTATTTCCGATCCGGTATGGCGCGTAGACGGATTATTCCCGACGATCCCCCCGGGTGCGCGCCACACCGCGTGAATTCTGCTATGTTCCGGGCAACTCGGTTCGGAGGGGCCTCGAACGGCCCATTGGATTTTGCTGGTAGAACTCGCGATTTTCGCCGCCCTCACGCTGGTCAACGCCTTCTTCGTCGCCTCGGAAATGGCGCTGGTGTCGGCCCGGCGCGCCCGTCTCAACGCTCTCGTCGACGACGGCGACCAACGCGCCCGCCGCGCCATCGAGTTGGGCGAGCATCCCGGCCGCTTCCTCTCCACCGTTCAGATCGGCATCACCCTGACCGGCCTGATCGCCGGCGCCTCCTCCGGCGCCCAGCTGTCGAACCGCCTGTCCGACTGGCTGATCGAGACCTGGCCGCAGATCGCCGTCGCCGCTCAGGAGATCTCCTTCACCCTGGTGATGGTGGCGATGACCTACGTCACCATCGTCTTCGGCGAACTGGTGCCCAAGCGCATCGCCATCGCCCGGCCCGAGCCGATCGCGCTGGCCTTCGCCGCCCTGATCGGCCTGTTCTCCCGCCTCACAGCCCCCTTCATCGCTCTCCTCACCGGCTCCACCTCGAAGATCCTGCGCCTGCTCGGCATCGACGAACCCAACGGCGCCGACGTCACCGAGGACGAGGTCATGCACGTCCTCGCCGAGGGCGTCGAGGCCGGCGTCCTCGACCCCGAGGAGCGCGAGATGCTCGAGGGCGTGATGCGCGTCGCCGATCGCCCGGTGCGCGCGGTCATGACCCCGCGCCCCGATCTCTACTGGATCGATCCCAACGACCCGCCCGATCGCATCCGCAAGGAAGTGATGGAATGCCCCTATTCGGCGATGGTCGTCGCCGAGGGCGCCATCGACGAGCCGATCGGCCTTCTCTACAAGAAGGACCTCCTGCGCGACGCCCTCGAGGGCCGCGATCTCGACATCCGCCCGCGCCTCAAGCAGCCGCTGGTGGTGCCGGAGAGCGCGCCGGTGCTCAAGCTGCTGGAGCGCTTCCGCGGCACCCCCGTCCACGCCGCCTTCGTCGTCGACGAATACGGCGGCCTCCAGGGCCTCGTCACGCTCACCGACATCGTCGAGGGCATCGCCGGCGACTTCGCCGACGTCGACGCCCCCGTCGTCTCGGGGCCGAAGAAGCGCGACGACGGCTCGTGGCTGATCGACGGCGACGAGGCCATCGACGAACTCGAGCGGCTGGTCGACCTGCCCGATCTCGAGCACGGCGGCTATCACACCGTCGGCGGCCTGATGCTCTCCGTCCTCAACCGCATTCCGACCGAAGGCGACAAGGCCGCGCTCGGCGACTGGATCTTCGAAGTGGTCGACATGGACGGCCGCCGCATCGACAAGATCCTGATCACCCCGAAGAGCCGCCCGATCCCCGACGAGGACGAGGCGTGATCCGCTGATCGACACGAAAACGTACGGTGCATCGAGCGCGAGCGAAATGCACCGGCGGCGCTCGTGGTGCGCGTCGGGCTCGTCCGGCGCAGACGCCGTGCGAAGAAGAGGCCCGCCGGATCGCTCCGACGGGCCTCTTCTTCGTTCCGGGTCGGTCTCGCCGGGCCTCAGCGCAGGTTGGCGCAGAAGCGCTGGATGCGCTTGCAGGCCTCCTCGAGCGCCGAGGTGGCGGTCGCGTAGGAGATGCGGAAGTGCGGCGCCAGACCGAAGGCCGAGCCCTGCACCACCGCGACGCCCTCCGCCTCGAGCAGTTCGGTGACGAAGTCGTCGTCCGAGGTGATCACGTTGCCCGACGGCGCGGTCTTGCCGATCGTGCCCGCGCACGACGGATAGACGTAGAAGGCGCCCTCCGGCGTCGGGCAGGTGATGCCCTTGGCCTGATTGAGCATCGCCACCACCAGATCGCGGCGCTCCTTGAACACCTTGTTGTTGTCGGCGATGAAGCCCTGCGGCCCGTTCAGCGCCTCGACCGCCGCCCACTGGGCGATCGACGAGGGGTTCGAGGTCGACTGCGACTGCAGCGTCGCCATCGCCTTGATCAGCTTTTCCGGACCGGCGGCATAACCGATGCGCCAGCCGGTCATGCAATAGGCCTTGGACACGCCGTTGACCGTCAGGGTGCGGTCGTAGAGGCCGGGCTCGACCTGCGCCGGGGTGACGAACTCGAAGTCGTCGTAGACGAGGTGCTCGTACATGTCGTCCGACATCACCCACACGTGCGGGTGGCGCATCAGCACGTCGGTCAGCGCCTTCAGCTCGGCGCGCGAATAGGCCGCGCCCGAGGGGTTCGAGGGCGAGTTGAAGATCAGCCACTTGGTCTTCGGGGTGATCGCCGCTTCGAGCGCCGCCGCCGTCATCTTGAAGTTGGTCTCGATCGTCGCCTCGACGAACACCGGCGTGCCGCCGCCGAGCAGCACCATGTCGGGGTAGGACACCCAGTAGGGCGCCGGGATGATCACCTCGTCGCCCGGGTTCAGCGTGGCGAGCAGCGCGTTGTAGAGCACCTGCTTGCCGCCGGTGCCGACCGACACCTGGCTCGGCTTGTAGGTGAGGCCGTTCTCGCGGGCGAACTTGGCGACGATCGCCGCCTTGAGCTCGGGGATGCCGTCGACGGCGGTGTACTTGGTCTGGCCGTCGTGGATCGCCTTGATCGCGGCGGCCTTGATGTTGTCGGGCGTGTCGAAGTCCGGCTCGCCGGCGCCGAGGCCGATGACGTCGCGCCCGGCCGCCTTCAACTCGCGCGCCTTGTTCGTCACCGCGATCGTGGCGGACGGCTTGATGCGCGAGAGGCTGTCGGCGAGAAAGGCCATGGCGGGTCTCCGAAGGGCACGAGTGAGAATCGGTTCGACGTCGACGGGCACGCGGGCTCGCGCCGACATGGGAAGCCGGACCCTAGTCTCGCCTCGCCGGATCGACAAGAGCCCACGTGCGATCCCTTCGGCCCATGCGGCACGCCGCCGCCTTGCCTTCGCCGCGATGGTGGTGTGACCTCGCCCGATCGATGGAGGCCGGATGCCGGAGTCTGCGGGAACCCGCGTGCGCCCTTGAGCGCTTCGTGAACGCCACCCCCCTCGCCCCCTCGGGCGAGCGTGATCGGGTGCGCCGTTCGACGCCGTTTTCCGACATCGAGCAGAGCCTTGAACATCTCCCGAACCGAACAGCGCGTCCTGCACGTGCTGGCCCTCGGCGGCTGCATCCGCCACGTCCGTGACGGCGCCCACGTCGTCGCCGTCGACTGCATCGACCGCGAGGGCCGGCGCCTCGCCGACTGCGATCTCGCCACCTTCGCCCGGCTCAGGCGTCGCCGCCTGATCCGCTCGCTGGGCGGCGCCCCCTACGTCCTGACCGAACTCGGCCGCCGCTCCGTGCGCGCCGAGTTCGACCAGCGCTGACGAAGATCCCCGGAGGCGCCGAGGTGCCTCCCACATGAAGACCGGAGGCGGCCCGTCGCTTCCCACGTGAAGACCGGAGGCGCCCGCGCCTCCGGTTCCCTCACCCGTGCCGGAGCTTCTGCACCACGATGGCGAGATTGAGCACCAGCGTGAAGGCGTTGGCCAGGATCACCGGCCACGAGCCGATGAAGAGCCCGTAGATCAGCCACAGGAAGACGCCGAGCGAGAAGGCGCCGAAGGTGAACAGCGACAGCGACTTCACGTCGCGGTGGCGGATGGCGCGCAGCGTCTGCGGCAGCCAGCACAGGGTGGTCAGCATCGCCGCCGCCCCGCCGAGGAGTTCGACCTGAAGAGGGCTCATCGCCTCACCACTTCTGGAACACGAGGAAGGCGCCGAGCGCGATGAGGCCGAAGCCGAGGGCGTGATTCCATCCGAACGACTCCCTCAGCCACACCACCGAGAACACCCCGAACACGACCAGCGTCACCACCTCCTGGATCGTCTTCAACTCCACCGCCGAATAGAACGCGTGGCCCCAGCGGTTGGCCGGCACGGCGATGCAGTATTCGAAGAAGGCGATGCCCCACGACGCCGCCACCACCAGCCACAGCGGCCGGTTCGGATGGGCGAGATGGCCGTACCAGGCGAAGGTCATGAAGACGTTCGACAGGATCAGCATCACCACCGGCAGCAGGAGCCCGGTCGCCTGGCTCGGCATCGCGCGTTCCTTTCGAAGGATCGACGAACGGACCCGCCGCCGCATCCGAATCGTCGCGACGACGGGTTCTCGCCCCGATCGGATCGTGAATTTTGATTCCGCTCAAGGTCTCGCCCGTCGCCACGCGCCACTATGACCGCGTCGCCGGACGAAGAACCGAAAAAAGGAGGCGACGATGGACATCTCGGTCGCCAAGGTCCTCGAACTGATCGAACACCTCCGCTTCCTCGACGCCAAGAACGGCGACGGCGACATCGAAGGCGACGACGAGATCGGCGCCGGTCACCTCTACGAGGACTACGACCGGGACGGCGCCGAGAGCCAGATCAAGGGCGTCATCGAGGGCCTCGACGTCGACGAGCAGGCCGCCCTGGTCGCGCTGGTGTGGGTCGGTCGCGGCGACTTCGAGCCGGAGGAATGGCCCGCCGCCGTCGCCCGCGCCCACGAACGCCGCCTGCGCTCCACCGCGAGCTACCTGATGGGCATCCCCAACGTCGGCGATCTCCTGGAGGAGGGCCTCGCCGCCGTCGCCGTCGACGCCTGATCAGTCGTCGGTCAGGAACGGGTTGCTCTGCCGCTCGTTGCCGAAGGTCGAGGTCGGCCCGTGCCCCGGCAGGAATCCGACGTCGTCGCCGAGCGGCAGCAGCTTGTCGTTGATCGAGGCCAGCAGCGTGGCGTGGTCGCCGCGCGGCAGATCGGTGCGCCCGATCGACCCGGCGAAGATCACGTCGCCGACCACCGCGAACCGCGCCTCGCGCTGGAAGAACACCACGCTGCCCGGCGAATGGCCGGGGCAGTGGATCACCTCCAGCTCGATCTCGCCGACCCGGACCCGATCGCCGTCGACGAGCCAGCGATCCGGCGTCACCGCCTCGAACCCCTGCAGCTTCCACCGTGCCGCCGATTCCGGAATGCGCGAGGTCAGGAACTCGTCGTCGACGTGCGGCCCCTCGATCGGCACCACGCGGCCGTAGGCCTTCTCCAGCTCGGCCTTGAGCGGCGCCGCCCCCCCGGCGTGATCGAAATGGCCGTGGGTGATCAGGATGCGCTCGATCGTCACGCCGAGCTGATCGATCGCGCGGCGGATCACCGCGACGTCGCCGCCCGGATCGGTCACCGCGCCGATCCTGGTCGCCTCGTCGAACAGGATCGCGCAGTTCTGTTCGAGCGGCGTCACCGGCACGACGGCGAGGCGCAGGCGGGGCTGTGAGGAGCTGTCGGACATTCGTCTTCCCGTGTGGGGTCCGGACGAACCGGCCCGCCTCCCGCACCGGCGCGAGGCCGACGCGATGGTTTCTGTGACTTCTCGCGGTTCTCGCACCCGTGAGACTCGCAAGCACTGCCGAGGCATATTATGTCGGGAGAAGCGGCGCCGTCGAGCGCGCTCGGGTCCCCGCTCGCCCCGAAGTCGCCACGAATCCCGGCCACGACGGGTGAGGTCCACGACGGGGCCGATCCGCGACGCCCCCGAGCAGGAAGGAGCACGTCCCTTGCGCACGTCCCCCTTCGCCCTCGCCCTCCTCGCCGCCGTGATCGCCGCCGGGCCCGCCCGCGGCCAGGACGCCGCGCTCGCCCCGGCGATGCCCGCCCCTTCCGTACCCGCGCCCTCGGTGCCCGGCCCCCTG
>JBEOKB010000200.1:0-15735 GCA_040275425.1 Siculibacillus sp. | reverse complement strand
CCTTCACCAACAAGGCCGCGCGCGAGATGAAGGAGCGCATCGGCCGCCTCGTCGGTCAGGCGGTCGAGGGCATGCCCTGGCTCGGCACCTTCCACGCCATCGGCACCCGCATCCTGCGCCGCCACGCCGAACTGGTCGGTCTGCGCTCGGACTTCACCATCCTCGACATGGACGACCAGCTCCGCCTGATCAAACAGATCATCCAGGCCGAGAACATCGACGAGAAGCGCTGGCCCGCCCGCCAGTTCGCCGCCTTCCTCGACGGCTGGAAGAACAAGGGCCTCACCCCCGATCAGGTCCCGCCGCTGGAGGCGCGCGCCTTCGGAGGCGGCAAGGGTCTCGACCTCTACCGCGCCTATCAGGCCCGCCTGCTGACGCTGAACGCCTGCGACTTCGGCGACCTTCTGTTGCACGTGGTCCGCATCTGGCGCGACCGCCCCGACGTGCTCGCCGATTGGCAGCGCCGCTTCCGCTACATCCTGGTCGACGAGTACCAGGACACCAACGTCGCCCAGTATCTGTGGCTGCGCCTGCTCGCGGTCGGCACGAAGAACGTCTGCTGCGTCGGCGACGACGACCAGTCGATCTACGGCTGGCGCGGCGCCGAGGTCGACAACATCCTGCGCTTCGAGCACGACTTCCCCGGCGCCCTGGTCGTCCGCCTCGAGCGCAACTACCGCTCGACGACGCATATCCTCGCCGCCGCCTCCCACCTCATCGCCCACAACGAGGGTCGCCTCGGCAAGACCCTGTTCACCGAGGACGATCACCCCGACGCCGAGAAGGTCCTGGTCGCCAATGCCTGGGATTCGGAGGAGGAGGCCCGCTCGATCGGCGACGAGATCGAGAGCCTGCAGAGGAAGGGCTCCTCGCTCGACCAGATCGCCATCCTGGTGCGCGCCTCGTTCCAGATGCGCGAGTTCGAGGATCGCTTCGTCACCCTGGGGCTGCCCTACCGCGTCGTCGGCGGCCCGCGCTTCTACGAGCGCATGGAGATCCGCGACGCCATGGCCTATTTCCGGGTCGTGTGCCAGCCCGCCGACGATCTCGCCTTCGAGCGCATCGTCAATACCCCCAAGCGCGGCCTCGGCGACGCCACCCTCCAGCAGGTCCACGCGCTCGCCCGCGCCAAGGGCGTGCCCCTGCTCGAGGCGGCGCGCGCCCTCGCCGAGACCGAGGAGCTGAAGCCCAAGGTGCGCGCCACCGTTCGCGGCGTGGCCGGGAACTTCGCCCGCTGGCGCGATCAGCTCGACGCCCTGCCCCACACCGAGCTCGCCGGTCTGATCCTCGACGAGAGCGGCTACACCGAGATGTGGCAGAACGACAAGTCGGCCGAGGCACCGGGACGGCTCGAGAACCTCAAGGAACTCCTGAAGGCGATGGAGGACTACGAGAGCCTGCCCGCCTTCCTCGAGCACGTCAGCCTCGTGATGGACACCGAGAACGATCAGTCGGTCGAGGCGGTCAACCTGATGACGCTCCACTCCGCCAAGGGCCTCGAGTTCGATCACGTCTTCCTGCCCGGCTGGGAGGAGGGTCTCTTCCCTCACCAGCGCTCGCTCGACGAGGGCGGCCGCTCGGGTCTCGAGGAGGAGCGTCGGCTCGCCTATGTCGGCATCACCCGCGCCCGCAAGCGCGCGTACCTGTGGTTCGCCTCCAACCGCCGCATCCACGGCTCGTGGCAGTCGTCGATCCCCTCGCGCTTCCTCGACGAGCTGCCCGAACCCCATGTCGAGATCCGCGAGAGCGGCTCGAGCTACGGCGGCTACGGCCGCTCGCGCTTCGATCAGACCGACACCTTCGGCTCGTCCTACGCGACGCCGGGCTGGCAGCGAGCACAGGCGCAGAAACAGGGCCGCACCGTGCGCGGCTACGGCGCCGACGGCGGCGACCACGTCGACGAGGACGCCGGCTCGACCGATCGTGGTTGGAACGGCGCCGGACGCGGCCGCTTCGGCGAGGCTCAGGGCCGCAACGGCCCCGATGCCTTCGGGCGCGGCGGCGGCTTCGAGGAGCGCCCGACCCGCTGGCAGGGCGACCATGCCCGCGGCCCCGTCCGCGACCGCTGGGGCAACCCGATCCACGACAAGAAGATCAAGGTGATCGAGGGCGCGCTGGTCGCCAAGTCCTACGCCACCGCCGAACCGAAGTTCGCCGTCGGCGACCGCGTGTTCCACCAGAAGTTCGGCAACGGCAACGTCGCCGAGGTCGACGGCGAGAAGCTGACCATCGATTTCGACCGCGCGGGCCGCAAGCGCGTGCTCGACGGCTTCGTCACCCCGATCTGAGCCGAGGACGGGAGCCGATGACCCTGCCCTCCGCCGCCCAGACCCCGACCGCCCGCGGTGCCGACGCCGCGCGGCTGCTGTTGATCGTGTGCATCGGCCTCGCGCTCTACACCGGCATCGTCGTCGCCCGCACCCACCCGCTCGGCACCGGTTTCGACGAGATCGCCCATCTCTCCTTCGTGGTCGCCCTGCGCGACCACCCGACCCTCTTCCCCGCCTGGGGCACCTACGTCCTGCTCGATCCGCTCGGTGGCGGCTGGACCTCGACCCCCAACTGGATCGCTCACCCGCCGCTCTACTACCTCATCGCCTCGCCGCTCACCGCGCTCTTCCCCGGCGACGTGCTGCCGTTGCGCCTGTTCGACGTCGCCCTCGACCTCTCCGGCCTCGCGCTGATGGCCCTCGCCGGGCTGAACCGCCTGCGCGGAACCCTCGCCCGCGTCGTCTTCGTCGCCGCCGTGTTCGGCCCACCGATGACCCTGGGCGTCTCCGGTCTGGTCAACAACGACGCCCTGATGCGCTTCGAGATCGGCCTGCTCGTCTACGCGGCCTTCGCCGAGCAGCGTCGACCGGTGCTGATCGCCCTCATGCTCGCCGCCCTCGGCTGGACCAAGATCCACGGCTTCGTCGCCGGATCGCTGTTCGTCGCCATGCTCCACCTCGGCGATCTGCGCTCGGCGCGCGCCCGCCTCGCCTCCCCCGCGACCGCGCTCCTCGTTCTCGGCGTAGGCGTCGGCCTCGTGCCCCATGTCGCGAATTTCGTCGCCCTCGGCCGCCCGGTCTGGGTGCCCCCCGCCTTCCCCGACTGGTTCCGCCAAGTGCCGCCCGACGTGCGCGCGACCGTGTCGATCCTCGACTACGCCCGCGTCTGGTTCCGTGATCTCGCCCTGCTGCTGCCCTATCACGCCTCGATCTTCGAGGCGCGGCCGCTGCTTCTCGCGCTGTTCGTGCTGCCGTTCACCGCCCTGCGCCGCGCCGCCGCGCCCGATCCGGCGACCCGCGATCTCGCGCTCGCCTGCCTCGCCGCCGTCGCCGCGACCACCGCGCTCCTCTTCGCCTACGGCTGGTCGAGCTTCCGCGCCACCGGCTCGCTCGAGGAGATCCAGACCCGCTACTTCCTGCCGATCTGGCCGATGCTCGCCTTCACGCTGGCGCTCGGCGTCGCCGCCCTGCCGCGCCTCGTCGCGCCGCTGGTCGCGGCCGCCCTGCTGATCGGCCTCGCCGCCGCCTCGCCGCCCGGCTACGCGCTTCTCGCCGAACTGGGCTGGATCTGAGCCCCGACGCCGTCCGCCGAAGTCGCGCGCGCCGAAAACAGGCGCTGAAATGCAAAAAACCCCGGGTGTGAGACCTTCGTCTCGACGACCGGGGCTTCCTGTGGTGTGCCTTCGCCTGATCCATCGACCGCCAGTACATCCGTGGTCGGCCCGATGGCGGGAAGGCTCCCTGAGATCCGAACCGCGAAGGTCCGGATCGCCATGCACGTCTTTTAGCACGAACATCGTGAAGAAAGTATGAACGCCGTGCGTCGATCTCGCGGCGACGGCGCCGATGCCGTCTCGCGCGCGACAGGCCCGCCGTCCCGTGCTAATCACCCGCCCATGCCCACCCATGTCTGGCGCCTGACCACCACCCGCTCGATCGCCACCCGCATCGCCGATGCGCTCGGGGACGGCGAGATCGTCTTCGCCTTCGCCGACGCCTCCGGCGCCTTCGATCACGGCGACGGCACCTGGGGCGTGGAGGCCTATTTCCCCGAGGCCCTCGACGAGGCCGACCTCGCCGCGACCCTCGCCGAGCTCCTCGTCGACGACGGCCTCGCCACGCCCGAGGCCGCCTTCGCCGCCCTCGCCCGCGCCACCCTCCGCGCCCTCGACGCCGCCGACTGGGCCGACATCGGCCTCGACGAACTGCCGCCGATCCGCGCCGGCCGCTTCCGCGTCTTCGGCGAGCACAATCGCCCCGCCACCATCGCCCGCGCCGACGTGCTGATCGAGGCCTCCTCCGCCTTCGGCTCCGGCGATCACGCCTCGACCCAGCTCTCGCTCGCCGGTCTCGACGAGATCCTGCGCCGCCGTGCCCCCCGCAACGTGCTCGATCTCGGCACCGGCACCGGCATTCTCGGCCTCGCCCTCGCCCGCGTCCGCCCGAGGGTGCCGATCCTCGCCACCGACATCGCCCCCCACGCCGTCGCCACCGCCGAGCGCAACCGCCGCCTCAACGGCGTCGACGCGAGCTTCCGCGCGCTCACCGCCGACGGTCTGACCGACGTCCGCATCACCGCTCGCGCGCCGTTCGATCTGGTGCTCGCCAACATCCTGCCCGATCCGCTCTGCCGCCTCGCCGGACCGCTGGTGCCGCTGATGGCGCCGGGCGCCCATCTGGTGGTGGCGGGCCTGCGCGTCGGCGAACAGTCCCGCCTCGAGAGCGCCTACCGCGGCCGCGGCCTGCGTCTCGTCTCCCGCCGTTCGATCAAGGAATGGGCCTCCCTCACCTTCGTGAAGCCCTGATCTCCGAGGAAAGCCGCCATGCCCGCCGTCCAGGTCCGCCTCGTCGCCGAAGGCCCCGAATCCGAACGCCTCGAGCGCCTGCTCGGCGAAGCCTTCGAGGTCGAGGGCTACCCCGTCACCCGCGAGGAGACGGTGCCCTATTCGGAGATCTGGTCGGTCGACACCCTGGTGTTCGACGCGGAGAGCGAGGAGCAGGCGGCCGATCTGGTGCGCGAGGCCCTCGGCACCGACGCCTTCGGCGCCGAGCTCACCACCACCGTGCTCGACCTCGACGCCAACTGGATCGCCATGAGCGAGGAGATCCGCCACCCCGTCGCCGCCGGACGCTTCTTCGTCCACGGTTCCCACGATCGCGATCGTCGCCCGTCGACCGGCGTCTCGATCGAGATCGACGCCGAAATGGCCTTCGGCACCGGTCACCACGCCACCACCTGGGCCTGCCTCGCCGCCCTCGACCGCCTGCTCAAGAGCCGCCGCTTCGAGCGCCCGCTCGATCTGGGCACCGGCACCGGCGTGCTCGCCATCGCGCTCGCCCGCGTCCAGCGCCTGCCCGTGCTCGCCACCGACATCGACCCCGTCGCCGTCGAGATCGGCAACCGCAACGCCGCCCTCAACGGCGTCGGCGCCCTGGTGCGCTGCATCGTCGCCGACGGCATGAAGGCCCGCCTGCTCGCGACCGAGGCGCCCTACGATCTGGTCGTCGCCAACATCCTCGCCCGCCCGCTGACGAAGCTCGCCTTTCCCGTCGCCTCGCAGCTCGCCCGCCGCTCCGTCGTGGTCCTGTCCGGCCTGCGCACCATCGAGCGCGAGATGGTTCTCGCCGCCTGGCGCTCGCAGGGTCTGCGATTCGCCTTCCAGATCGAGAAGGACGGCTGGCTCGCCCTGGTTCTGGAGACGGGCGACGCCTGAGCCCGCCCACGCCGGTCGATCCGCCTCGGCCCAAGGTCTCTCCGTCGACGAACCGCGCCGCGACCGCCGCGCCGCGTCCCCCGCGGCCGACGATCGCCGTCTCGCGCCAGTAGTTCGCGCACCGCGCCCTCGATACGACTCCCCCTCCACCCGGCACATCGACCGTAGAACTCGCCCGCCCGATCGCGAGATCGTGTTTCGACACCGAACATCTACGTAATGTTCGCCGCTCTACGGCATACTATGTGAAGAAATAGACGGAGAATTTCGAGTTCGAGTAAAATAAAATTTCAATTTCCTCACGTTTTCGTCACATGTGAGGAAACCGTTGACTGCGAGGGCCGGGAGGATCTACAGTTCGAATACGGCTCCGTCACCGCCGATCACGGCGACACGACGAGAACCGATCGATCAGGGGAGAAAGAACATGCCCCGGATGAAGATCGCCAACGGGACCTGGATCCTCGTGGGTGACGGTCGCAAGGCGATGGTCCTGCGCAACGACGGCCTTGCCGACATGCCCAACCTGCACTGCATCGCCACGCGCGAGCAGCCCAACCCGTCGACCCGCGAACAGGGCTCCGACGCCCCCGGCCGTGCCTTCGCCTCGATCGGCGCCATGCGCTCGTCGATGGACAACACCGATTGGCACGATCTCCAGGAGCGTCGCTTCGCCGCCGCGCTCGCCGCCGATCTCAATGCCGCCGCCCACGACGGGCGTTACGAGCATCTGATCGTGGTGGCGCCGCCGCGCATCCTCGCCGAACTGCGCCAGGATCTCTCGCCCGAGGCCAAGGCTCGTCTGCAGGCCGAGATCGACAAGGATCTGACCCGCCACACCATCGCCGACATCGAGACCATCCTGCTCGCCGCCGGCTGAGAACGACCCCGCCCGCGAGCGATCGGCTCCCCCCTCCCGATCGCCCGTCGGGCGAGATCGTCCTCTCGTGGAGAAACCTCCGCCGCCCCGGTTGCCGGGACGGCGTGGGGCGTTACACTCCGCCTCATGTTCCAGAGCTTCGACACCCTCGCCGACCCCACCCTCGGCGCCGCCCGCCTCGCCTCGCTCCGCGCCGAGGCCGCTCGCCTCGGTCTCACCGGATTCGTGGTGCCCCGCGCCGACGAGTTCCAGGGCGAATACGTCCCCCCCTCGGCCGAGCGTCTGCACTGGCTGACCGGCTTCTCCGGCTCGGCCGGCGTCGCCGCCGTTCTCGCCGACCGCGCCGCGCTGCTGGTCGACGGCCGCTATACCCTCCAGGCCGCCCACGAGATCGACACCGCCGCCTTCGACGTGGTCGACATCGTCGCCACCCCGCTCGCCGACTGGCTCGCCACCCGTCTCGGCGCCGGTGATCGCCTCGGTTTCGATCCCTGGCTCCACACCCGCGCCCAGACCCGCCGCCTGCTCGACGCGGCGGCGAAGGCCGGCGCCGAACTGGTGCCGGTCGCCGAAAATCTGGTCGACCGCCTGTGGATCGACCGCCCCGCTCCGCCGACCGCGCCCCTCTCGGTGCAGCCGCTCGTCCACGCCGGTGAGGCGATCGAGACCAAGATCGCCCGCATCGCCGCCGGTCTCGCCGAGGCGGGCCGCGACGCCCTTCTCCTCACCCAGCCCGATTCGATCGCCTGGGTCTTCAACCTGCGCGGCCGCGACGTCGCCCACAATCCGGTGCCGCTCGCCTTCGCGGTCCTGCCCGCGACCGGCCGCCCGACCCTGTTCGTCGCCGGACCCAAGATCGACGCCGCCGTCGCCGCCCACCTCGCCCCGCACGTCGACGTCGCCGCGCCCGACGCCCTGCTGCCCGCGCTCGACGCCCTCGGCGCCCGCGCCGCGACGGTGGCGATCGATCCGGCCTGGACGCCCGAGATCCTGGTCCGCCGCCTGGAGACCGCCGGCGCCGTCCTCGCCGAGGGCGAGGACCCGGTCATCCTGCCCAAGGCCGCCAAGAACACCGCCGAGATCGACGGCGCCCGCGCCGCCCAACGCCGCGACGCCGTCGCCATGGTCCGTTTCCTCGCCTGGTTCGACGCCGAGGGCCACGCCACCGACGAGATCACCTGCTGTGAGCGGCTGGAGGCCTTCCGCGCCGACACCGGCGCCCTGCTCGATCTCTCCTTCGACACCATCTCCGGGGCCGGCCCCAACGGCGCCATCGTCCACTATCACGCCACCCGCGCCACCAATCGGCCGATCGATCGCAATTCGCTGTTCCTGCTCGACAGCGGCGGCCAGTATCGCGACGGCACCACCGACGTCACCCGCACCATCGCCGTCGGCACCCCGACGCCCGAGATGCGCCGCGCCTTCACCCTGGTGCTGGAGGGCCACGTCGCCGTCGCCGCCGCGCGCTTCCCCGTCGGCACCCCCGGCTCGGCGCTCGACACCCTCGCCCGCATCGCCCTGTGGAAGGCCGGGTTCGACTACGACCACGGCACCGGCCACGGCGTCGGCTCCTACCTGTCGGTGCACGAGGGTCCGCAGCGCATCGCCAAGACCGGCGCCGTGCCGCTCGTCCCCGGCATGATCGTCTCCAACGAGCCGGGTTACTACCGCACCGACGCCTTCGGCATCCGCATCGAGAACCTGATCCTGGTCACCCCGCCCGAGCGCCCCGACGGCGGCGACCGCGCGATGCTCGGCTTCGAGACCCTGACGCTGGTGCCGATCGACCACCGCTGCGTCGACCTCGCCCTGCTCTCGCCCACCGCCCGCGCCTGGGTCGACGCCTATCACGCCCGCGTCGCCGCCGAGATCGGCCCGCTGCTCGACCCCGAGACGCGTGCCTGGCTCGCCCGCGCCACCGCCCCCCTAGGCGTCGACTGATCGCGCGACCGACCGCCGGACTCGCCTCGATTGCATGAACGACGCATACCGACTGCGACGCGCCTCGTTCGCCGCGCCGCCGTCCCGACCACCAGGAGATCCCGATGGGCGAATTCACCCTTCACTGCTTCGGCGAGAGCGGCAATTCCTACAAGGCCGCGCTGATGCTGGAGCTGACCGGCTCCGACTGGTCGCCCCTGTTCGTGCCCTTCTTCGAGGGCGCCACCCGCAAGCCGGAATGGCGCGAGGGGCTGAACCTGATGGGCGAAGCCCCGGTGCTGGTCCACGGCACCCGCGTGCTGACCCAGTCGGGCGTGATCCTCGACTATCTCGCCGAGGTGACCGGCGCCTTCGCCGGCGCCGACCCGGACGAGAAGCGCGAGATCTGGCGCTGGATCCTGTTCGACAATCACAAGTTCACCGCCCACTTCGCGACGCTGCGCTTCATCGTGGCGATGAAGAAGATGCCCGAGAGCCCGGTCACCGAGTTCCTGCGCGGCCGCGTCCTCGACGCCTACAAGGTGGTCGACAAGCAGCTGACCGTCACCGACTGGCTGGTCGGCAACCGCCCGACCATCGCCGACCTCTCGCTCGCCGGCTACGTCTTCTACGACGAGGAGGTCGGCATCGACCGCTGGTCGCTGTTCCCCGCCATCGACGCCTGGCGCCGGCGCATCATGGCCCTGCCCGGTTGGAAGGGCCCCTACGAGCTGATGCCGACGGGGAAGTGAGGAGCACCGGCACCCGCGTCCATGGGCGGGAACGAGGCCCCCTTCATTCCTCCGGCAGCGCGCGCGGCCGTCGATCCGCGCCGATCGCCACGAAGGTGAACACCGCCTGCGTCACCTTGCTCATCTCGTCGTCCTCGCGCGGGCGCCGCCATGCCTCGATCAGAACCTTGACCGAGGTTCGCCCCGTCGCGACGATCGTGCCGTAGAAGCTGACCTCGTCGCCGACCTGCACCGGCTTGAGGAAGGCCATCGCGTCGACCGCCACCGTCGCCGCCCGTCCGCGCGCCCGCCGCGTCGCCACGTTGGAGGCGGCGAGGTCCATGTGCGCCATCAGCCAGCCGCCGAAGATGTCCCCGGCCGGATTGGTGTCGCCCGGCATGGCGATGGTGCGGATCACCGGCGGCGTGGCGGGGGGCTGATCGGACATGGCGCGTCTCTCCTGATCGGGCGCGTCGCCGCCCTCCTCTTTCGTCGCCGATCCGGCCGACCGAGGCAAGCACCGCGCGCGAGGCCCGACCGCCGACCTAGTCCGCGACCCAGTGGAAGCGCGCGTGCAGCGTCCCGCCCAGCGCCCCGTTGCCCGACGACAGGTACGCCGAGACGTGCACCGTGGTGGTCGCGCCCGGAAAACCGCGCGGCAGCACGATCGTCCCCTCGGCATTGGTGGTGGCGCCGAGCGGCGCCGGCTCGGTGGCGGCGGCATAGTCGGCGTTGTCGACCGAGATGCGCCCGATGCACGATCCGCCGTTGGCCTTGGCGAGATCGTTGCCCTCCGACTGCACGATGCCGCGGGTCGAAAACGCGTTCTTCTCCGCCTTGCCCGACCACGGATCGCCGTCGATGCGGAAGCTGGCGGTGCAGGTCGCCAGGAACACCCGCCGTTCGGCGTCGTCGCTCTCGAAGAACAGATCGATCGTGCCGATCGAGGTCTCGGTCGCCTGGAACCCGCCCGAGATCCGCGCCTCGTGCACCCGGCCCGGTCCCGGCTTCACCGCCGACAGCGCCTCCTGGGTCGGCGTCGTCGATTGACCCTCGTAGACCCAACGCCCCCCGGCCGCAGCGGCCGGGGCGACCGCGAGCAGCACCACGACCGCCGCGCCGAAGATCCGGCGTCGCGCCGAACCGGTGTCGATCATCGCGAGGAAGCAGGTCATGGCACCCTCCACCGTCGATCGCTCGGGCGGGCGTCGCCGACCGACGCCGAGGTCGAGCCGATCCGGGGGAAATCATGCACCCGTGGCGCGCGCGCCGCCGCGATCTGGCGCAAACCGCGCGAAGCGGCAAATCGCCTCGCCCCGAACCGATCGCGCAACGAGGACGCCGTCCTCAGTCGCGATCGAGCGGCGCGATCCAGTGGCGGCGCAGCGTCGCGCAGGTGTTCGATTCCCACATGCCGCGATCGACCCCGTCCCCGGCGGGGAAGGAGCGGCGAAGGGCGCGCCGTGCGGCGGCGATGAAACGGATCATGGGAGCCTCCATCGTTACGGGTCGTCTCCGCCCGATCTCGGGTCGTGCCTCCCGCCCCCCCGCGCGCGCTCTGTGGCGGCTGCGGCGCGATGCCACGAAGCATCACCTGCTCACCTTGCCTGAAAATAATTGCGGGGATGAGCGAATTTTCACATGTCTCCCATGCTGCGGCGCCCCCCCCCGCGCGAGGGAACGCCCCTCCCCCGGTCGAGCGCGTATGGAATTCGCCTGCCACCCGCGCTACGCAGGGAGCGAAGCACCGAAGCACCCCGAGGAGCCCGACCATGGCCGCCCGCACCGTTCCCACCGCCCCGATCGCCGGACAGAAGCCGGGCACCTCGGGCCTGCGCAAGAAGACCCGCGTCTTCATGGCTCCCGGCTATCTCGAGAACTACGTCCAGGCGATCATCGAGGGCGCCGGCGGCGTCGCCGATCGCGACATCGTCGTCGGCGGCGACGGCCGCTACTACAACGACGTCGCCATCGGCGTGATCCTGCGCATGCTCGCCGCCAACGGCGCCAAGCGCGCGATCGTCGGCCGGGGCGGCATCCTGTCGACTCCTGCCGCCTCCAACCTCATTCGCAAGCGCGCCGCCTACGGTGGCTTCGTGCTGTCGGCCTCACACAATCCCGGCGGCCCCGACGAGGACTTCGGCCTGAAGTTCAACGTATCGAACGGCGGCCCCGCCCCGGAGCCGGTCACCGACGCCATCTTCGCCCGCACCACCGACATCGCCGAATACCGCATCGTCGACGAGGCCGCCCCGTCGATCGACACCCTCGGCACCTTCGATCTCTGCGGCATGGTGGTCGAGATCGTCGATCCGGTCGCCGACTACGTCGAGATGATGCGCGATCTGGTCGATTTCGATCGCATCCGCGCCCTGTTCGCCTCCGGCTTCACCCTGCGCTTCGACGCCATGAGCGCCGTGACCGGCCCCTACGCCCACGCCATCCTCGAGGGTGAACTCGGCGCGGCGAAGGGCACCGTCGTCAACGGCACCCCCCTGCCCGACTTCGGTCACCACCACCCCGACCCGAACCCGGTCCACGCCAAGGAACTGTTCGACGTCATGTTCGGCCCCGACGCGCCGGACATGGGCGCCGCCTCCGACGGTGACGGCGACCGCAACATCGTGCTCGGACGCGGCATCTCGGTCGCCCCGTCCGACAGCCTCGCCCTGCTCGCCGCCAACCTCCACCTCGCCAAGGGCTACACCAGCGGTGTCGTCGGCATCGCCCGCTCGATGCCGACCAGCCGCGCCGCCGACCGCGTCGCCGCCAAACTCGGTGTCGACCTCTACGAGACCCCGACGGGGTGGAAGTTCTTCGGCAACCTGCTCGACGCCGGCAAGGTGACGATCTGCGGCGAGGAGAGCGCCGGCACCGGCTCCGACCACGTCCGCGAGAAGGACGGCCTGTGGGCGGTGCTGATCTGGCTCGACATCGTCGCCACCCGCCGCCAGTCGATCATGGAGATCGTCCATTCGCACTGGGCATGCTTCGGCCGCGACTACTATTCGCGCCACGACTACGAGGGCCTGCCGACCGACGTCGCCGACGCGATGTTCGCCGACCTGCGCGCGAGCCTGTCGCGCCTGCCCGGCACCATCGCCGCCGGTCTCGAGATCGAGAGCGCCGACGACTTCGCCTACACCGACCCGACCGACGGCTCGGTCTCGACCAAGCAGGGCGTGCGCATCGGCTTCGCCGACGGCTCCCGCGCCATCTTCCGCCTATCCGGCACCGGCACCGAGGGCGCGACCCTGCGCCTCTACGTCGAGCGCTTCGAGGACGACCCCGCCCGCCACGACCTCGACCCGCAGATGGTGCTCGCCGGCGTGCTCGAAGCCGCCGACGTCATCGCCGGCATCGAAAAGCGCACGGGGCGCGACGAGCCGAACGTGATCACGTGAGGGGCGGACGGGCACCCTCACCGAACCACGAAGGGTCGAGCGAACGCGCCCCCACCTAGCTCACCCCTCGCCCACCAGCGCCAGCCATTCCTCTTCCGTCAGCACCTGGACGCCGAGGTCGCGCGCCTTGGTGAGCTTCGAGCCCGCGCCCGGCCCGGCCACCACGATGTGGGTCTTGGCCGAGACCGAGCCGGAGACCTTGGCGCCGAGCCGTTCCGCCGTCGCCTTGGCCTCGTCGCGCGTCATCTTCTCGAGGCTGCCGGTGAACACCACCGTCTTGCCCGCCACCGCCGTGTCGGTCTTCGGCTTCTCGGCATCGAGCGGCGTCACCTGGGCGACCAGCCGCTCGACCACCTCGCGATTGTGCGGCTCGCGGAAATAGGCGGCGATGCTGTCGATCACCGTCTCGCCGATCTGGTCGATCGCGTCCATCTCCTCGCGCGCCGCCGCGTCGCCCGCGACGATGCGCTCGGCCGCGTCGAGAAACGCCGCCCACGACCCGTAGGCCCGCGCCAATTGCCGCGCCGTCGTCTCGCCGACGTTGCGGATACCGAGCCCGAACACGAAGCGCTCCAGCCCGATCGTCCGCCGCTCCTCGATCGCCGCGAACAGCTTGGCGACCGACACCGCGCCGAACCCCTCCTTGTCCTTGAGCTTCTTGAAGGCGGCGCCGTCGCGCGCGGCGAGCGTGAAGATGTCGGCGGGCTCGCGCACCGGCAGATCCGGATCGGTGAAGAAGAACTCGATCTGCTTCTCCCCCAGCCCCTCGATGTCGAAGGCGCGGCGCGAGACGAAGTGCCTGAGATGCTCCTGGCGCTGGAACGGACAGGCGAACTCGCCGCTGCACCGCCGGATCTTGCCCTCCTCGCCCGACGCCGTCTCCTCGCGCACCAGCGCCGTCTTCAGATCGCACTGACACAGATGCGGGAACTCGAACGCCGCGCGCGCGTCGTGCGCGTCGTCCTTCACCACCTCGACGATCTGCGGAATGACGTCGCCCGCTCGCTGCACCACCACCGTGTCGCCGATGCGCGCGTCGAGCCGGGCGATCTCGTCGGCATTGTGCAGCGTGGCGTTGGTGACGACCACGCCGCCGACCGTGACCGGGGCGAGCCGCGCCACCGGCGTGTGCGCCCCCGTTCGCCCGACCTGGATGTCTATCCCGTCGAGCGTGGTCGTCGCCCGCTCGGCCGGGAACTTGTGGGCGATCGCCCAGCGTGGGCTACGCGACACGAAGCCGAGCCGCGCCTGCAGATCGATCCGGTCGACCTTGTAGACCACCCCGTCGATGTCGTAGCCGAGCGAGCCGCGATCGTGCTCGAGCGCCCGATAGGCCGCGATCATCTCCTCCACCGAGGCGCAACGCGCCATGCGCGGGTTGATCGGAAAGCCCCACCGCCCGAACGCCGCGACCCGCTCGAACTGCGTCTCGATCTCCCACTCCGGCACGATCTCGCCCCAGGCATAGGCGAAGAACCGGAGCGGCCGCGCCGCGGTGATCTTCGCGTCGAGCTGGCGCAGGGACCCCGCCGCCGCGTTGCGCGGATTGGCGAAGATCTTGCCGCCGAAGGCCTCGGCCTTGGCGTTGAGCGCCGCGAAGTCGGCGTGGCTCATGTAGACCTCGCCGCGCACCTCCAACACCTCCGGCACCCCCTCGGGCAGCACCTGCGGCACGTCGGCGATGGTGCGCACGTTGGCGGTGACGTTCTCGCCCTCCGCCCCGTCGCCGCGCGTCGCCGCATGGACGAGCCGCCCACCCTCGTAGCGCAGCGACAGCGACAACCCGTCGATCTTCGGCTCGGCCGTGAACGTGACCGCCTGCCCGTGCGTGGCGAGGAACCTGTGGACGCGACCGACGAAGTCGGCGACGTCCTCGTCCGAGAAGGCGTTGTCGAGCGACAGCATCGGCACGCGATGCGGGATCTTCTCGAACCTCTCCGAAGGCCCGGCGCCGACCTCCCCGGTCGGACTGTCCGCCCGCTTCGCCTCGGGAAACCGCCCCTCCAGCGCGATCAGACGACGGCGAAGCGCGTCGTAGTCGGCGTCCGAGAGTGTGGGCGCATCGTCCTGATAATAGGCGCGATCCGCCGCGCGGATCAGATCGGTGAGCCGCCCGATCTCGGCGGCGGCATCGAGCGGCGAGAGAGCGTCGAGGGGCGTATCGAAGGGCGTCATGGTCGAGTCGCAGGCACGAGGAACGGGCCGCGACTATAGCCCGAACCCCGGCCCTCGCTCCAATCGCCGACACCGTCAGTCGTCCTTCACCAGAATTTCCATACCTGACAATTTTTCGTAAGATTCCAGAATCTCGAGCAATTCGGCATGAAACATCGGGAGATAGGCGGCATTCTTGGCGCTGCACACTTCCATGATCTTGCGCGACAGAGCATTGAGCTCGCCGCTCCAGGTCGGCACCTGCCGCAAATGCTCGACCTTCGCTCCGCTGTCCTTCTTCACGAACGCGAGTTCGTAACCGTTGGCTCCGGCTTCGACCAGACGGATCGACTCGAATTGGTCGCCGAACTCTTCTTCGAGCCGCGCGACCAGAAAATTGATGGTGCTGAGCTTGGTGCTGCCGCCCTCCTCGATCTTGGCGAGGGTCGGCCGGGAGATCCCGACCCGCTCCGCCAGCGCCACCTGCGAGAGACCGAGCAAGGTCCGAAACTCTGCGATGCGGGAAACGTTCCAATCGGCGAGAAGCGCGGCCATGAGGATCTCCCGTGACGAGATACCAGTTGCGGGCCGACAAAACTTTACATATTTTTTCATTTCAGGCAAGTCGCGCCAAAACCAGGGATTCACGAAAAGCCTCACAACCACTCACCAACTGGAGTTGTGGCCGGGTTGCAGTGAGTGGTGGCTTACCCCAAAAATTGTTGATTTCTTACAGAAGAGCACGAAACTTTTTAACACTCTCTTGACGGACTGCAAATTTTGCCTACCCTCACGACATCGCCGGTCGGAGTCCCGCCCCTCCGATCGACCCGCGAACCTTCGAGAGGCTGGAGGATGGTCATGAGTAACCTCTTGGATCCCAACTACGGCATCACGGCCCTCGTCTACGGACTGATCATTCTGGCCGTTGTCGCCATC
>JBEOKB010000199.1:0-20646 GCA_040275425.1 Siculibacillus sp. | reverse complement strand
TGGCGGTGAAGCGAGTTCACCTCGATCTCGTCGGTGTCGAGAATGCGGCCGATGCAGCCGTCGCGCACGACATGGACCGGGTGGCGAATGGCGAAGCGGGCGTCCCAGTCGGGCGTGTCGGGGGCGCGGTGGTCCATGCGGCCGTCGAAGCGCTGGATCTCGGTATGGAGCGAGCCGCCGAGGGCGACGTTCAGCTCCTGATAGCCGCGGCAGATGGCCAGCAGCGGCACGCCCTTCTCCAGGGCGCGGCGGATCAGCGGCAGGGCGGTGGCGTCGCGGGCGGTGTCGTAGGGCTCGTGATCGACGCTCGGCTCCTCGCCGTAGAGGCTCGGATGGACGTTGGAGCGCGAGCCGGTCATCAGCACGCCGTCGACGCGGTCGAGCACGGCGTCGAGATCGATCGCGCCGCCGAGAGCGGGCAGGAGCAGGGGCACGGCGCCGGCGCCGGCGAGCACGCCCTCGACATAGGGAGCCGGGGTCATGTGCCAGACCAGACCCTCGATGGTCTTGTGGTCGCAGGGGAGGAGCACCAGCGGCGTGGAGGTCATGTCGGCTCTCGGTCGATGGGCGCGTCTCGACGCGCAACGGAGACGTGAACTTCTCGGACGGTCGTTCGGCAGATATGCCACGATCGGGACCGAATGACGAGTGGGCGTCGCCTCGCGCATGGCTCGTCGGGGCTTCCACGCTTTCGCGGGCGGTTCATCCCGTCTATGGAGAAATCCTCCGCCGACCGGGTTCAGGGGGAACCATGTCCAGAACAGTCGCCTTGATCGAGGCCGTGAACGACCGTGTCGGTCGGTTCGTGGCCTGGGGCATTCTCGCCATCGTGATGATCCAGTTCGCGGTGGTCATCATGCGTTACGTGTTCGGCTTCGGCTCGGTGTGGGTGCAGGAGGCGATCACCTACGTCTACGCCACCGTGTTCATGGGGGCGGCGGGCTTCGCCTTCGTGCGCGACGGACACGTGCGGGTCGACATCTTCTATCGCGAGGCGGGCGTGCGGGCGAAGGCGGTGGTCGACATCGTCGGCACGCTCTTGTTCCTGTGGCCGGTGACCGGACTGCTGATCTGGGTGGCGCTGCCCTACGTGGCGCGCTCGGTGGCGATCCTCGAAGGGTCGCGCGAGACCGCCGGTCTGCCGCTCGTCTGGCTGCTCAAGGCCGAGATCCTGATGTTCGCGGTGATGCTGGCGCTGCAGGGGCTGGCGCTGATCGTGCGCTCCTTCGAGAAGCTCATGGCCGGGTCGGCCGCACGCGGGGAGGGCTGAGTCATGCAGTCGGTCGCTCAGATCCTCGACGTCGCGATGTTCGTGGTGGCCTGCGTGGTGCTGTTGGCGGGCTATCCGGTCGCCTTCACGCTGGCGGGCACGGCGGTCTTGTTCGCCGGGCTCGGCTGGGCGCTCGGTGTCTTCGATCCGACGTTCCTGTCGGCGCTGCCGCAGCGCATCTTCGGCATCATGACCAATCCGGTGCTGATCTCGGTGCCGCTGTTCGTGTTCATGGGAGTGATGCTCGAGCGCTCGAAGGTGGCCGAGCTGCTGCTCGAGACGATGGGGCGGCTGTTCGGGCGGATGCCGGGCGGGCTCGGCATCTCGGTGACGCTGGTCGGCGCGCTGCTCGCCGCCTCGACCGGCATCGTCGGGGCGACCGTCGTCACGATGGGTCTCCTGTCGCTGCCGACCATGCTGCGCTGGGGCTATTCGCCGAGGCTCGCCACCGGATCGATCGCGGCGGCGGGGACGCTCGGGCAGATCATTCCGCCGTCGCTGGTGCTGGTGGTGCTCGGCGACGTGCTGGCGACGGCCTATCAGAAGGCCCAGACCGACATGGGCAACTTCGCCCCGGACACGGTGTCGGTGTCCGATCTCTTCGCCGGGGCGCTGATCCCCGGCCTGGTGCTGGCGGGGCTCTACATCGTCTATCAGATCGCGGTCGCGATCATCGATCCGAAGAGCTCGCCGCCGGCGCCGGAGGGGCTGGGCAAGGTGACGTTCATGGAGGTGGCCGGCGCCCTGATCCCGCCGGTGGCGTTGGTTCTGTGCGTGCTCGGCTCGATCCTGTTCGGCATCGCCACGCCGACGGAGGCGGCCTCGGTCGGCGCGGTCGGAACGCTGCTGCTCGCCGGGCAGCGGCGGGCGCCGCAGTCGACGCGGCTCTATCTCCTCACCTGGAGCGCGCTCGGCATTCTGCTCGCGCTGGCGTCGAGCGTCGACATGCGGCTCGGGCGCGGCGACACCACGGGCGGGCAGACCTCGGCGATCGTCGCGGCGACGATCCTCAGTGCGGTGCTGGCCTACGGCGTCGTCCATGCCTCGTGGGTGTGCCTGCGCGAACAGGTGCTGACGCCGGTGGTTCGGACCACCACCGAGATCACGGCGATGGTTTTCACCATCGTGATCGGAGCGACCTTCTTCAGCCTCGTCTTCCGCGGGCTCGGCGGCGAGGCGATGGTCGAGCACCATCTGCAGCAGCTGCCGGGCGGAGCGGCCGGGGCGGTGCTGGTCGTCATGGTGGCGATGTTCGTGCTCGGCTTCTTCGTCGACTTCCTGGAGATCTCCTACATCGTCGTGCCGATCGCCGCGCCGGTGCTCCTGAAGATGCCGATGCCGGACGGCTCGACGATGAGCCCGATCTGGCTCGGGGTGCTGATGGGGGTGAACCTCCAGACCTCGTTCATGCATCCGCCGTTCGGGGTGGCGCTGTTCTATCTGCGCGGGGTGGCGCCGAAGGAGGTCAAGACGACCGACATCTACATCGGCATCATCCCGTTCGTGATCATCCAGCTCGCCATGCTGTGGGTGCTGTGGGCGTGGCCGAATCTGGCCACATGGCTGCCGGGACTGATCTACGGAACGCGCTGATCGCCGCGACTTTCGCGCGCGGAGGGGCGGGATGCGGCGGGCCGCGTCCCGCCCTTTTCGCATGTGGGCCCTCGTTTGCGAACGGACGTATCGGGTGCGGTGCGGCGAGGGGGGAGCGCGGGCACCGGTTCGACCCCGGTCTCGGCGGTGATTTCGCCGGTATTCCGCTTTCAGTGCAGTGCAGCGCGGGCGATCGAGCGTCCGTAATCATTTGAAATGCAGTTTACACACATAATGAATGATCATTCGACTCCGGTCGAAGATGGTCGAACGGGGCTTGCCTTCGGCCCGAAACTCGTACTTAATCGATATTAATCGAACGATCGTTGGTCGCCGGTGGCAAATCGGGAAAGACCGCGACGAGGGTGAGGAAACGAGCATGGCGGATGCGGGGGCGGCCCGTTCCGGCGATCGGGATACTTTTCCCAAGCTGCTGCTGTGGAACGCGGTCCACAGGGCCGCGCGAACGGCGATGCGCGAGAAGGATCTCGGCATCTGGCAGAGCTGGACCTGGGGCGAGGTGGCGGAGGAGGTGCGCGACTTCGCCCTCGGCCTGCAGGTGCTCGGTCTGAGGCCGGGCGAGAAGGTGGCGATCGTCGGGGCCAACCGGCCGCGGCTCTACTGGACCTTCGCGGCGGTGCAGTCGCTCGGCGCGGTGCCGGTGCCGGTCTACAAGGATTCGGTCGCCGACGAGATGGCCTACGTGCTGGAGCACGCCGAGGTCGCGTTCGTGGTGGCGGAGGATCAGGAGCAGACCGACAAGGTTCTGTCGATCTCCGATCGGCTCGCCGGGCTGCGCCGTCTCGTCTACGACGACGAGCGCGGGCTCGACGGCTACGACCACGGCCGGCTCACCGCCTTCGCCGAGGTGCAGAACCTGGGGCGCGAGGCGCTCGATCGCGAGCCGTCGCTTCTCGCCGGGTGGCACGAGCGGATCGCGCTCGGCCAGGGTGGCGATCTCGCGGTGATGCTCTACACCTCCGGCACGACCGGACGGCCGAAGGGCGTGATGCTGTCCTACGACAACGTGCTGATCTCGGCACGCAACGGCATCGACTTCGACCGGCTGTCGGAGAACGAGGAGGTGGTGGCCTATCTGCCGATCGCCTGGGTCGGCGACCACATCTTCTCCTACGCGCAGTCGCTGATCGCCGGGTTCTGCGTCAACTGTCCGGAGAGCCCGGAGACGATCGATGACGATCGTCGCGAGATCGGGCCGACCTACGTGTTCGCGCCGCCGCGCGTCTACGAGAGCATGCTGACGCGCACGCAGGTTCGGATGCAGGACGCCGGACGCTTCAAGCAGGGCATGGTCGACCGGTTCCTCGCGCTGGCGGAGCGCGTCGGCGAGAAGATCCTCGACGGAAAGCCGGTGGCCCTGCGCGATCGGCTGGCCTACGGGCTCGGCGAGTTCCTGGTCTACGGGCCGCTCAAGAACCGCTACGGCTTCACCCGCACGCGCGTCGCCTACACGGCGGGCGAGGCGATCGGGCCGGAGATCTTCCGCTTCTATCGCTCGATCGGCATCAATCTGAAGCAGCTCTACGGCCAGACCGAAGCGGCGGTCTACGTGACGCTGCAGCCCGACGCCGAGATCAGGCCCGACACGGTCGGCGTGCCGGCGCCGCAGGTGGAGATCCGGATCTCCGAGACCGGCGAGGTGCTCTACAGGAGCCCGGGCGTGTTCGTCGGCTACTACAAGAACGACGAGGCCACCGCCGAGACCAAGACCGCGGACGGTTGGGTGCGCTCGGGCGACGCCGGGTTCATCGATGCGACGGGGCATCTGAAGATCATCGACCGGGCCAAGGACGTGGGGCGGCTCGCCGACGGCACGCTGTTCGCGCCGAAGTACATCGAGAACAAGCTCAAGTTCTTCGCCGACATCAAGGAAGTGGTGGCGTTCGGTCAGGAGCGGGACTTCGTCACGGTGTTCGTCAACATCGATCTCGCCTCGGTCGGCGCCTGGGCGGAGCGCAACGACGTCACCTATGCGAGCTATCAGGAGCTGGCCCAGCACCCCCGCGTGGGTGAGCGCATCCGTGCGGCGGTCGATCGGGTCAATCGCGATCTCGCGGGCGAACCGATGATGGCGGGGGCGCAGGTGCGCCGCTTCCTGGTGCTGCACAAGGAACTCGACGCCGACGACGGCGAGCTGACCCGCACCCAGAAGGTTCGGCGCGGCTTCATCGCCGATCGCTACGCGCCGCTGGTGGAGGCGCTCTACGACGGGTCGAGCGAGAAGCACGTCGTCACCGAGATCGCCTTCGAGGACGGCCGCAAGGGCTCGATCGCGGCGACGGTGACCATCCACGACATGAGGCCTCACGCGGCTCAGGTGAAGGAGGCGGCGGAATGAGCGCACTCGTCCCGATCGAGCACGGCAAGACCATTCTGTCGGTGGAGAACATCTCGCTGGCGTTCGGCGGCGTGAAGGCGCTGACCGACGTGTCGTTCGACATCAAGGCGGGCGAGGTGCGTGCCATCATCGGCCCCAACGGCGCCGGCAAGACGTCGATGCTCAACGTCATCAACGGCTTCTATCACCCGCAGGTGGGCCGCGTGGTCCATCGCGGCGAGGCGCGCACCGGGCGGCGGCCGCACGAGGCGGCGCGGCGCGGCATCGGTCGCACCTTCCAGAACGTGGCGCTGTTCAAGGGCCTCACGACGCTCGACAACATCATGGCCGGGCGGACGCTGAAGATGAACAAGGGGTTCTTCTGGCAGGCGCTGCGCTTCGGCCCGGCGCTGAGGGAAGAGATCGAACACCGCGAGGTGGTGGAGAAGATCATCGACTTCCTGGAGATCGAGCACATCCGGAAAGTGCCGGTCGGCAAGTTGCCCTACGGGCTGAAGAAGCGGGTCGAGCTCGGCCGGGCGCTGGCGCAGGAGCCGGAACTCTTGCTGCTCGACGAGCCGATGGCGGGCATGAACCTCGAGGAGAAGGAGGACATGAGCCGCTTCATCCTCGACATCCGCGAGACCTTCGGCACGACGATCGCCTTGATCGAACACGACATGGGGGTGGTGATGGACCTGTCGGACCGGGTGGTGGTGCTCGAGTACGGGCGCAAGATCGCCGACGGCACGCCGGACGAGGTGCAGAACGACCAGACCGTCATCGACGCCTATCTCGGCCGGTCCCAGTGAGGAGACGACGCAGATGGATCTCCTCTCCTCGATCTTCCTCGATCCGTTCCTGCGCATGGGCGCCAATCCGACCTTCCTGGTCCAGGTGATCTGGGAAGGGTTCGTGTCGGGCGTGCTCTATGCGCTGGTGGCGCTCGGCTTCGTGCTGATCTTCAAGGCCTCGGGCGTGTTCAACTTCGCGCAGGGCATCATGGTGGTGTTCGCGGCGCTGGCGCTGGTGGGGCTGCATTCGATGGGGATGCCGGCCTGGGGCGCGGTGGCGGCGGCGGTCGCGATCATGTTCCTGCTCGCCTCGGGCATCGAGCGGCTGGTGCTGCGGCCGCTGGTCAACCAACCCGACATCATCCTGCTGATGGCGACGATCGGGCTCACGCGCTTTCTCGTCGGGCTCGGCGAGATGGTGTTCGGCGGCGAGCCCAAGGTGATGATCACCGAGGCGCTCGGCATCCCTACGGGCATCGTGCGCATTCCGCTGTTCGGCAAGAACCTGATCCTCAAGGAGATCGACATCACCGCCGCCGTGGTGGCGCTTCTGATGGTCGGCTTCCTCGCCCTGTTCTTCGCGCGCACCAAGATCGGGCGGGCGCTCAGGGCGGTCGCCGACGATCATCAGGCGGCGCTGTCGGTCGGCATCTCCCTCGAGAAGATCTGGGTGATCGTGTGGTTCGCGGCCGGGTGCGTGGCGCTGGTGACGGGCGTGATGTGGGGCGCGCGCAGCCAGGTCTCGTTCGATCTCGAGATCATCGCGCTCAAGGCGCTGCCGGTGCTGATCCTGGGCGGGTTCACCTCGGTGCCCGGCGCGATCGTCGGCGGGCTGGTGATCGGCATCGGCGAGAAGATGGGCGAGATCTACTGGGGCCGTCTGCTCGGCGGCGGCATCGAGAGCTGGCTCGCCTATCTGATCGCGCTCGCCTTCCTGCTGTTCCGGCCGCAGGGCCTGTTCGGCGAAAAGATCATCGAGCGGGTGTGAGGATGGTCATGCGGCACATTCGGTCGACGATGTTCGGCACGACGTGGCTCCGGGGTTCTCCTTCTCCCCTCGCGGGAGAAGGCGCCCCGACGGGGCGGATGAGGGGGAGCGACCTCGCCGTCTCCCGCTCATCGGTGATGCGGAGGGATGCCGCTTCGCGGCGCCCCCTCATCCGGCGCTCGCGCGCCACCTTCTTCCACGGGGGGAGAAGGGAAGGGCGCCCCGAACGATCTCCGTCACTTTCGATCGTCCGCATCTTCGAGGATCATCTCCATGTTCTATCGTGAAGTCGGACAGTTCAAGACCACCTACGCGGCCGACATGGCGGTGTTTCCGATCCGTCAGGACCGGATCGGCATCGCGGTGATGCTCGCCTTCGCGGTGGTGGTGATCCCGCTCGTGGCCAACGACTTCGTGTTGACCTCGATCATGATTCCCGGCCTCGTGTTCACGCTGGCGGCGATCGGCCTCAACGTGCTGACGGGCTACGCCGGGCAGATCTCGCTGGGCACCGGCGCCTTCATGGGGGTCGGAGCCTATGCGGCGTTCAAGCTCACCAGCGTGTTTCCCGAGGTCAATCTGATCGTGTGGATCCTGGTGTCGGGGGTGTTCTCGGCCGCGGTCGGGGTGGTGTTCGGGTTGCCGTCGCTCAGGATCAAGGGGCTCTATCTCGCCGTGACCACGCTCGCGGCGCAGTTCTTCCTCGACTGGTGCTTCGTGCGGGTGGGCTGGCTCACCGACTACTCGTCGTCGGGGGCGATCGAGGCGGTGCGGCGGTCGTTCCTCGGCATCGCCATCTCGGGGCCGGAGGCGGCGCCGCTGACGCGCTACTTCGTGGTGCTCGGCCTCGTGGTGCTGATGACCTGGATCGTCTCCAATCTGGTGCACGGCCGGATCGGGCGGACCTGGATGATGGTGCGCGACATGGACATCGCGGCCGAGCTGATGGGCGTGCGGCTGCTGCCGGCCAAGCTCCTGGCCTTCGCGGTGTCGTCCTATCTGGCCGGCGTCGCCGGGGCGATGATGGTGTTCTTCTGGCTGGGGGCGGCGGAGCCGTCGGCCTTCTCGATCAACCTGTCGTTCCAGATCCTGTTCATGGTGATCATCGGCGGGCTCGGCAGCCTGCTCGGCTCGTGGTTCGGGGCGGCGTTCATCTGGGCGCTGCCGGTGGTGATCAAGTTCGCGCCGAGCCTGGTCGGGCTGGAGATCCAGTCGGCCACCGTCGAGCACGTCAACTCGATGATCGTCGGCGCGCTGATCATCTTCTTCCTGATCGTCGAACCGCACGGGCTGGCCAGGCTGTGGGCGGTGACGAAGCAGAAGCTGAGGGTGTGGCCGTTCCCCTGGTGAGGGGAGACGAAAACGCCGGTCGCCGAACGGGTCGGGCGACGGGCGAACCAAGACGACCCGAAAGGCCGGAACTCGCCGAGAGAGCGGGGCCGGTGGTGGATCGGAGGAAACGATCATGATGAAACGTCTCGCATTCGCGTTCTCGGTGGCGTCGGTGATCGCCGCCGTGCTGCCGCCGATCTCGGTCGCCCATGCAGAGGACACGCTCTACGTCCCGCTCCTGACCTATCGCACCGGCGCCTTCGCCGGATCGGGCATCCCGATCGCCGACGGCATGCACGACTATCTCGAGATGCTCAACCAGCGCGACGGCGGCATCGGCGGGGTGAAGCTCGTCTTCGAGGAGTGCGAGACCGGCTACACCGCGCAGAAGGGCGTGGAGTGCTACGAGGCGACCAAGGGCAAGGGCGCCCTGATGTACAATCCGTGGTCGACCGGCATCACGCTGCAGCTGATCCCGAAGGCGGGCGTCGACAAGATCCCGGTGCTGTCGATGGCCTACGGCCTGTCGGCGGCGGCGGACGGCAAGACCTTCCCGTGGGTGTTCAACCCACCGATGACCTATTGGGACGGCGCCTCGGTGGCGGTGAAGTACATCGCCTCGAAGGCCGGTGGGCTCGACAAGCTCAAGGGCAAGAAGATCGGCTTCATCTATCTCGACGCGCCCTACGGCAAGGAGCCGATCCCGCTCCTGGAGACGCTGGCCAAGGAGAACGGCTTCGAACTGCTCAAGTACCCGGTGCCGGGCGACAAGATGCAGGATCAGTCGTCGCAGTGGCTGAACGTGCAGTCGGACGGGCCGGACTGGATGATCATGTGGGGCTGGGGCGCGATGAACCCGACCGCGGTCAAGGAGGCGGTCAAGGTCGGCTACCCGATGGACCACTTCATCGGCGTGTGGTGGTCGGGATCGGACGACGACGCGCGCGCGGGCGGCGCCGGGGCCAAGGGCTTCCTGACCCTCAACTTCAACGGCACCGGCTCGGGCTTCCCGGCGCTGGCCGACATCAAGAAGCACGTCGTCGACAAGGGCACATCGACGCTGAAGGACACCGCCCGGTTCGCCGAGAACAACTACAACAAGGGTGTCTACAACTCGATGCTGATCGCGGAGGCCATCCGCGCGGCGCAGAAGGCGACGGGCAAGAAGGTGGTCAACGCCACCGAGGTCCGCGCCGGGCTCGAGAGCCTGAACATCGACACCGCCCGCATCAAGGAGATCGGCCTCGAGGGCTTCATGTCGCCGGTGAAGATCACCTGCGACGACCATTCCGGCGCGCATTCGGTCTACGTCCAGCAGTGGGACGGGGCCAAGTGGGTCAAGGCGTCGGACTGGATCGAGCCGATGAAGGACAAGGTGCGGCCGATGCTGATGGCCGACGCCAAGGCCTATGCCGACAAGAACGCGCCGTGGCCGGCGCGCACGGAAGCCTGCGCCGCCGCCAAGTGAGGCGACGTGCGTGATCGGCTCCGCGCCGTTCGGATGCGTCCGAGCGTCGCGAGCACCGGCGAGACGCCGTGGGACGGGTGCCCTGAACCCCGCCCCGCGGCCCTCTCCTCCCTCTCCTTCGCCTCGCGGGATCCCCGGCCATGACCGACGACGCTTCGGCGCTGCTCACCGTCGACAACATCGAAGTGGTCTACGACCACGTCGCGCTCGTGCTGAAGGGCGTGTCGCTGACCGTGCCCAAGGGCGGGGTGGTGGCGCTGCTCGGGGCCAACGGCGCGGGCAAGACCACCACGCTCAAGGCGATCTCCAACCTGTTGCACGCCGAGCGCGGCGAGGTGACCAAGGGCCGGATCGTGTTCGCGGGCGAGGAGGTGCAGGACCTCAGCCCCAACGAACTGGTGCGGCGCGGCTGCATCCAGGTGATGGAGGGGCGGCACTGTTTCGGCCATCTCACGGTCGAGGACAATCTGATGACCGGCGCCTTCACCCGGCGCGACGGGCGCGGGGCGGTCAAGGCCGATCTCGAGCGGGTCTACGAGCTTTTTCCCCGCCTCAAGCAGCGACGCAAGTCCCAGGCGGGCTACACCTCGGGCGGCGAGCAGCAGATGGTGGCGATCGGGCGGGCGCTGATGTCGCGACCGACGATGATCCTGCTCGACGAGCCGTCGATGGGGCTCGCTCCGCAGATCGTCGACGAGATCTTCGAGATCGTGCACCGCCTCAACGTAGAGGAGGGGGTGTCGTTCCTGCTCGCGGAGCAGAACACGGCGGTGGCGCTGCGCCACGCCACCCACGGCTATATCCTGGAATCGGGACGAATCGTGCTCGACGGCGAGGCCAAGACGCTGGCCTCCAACGAGGACGTCAAGGAGTTCTACCTCGGGGTGGCGGCGGCCGGACGCAAGAGCTTCAAGGAAGTCAAACACTACAAGCGGCGCAAGCGCTGGCTGGCTTGAACAGGGGGGGCAGGCCGATGGCCGACCACTACGACCGTCTGGAGAAGCGGGGACCGCGTGTGCGCGAGCGCGCCCAGATGGAGGCGCTGGCCGAGGCGGTCGCCGTGCTCGCGAAGAAGCGTCCGTGGAAGAAGCGCTTCAAGGGGATCGATCCGGCCGAGCTGCGGCGCTATCGCGATCTGGCGGCGATCCCGGTGCTGCGCAAGGACGCGCTCCGGCTGTTGCAGGCGGAGAACCGGCCGTTCGCCGACGTGGTGCCGACGCGGCTCGACGAGGTCGGGCGGCTGTTCACCTCGCCGGGGCCGATCTACGAGCCGGAGGGGCGGGCGGCGGACTGGTGGGGAACCGCGCGCGCCATGTATGCGGCAGGCATTCGCAAGGGCGACGTGGTGCTCAACACCTTCGCCTATCACCTGACGCCCGGCGGGTTCATCCTCGATTCGGGGGCGCGGGCGCTCGGGTGTCCGGTGATCCCGGCCGGGCCGGGCAACAAGGAGGCGCAGCTCGAGCTGATCGAACACTATCGGCCGCGCGCCTATGTCGGCACGCCCGACTTCCTCAAGATCCTGCTCGACGCGGGGCGCGAGTTCGGGCGCGACGTGTCGTCGATCCGGGTTGCGCTGGTCACCGGGGCGGCGCTGCCGGCGACACTCAGGGCGGAGTTGGAGAGCCGCGGGGTGCGGGTGCGGCAGTGCTACGCCATCGCCGACGTCGGGCTGGTCGCCTACGAGACCGACGCGCCGGACGGGTCGGTCAATCCGGGCATGGTGGTCGACGAGCGCATCGTGCTGGAGATCGTGCGGCCGGGGACGAGCGATCCGGTCGGGCCGGGCGAGGTGGGCGAGGTGGTGGTGAGCCGCGCCGACGCGGTGCATCCGGTGATCCGGCTCGGCACCGGCGATCTGTCGGCGCTCCTGGACGAGCCGGCCCCGTGCGGGCGCACGGCCAAGCGCATTCGCGGCTGGATGGGGCGCGCCGACCAGAAGGCCAAGGTCAAGGGCATGTTCGTCGATCCGGCCGACATCGACCGGGTGGTGAAGCGCCATCCGGAGATCGGCTTCGCCCGGCTGGTGGTCAGCCGCGAGAGCGAGCAGGACGCGATGGAGCTCCGGATCGAGACGCCGGAGGCGAGCGCCGATCTGCAGATCCGGGTGGCGGAGACGCTGGCGACCGTCACCAAGCTCAAGGGGCGGGTGGCGATCATGGCGCCGGGCACGCTGCCGCGCGACGGCAAGGTGATCGCCGACGAACGCCCGGTGGGATGAGACGACGAGGCCCGCGCCGGGGTGCGGCGCGGGCCTCGCGAACGTCCGATGCGACGGGAGGGCACCGCCGCGCCCTCAGTGGGCGTGGGCGGCCTTGGGGCGCAGATCGGCGAGGGCGGCCTTCTGGCGGCCGGTCGCGTCGAAGTTCTCCGCCTTCAGCCACGCCTCGAACCCGGCCTTGACGGTCGGCCATTCCTTATCGGTGATCGAATACCACGCGGTGTCGCGGTTGCGGCCCTTGATCACCATGTGCTGGCGGAAGATGCCCTCGTAGGTGAAGCCGAAGCGGATCGCCGCCGCCCGCGAGGGGGCGTTGAGGGCGTCGCACTTCCACTCGAAGCGGCGATAGCCGAGGTCGGCGAAGACGTGGCGCATGGCGAGGTAGATCGCCTCGGTGGCGGCCCGGGTCTTCTGGAGCACCGGCGAGAAGAAGATGTGGCCGATCTCGATGACGCCGGCGGCGGGGCGGATCTCCATCAGCGTCAGCACGCCGACGGCCTTGCCGGTGGCGCCGTCGATCACCGCCCAATAGAGCGGGTCGGTGAGCTGTTCGCGGCCGGTGAGCCAGGAGATGAACGAGGCCTCGTTCTCGAACGGGCCGTAGCCGAGATAGGTCCAGACCGAATCGTGGCCGTCGACGGCGGCGAAGAGATCGGCGCCGTGGCGGGCGGTGTCGAGCGGCTCGAGCCGCCCCCAGACCCCCGAAATACCGGCACGAGCCGGGCGAGCGCGTTCGCTCCACCCCTGGACGGCGGGCCCGACCGGGCGATCCTCACGATTTCCCGGCATGGGCGGGCTCCTTCTCGCGTGTTCGATGTTCGACTGCCGGGGCGACCTTGGCCCGGGGGGGCGAAGAGATCAACGCCCATCCGCGCTGATACCGATGCGACTTCCGTTCCGCCCTTCGCCGCGCGCGACCCTCTCGACCTCGGCTCGAGAACCGGGCAAAGATGTCCGCCATGTCGTCGTCCCCCGTCTCCTCCTCCTCCCTCACGCGCGTCGAGCCGATCCTGCTCGACGTCACCGGCATGACCTGCGCCGCCTGTTCGGCGCGCATCGAGAAGGTGTTGTCGCGAATGCCCGGGGTGGAGCGGGCGAGCGTCAATCTGGCGCTGGAGACGGCCGAGGTTCTGGCGCCGGAGCTGCCGGCGACGGCGATCGTCGAGGCGATCGAGCGGGCGGGCTTCGGGGCGAAGCCGCGCGACACCGCCGTGGCGGCGCGACGGGCGGCGCTGGAGCGGGCGGCGGCCGATCGCGCGGTCGAGGAGCGGGCGACGTTCCGGCTGTTCCTGTTCGCGGCGATCCTGACCGCGCCGTTCCTGGCGGCGATGATTCCGATGGCATGGGGGCGGCACGTCGACTGGCCGTCGCCGTGGCTGCAGTTCGCGCTGGCGACGCCGGTGCAGTTCGTGGCCGGGGCGCGGTTCTACGTCGGGGCGTTCAAGGCGCTGCGCGCGCGCGCGGCCAACATGGACGTGCTGGTGGCGATGGGCACCACGGCGGCGTGGGCGTTCTCGACCTGGGCGGTGATCGCCCATGGCGACCATGCCCACGGCCACCTCTATTTCGAGGGCTCGGCGACGGTCCTCACGCTGATCCTGATGGGCAAGCTGCTGGAGGCGCGGGCCAAGCGCTCGGCGAGCGCGGCGGTGGCGCGGCTGATGTCGCTGCGGCCCGATACGGCGACCCGCCTCGTCGGCGAGGCGCAGGAGACGGTGTCGGTCGATCGGCTCGCGCGCGGCGACCGCATCCTGGTGCGGCCGGGCGAGCGGGTGGCGGCGGACGGCGTCGTGCTGGCCGGGGCGAGCGAACTCGACGAGAGCCTGGTGACGGGCGAGAGCCTGCCGGTGACCAAGGAGCCGGGCGACAAGGTGACGGCGGGCACGATCAACGGCGCGGGGGCGCTCACGGTCGAGGTGCGCGCGGTCGGCGAGGACACCACCATCGCCCGCATCGGCCATCTGGTCGAGCAGGCGCAGATCGCCAAGGCGCCGGTGCAGAAGCTGGTGGACCGGATCGCGGCGGTGTTCGTGCCGGTGATCGTGGTGATCGCGGTGATCACCTTCGGCGGCTGGTGGCTGGCGGGGCACGACTTCGAGGCCTCGCTCATCCCGGCGGTGGCGGTGCTGGTGATCGCGTGCCCCTGCGCGCTCGGGCTGGCGACGCCGACGGCGCTGGTGGCCGGCACCGGGGCGGCGGCCAAGGCGGGTATTCTCATTCGCGACATCGAGGCCCTGGAACGGGCGCACGGGGTCGACTGCGTGGTGTTCGACAAGACCGGCACGCTGACCGAGGGGCGGCCGGCGGTCAGCGACGTGTTCACGCTGGGGGCCTCGGGCGACGAACTGCTGCGGCTGGCGGCCTCGGCGCAGGCGGCGAGCGAGCATCCGCTCGCGGCGGCGTTCGTGACGGCGGCGGAGGCGCGCGAGCTGACGCTGTCGCCGGCGCGGGACTTCCGGGCGGTGGTCGGGCGCGGCGTCACGGCGGTGGTCGACGGGCGGACCATCTCGGTCGGCAACGCGCGGATGATGGGGGAGATCGGCGTCGATCTGCGCCTGTTCGACAACGAGGCGAAGCGCCTCGCCGCCGAGGCCAAGACGGTGGTGACGGTGGCGCGCGATCGCGAGGCGCTCGGTCTGGTCGCGCTGGCCGATCCGATCCGGGCGACCAGCCGCGAGGCGATCGGGCGGCTGACGCGCGAGCGGGTCTCGACCCATCTCGTCACCGGCGACGCGCGCGAACCGGCGCAGGCGGTGGCGCGGGCGGTGGGGATCGACGTGGTCAAGGCGGGCGTGCTGCCCGAGGGCAAGGTCGAATGCGTCGAGCTGCTGCGCAAGTCGGGGCAGGTGGTGGCGATGGTCGGCGACGGCATCAACGACGCGCCGGCGCTGGCGGCGGCGGACGTCGGCATCGCCATGGGCGGGGGCACCGACGTGGCGCTGGAGACGGCGGGCATCACGCTGATGCGGCCCGATCCGCGTCTGGTGCCGGCGGCGCTCGAGATCGCGCGGGCGACCTGGGGCAAGATCCGGCAGAACCTGTTCTGGGCGTTCTTCTACAACGTCGTCGGCGTGCCGCTGGCGGCGACGGGCCACCTCACGCCGGCGCTGGCCGGGGCGGCGATGGCGATGAGTTCGGTGACGGTCGTCTCCAACGCGCTGCTGCTGACACGCTGGCGTCCGCGCCTCGACGGGCGGGGCGAGGGGTGAGACTTCCGTCTCACCGCGCCGCCAACATTCCGCCCGATTGCGATGAATGGTGCGGCGCTCTAAGAACACTCGGGCGACCCGTCCTCGCGGGCGCCGACTTCGGACTCATCTCGCGCACTCCTTTCGGGACCCTCCATGACCGCACGTCCTTCTCGTCGTGATCTCTTCGCCGGCTCGTTCGCGCTCGGTGTCGCGAGCCTTCTGGGCAACGCGTCCTCGGCCTTCGCGGCGCAGTTGAAGTTCGGTCCGGCCAAGGCCTTCTCCTACGCGGGGCTGACCAGCCGGGCGCGCGAACTGGCGGCCAAGGCCTACGTGCCGCCGAAGAAGGCGGTGCAGGAGATCGTCGACCAGATCGGTTACGAGCAGCACGGCAAGATCAAGTTCCGGCCCGATCACGCCCTGTTCTCGGACGACAAGGGCGTCTATCCGATCACCTTCTTCCCGGTCGGCAAGTACTTCCCGAAGTCGGTGAAGATGCTCGCGGTCGACGGCGACAAGGCCGCCGAGGTGCTCTACGAGCCGGAATACTTCGACATGCCGAACGACAGCCCGGCGCAGAAGCTGCCGGAGGACACCGGCTTCGCCGGGTTCCAGATCCGCGAGGTCAAGACCCGGCCGGACTGGACCAAGCAGGACTGGGTCGCGTTCCTCGGCGCGTCCTACTTCCGGGCGATCGGCTCGCTCAACGAATACGGTCTGTCGGCGCGCGGCGTGGCGATCGACACCGCCAGCCCGACGGCGGAGGAGTTCCCGGACTTCACCGAGTTCTATCTGCAGCCGGCCTCGGCCGAGAAGCAGCCGGTCGTCGTCTACGCGCTGCTCGACGGTCCGTCGATCTCGGGCGCCTACAAGTTCACGATCCGGCGCACCGACGGCGTGGTGATCGACGTCGAATGCAATCTGTTCGTGCGCAAGGACATCGCCAAGCTCGGCATCTCGCCGATGACGTCGATGTACTGGTACTCGAAGTACGACAAGAGCTATCAGCTCGAGTGGCGCGAGGGAGCGCACGACAGCGACGGGCTGGCGATGTGGACCGGTGCGGGCGAGCGCATCTGGCGGCCGCTGGTCAACCCGCCGGGGCCGTCGACCTCGGCCTTCGTCGACGACAATCCGCGCGGCTTCGGTCTGATGCAGCGCAATCGCGATCCGAAGGAGTTCCTCGATCGCTATCTCAACTACGAGCGGCGGCCGAGCCTGTGGGTCGAGCCGATCGGCGGCTGGGGGCAGGGCGCGTTCCATCTGGTCGAGTTCCCGACCGATCACGAGGACTTCGACAACGTCGGTTGCTTCTGGGTGCCCAAGCAGCCGGTCAAGGCGGGGCAGGCGCTCGAGTTCCGCTACCGCATGCACTGGAACGCCGACGAGCCGAACCCGCCGACCAATCTGGCGCGGCCGATCGCCACGCGCATCGGACGCGGCGGCTTCCCCTACAGCCGGGCCAATCCGCCGGAGAGCAAGCGCATGGTGATCGAATTCGCCGGCGGGCCGCTCGACACGTTCCCGAAGGACCGCACGCCGGAGGCGCTGATCTCGGCCTCGCGCGGGGTGATCTCGTCGATCTTCCTGGAGACGACCACCTGGAACAACGCGTGGCGTCTGCAGTTCGACGTCAAGGCGGAGGGGCCGGAGCCGGTCGACATCCGCGCGTTCCTGCGCGACGGCGAGACCGCGCTGACCGAGACGTGGATGTTCAAGCTGCATCCGCACAAGACGTGGTGACGTCGGCGCGGTGGTGGATTCGACGATGATCCGGACGAGGACGGGGGCGGAGCGATCCGCCCCTTCTTCGTTCCGGCGAAACTTTCCCCTTCCCCTGGGGGATGCGGTCTTGCGGGCGGTGGGCGACGTGACCAAATGAGGCGTGCCGCGATCGGGCTCGATCGCGCGAGATCTCTCGGGTTCGGAGGACCCTCTCATGTTCGACGCCAAGGCACTCCTTTCTCAGTTGCTCGGCCCGCAGACGGCGGCGACCGCGCAGGGTTACCTCGATCAGGGCGCCAAGGCGGTCGAAGGACTGGTCGGCGCGGACACGCTGGCCAAGGGCAAGGCGATGCTGGGCGAGGGCCTGTCGTCGCTGGAGGCGTCGGCGACCGGGCTGGTCGGCGCGGACAAGATCGAACAGGCCAAGAAGCTCGTGTCCGAACAGGGCAACGGGCTGGCGGTCGGCGCGATCGCCGGTAGCCTGCTCGGGCTTCTGGTCGGCACGGAGACCGGCCGCAAGGTCGGCGGCACCGCGCTCAAGGTCGGGTCGCTCGCCGCGCTCGGCGGGCTCGCCTGGAAGGCTTGGCAGAACTACCAGGGCGGCGCGGCGCAGGAGGCTCCGGCCGCCGCTCCGGCCGTGACCGAAGAGGGCGAGCAGAAGCTCGCCGCCTCGACCCTGATCGCGATGATCCAGGCGGCCAAGGCCGACGGGCACGTCGACGAGGCGGAGAAGGCGGCGATCCTCGGCCGGGTCGGAGTGCTGGAGGCCGCCGCCAAGGCGTTCCTGGAGACCGAGCTGGCCGCGCCGCTCGATCTCGACCGCGTCGCCGCGCTCGCCACCACGCCGGAGGAGCGGGTGCACATCTACGCCGCCTCGCTGCTCGCGATCGATCCCGATCAGGCGTCGGAGAAGGCCTATCTCGAGGCGCTCGCCGCCAAGCTCGGCCTCGACGCCGGGCTGGTCGCCGAGATCACCGCCCAGGTGAAGGGCGCCTGAGGCGCTCGCCTCGAACGGAGACGAGGGGCGCGGTTCCGCGAGGGGCCGCGCCCCTCCTCGTTTCGGCTCAGTCGCGCCACAGGCGGGCGGGATCGAAGCTATGGACCTCGGTGAGGAGATCGAGGAAGCCGCCGACGGCGTGGTCGATGGCGGCGCGGCCCTTCTCGGGCGTGGCGCGGCGGGGATCGCCGACGGCGCCGGAGGGGTTGAGGTCCTGGGCCTTCCAGCCGAAGGCGTGGGGGCCGTAGGCGCGCAGGTGGGTGAACTCGCGCTCGAGCGCGCCCTGGGCCGAGGGGTGCTCGGCGAGGGCGTCGAGGCGGACGAGATCGGGCCGCAGCGCCAGGATCATCGAGGTCTCGACGTCGCCGGCATGGATGCCGAGGCGGCGCTCCTCGGGGTCGAACAGACCCTCGGGGCGGCCGTAGCGCGACCACGAGGTGGCCACCGCCAGCATGTCGTGGCGGATGCGCAGCTCGCGGGTGACGAGATCGACGATCGGCGAGTTGCCGCCGTGGGCGTTGACGATCACCAGCTTGCGCAGACCGGCGCGGGCGACCGAGGCGCCGATCTCCAGCCAGACCTGGGAGACGGTGTCCCAGTCGAGGGTGAGGGTGCCGGGCGAGGAGACGTGCTCGATCGACCACGCCACCGCCTGGGTCGGCAGGAACACCGCGGGCAGATCGGCGGGCAGACGGGCCACCGTCGCGGCGACGTGGCCGTCGGCGATGATGGTGTCGGTGCCGAGCGGCAGATGTGGCCCGTGCTGTTCGATCGCGGCGACCGGCAGCACGGCGATCCATTCGGAGACCGAGGGGTCGGCGAAGTCGGGCGCGACGAGGTCGGACCAGTACGGGCGGGGCATGGGACCTCTCAGAGCTCGGCGAAGTGGGCGCGGGCGGCGGAGCCGTGCTCGGCGCGCAGTCTGGCGAGGTCGACGCCGAGGGGCAAGCCGTCGATCACCCTCCACTCGCCCGCGACCATCACCCGGTCGGCGCGGTGCGCCCCGCACAGGACGAGGGCGGCGAGCGGGTCGCCGGCGCCGGAGAAGCGCAGCTCGTCGAGGGTGAAGAGCGCGAGGTCGGCCTGGCGGCCCTCCTCGATGCGGCCGATGTCGGCGCGGCCGAGGCAGCGGGCCGAACCCTCGGTCGCCCAGCGCAGCGCCTCGAGGTGGGATAGCGTGGCGCCGTAGCGCAGGCGGCCGAGCATCAGGGCGTGGCGCGCCTCCTGGATCAGGTTGGAGGCGTCGGAGGAGGCGGAGCCGTCGACGGCGAGGCCGACGGGGGCGCCCGCCGCCTCCAGCTCGCGGGTGCGGCAGATGCCGGAGGCCAGCACCATGTTGGACGAGGGGCAATGGGCGATGCCGACGCCGGCGCGGCCGAGGCGAGCGATCTCGTCGTCGTCGAAGTGGATGCCGTGGGCGAGCCAGGTGCGCTCGCTCATCCAGCCGACCTCCTCGAGATAGTCGAGCGGGCGCAGGCCGAAGGTGGCGAGGCAGAAGGCGTCCTCGTCGTTGGTTTCGGCGAGGTGGGTGTGGAGGCGGCAGTCGTGCTTCGCGGCGAGATCGGCGGTGGCCCTCATCAGCGAGCGGGTGACCGAGAAGGGCGAGCACGGCGCCAGCGCGATGCGGATCATCGCGCCGTCGGACGGGTCGTGATGGGCGGCGATGACGCGTTCGCTGTCGGCGAGGATCTCGTCCTCGTCCTGCACGGCGGCCTCGGGCGGGAGGCCGCCGTCCTTCACCGACAGGTTCATCGAGCCGCGCGTCACGGTCATGCGCAGGCCGACCGCCTTCGCCTCGTCGACCTCGATGTCGACGGCGTTCCGCAGGGCGGCGGGGAAGACGTAGTGGTGATCGGCGGCGGTGGTGCAGCCGGACATCAGCAGCTCGGTCGCGGCCAGCCGCACGGCGAGGCGGAAGGTCTCGGGGGTCAGGCCGTTCGTCCAGATCGGATAGAGGGCCTTCAGCCAGGGGAACAGTTCCTTGTTCAGCGCGCTCGGGTGGGCGCGCGTCATGGTCTGGTAGAAGTGGTGGTGGGTGTTGACGAGACCGGGCAGCAGGACGTGGCGCGAGGCGTCGAAGACGACGTCGACCGGGGCGGCGGGGTCACGGCCGCGGGCGACGCGCTCGACGATGCGGGCGCCCTCGATCACGACGCCACGGGCGGCATCGTCGGCGAGAACGGCGAGCGGATCCTTCAACCACAGACGCATGGGGCTTCCTTCGTTCGGTGCGGGCCGAGACTAGCGGTTCGGCGCGGCGGCGTCACGCCGGGCGGGCGCTCGACGGGGCGGAGGGGCTCGGCTAGGGTCGCGCCGTCGTCTCCCTTCCGAGTGTCGCCGATGTCGCCGCCCGTCCGTTCGTCCGATCCGATCGTCGCGCTCGAGGGCGTGACCAAGCGCTTCGGCGCGACGGCGGTGCTCGACGGTTTCGATCTCGCGCTCGGGCGCGGCGAGGTGGTGTCGCTGATCGGGCCGTCGGGCTGCGGCAAATCGACGGTGCTACGGCTGATCGCCGGGCTCGAGAGCGCCGACGCCGGGCGGGTGCGCGCGCCGGATCGCGGCGTCGGCCACGTGTTCCAGGACGCGACGCTGATGCCGTGGGCGAGCGCGCTCGACAACGCGGCGCTGCCGCTCAGGTTCGCGCGGGTGGCGGGGCGAGGCGCGGGCACGGGCGCGGGTGGCGCTGGCGGGTGTCGGGCTGGTACTGATTGGCAGCGCGCATGGAGCCTCGA
>JBEOKB010000198.1:0-4094 GCA_040275425.1 Siculibacillus sp. | reverse complement strand
CCTCCAGCACCTCCACCTTCTCCGGCGTGCCGCTGGCCGGGCTGCGCGTGCCCGCGTCGACGCCGCCGTGGCCGGGATCGATCACGATCACCCGCTTCGCCGCAGCGTCCGGCCCGCGCGCCACGGCGCGATCGCCCTTGGCCGCCGGACCGGTCGGCTCCGAGGCCGAAGGCTTCTCCGCCGCGCTCGGCTCGCTCCGCGCGCCCAGATGCACCGGCCGGATCGCCCGCATCGCCTCCGCCGTCGATGCCTCCAGCTCCAGCACCAGCCGCCGCGACGCGCCCTCTCCGACGAGATCGACCCGCGCGAATCGCACCGGCGTACGGATGTCGAACACCATCCGCGCCTTGTCGGCGGTGAACGCGCCCCAGCGCCACGCCGAGACCACGCCGATAGCCCCGCTCGCCGTCCTGCCCGTCTCGAACCGCGCCCGCGGAAGATCGATCACCACACGGCTGGGATCACCGATCGCGAACACCCCGACGCTCGCCTCGCCGCTCAGCTCGACCGTGATGGTGGTCAGCTTCTCGTCGCCGCCGAGCGCGACCGAGCGCACCGTGACCGCCTCCGCCTCGCCCGCGCCGACCGTGGACGCCGATCCGCCCCCGAGCACCAGCGCCGCCGCCAGCATCGCCGGCAGCGCCGCGCGCGCCGCCCGAGCGAGCCGAAGGCGCGCCGCGCTCACGAACTCGTGTCGTCGGTTGCAATCGTCGAATTCGCGCAATTCACCCCTCCGAACTCGTGCGCCGCCGCATGTCCTCGGCGAATCTAGCTCGAGCGCGCCGATGATTTAACCCTTCGTCGACGCTTTCGAGACGCGGCGCCGACTTTGCGACGTCCCTCGCCGGCAAAGCCGGGTCGTGCGCGAAGCCTTCGACTTGCAAAGGTGTTTCTCGGCCCGTAAGTATGGCGCGTGGAATTCGTTTTCCGACCGAATCCGTGACGGTACGTGAAGTTCCGGCAGAGGGTGCGGAAGGGAATTCGATCCGGTGGACACCTCGCCGGAAGCCGCGGCCGGACGTTCTCCGTGCCTGTGGCCGGTGGATTCGGTCGAGCCTGCGGCTCACGGATCTTGCGCACCGCCTCGGTTTCGAGACGGCGCGTGGTGCGAGGGGGGCCGTTCGGTGGCGCGTATCGCCGCGGACGGGCCGTGTGGAGCCGGATCGTCGTTCCGTCGGCCCGAGGGTCGCGGAAGGAGGAAATTCCCGGATTTCGAACGTCGTCGACACGAGGTCGGTCGACGGGTTCGGAACCCGGGCTCGAGGGCCACATCTCTCGGTGCCGTGGGGCGGCGGATCGCGTCGTGATCGCTCCTCTCGGCAACATCAGATCGGCGGGTCTGCCCGCCCGATCACCCGACGAAAGGGTCGAACGAACGGCCATGGCGAACGCGAGGACTCGAGCGAGACGGACGATGGAAACGGCCAACCGCCGTTGCTCGTCGCGTCGCCGCGTCTTCGGCGCTTCGCCGACGGGTTCGATCCCCCCGATCAGTTCAACAATGTTCTTACAACCGGTTCGCGCCCGCGCCGCCGTCCTCCTCGGGACGGTGCCGGATCGCGTGGACCCGGAGTTCTCGCCACATGGCCAACAAGATGCTCATCGACGCCACCCACCCGGAGGAAACCCGGGTGGTCGTGGTGCGCGGCAGCCGCGTCGAGGAATTCGACTTCGAGGCGGCCACCAGGAAGCAGCTCAGGGGTAACATCTATCTCGCCAAGGTCACCCGCGTGGAGCCGTCGCTCCAGGCGGCCTTCGTCGACTACGGCGGCAACCGGCACGGCTTCCTGGCCTTCTCGGAAATCCACCCCGACTACTATCAGATCCCCACCGCCGACCGGCAGGCCCTCCTCGAGGAGGAGGCGCGCATGCACGCCGACGCCGAGCGCGAGGAGAACCGCCCCCGCCGCAAGTCCAAGGCCGCCGCTGCGGCCGCCGACGCCGACGGTGACGAGAGCGTCGACGGCGAGGCCGGTGGCGAGGCGTCCGAGGACGCGGTCGAGAGCGTCGGCTCCGAGGACGCGCTCGAGGAACTGCCCGAGCGTCGCCCGCAGCAGCGTCTGCGTCGCCAGTACAAGATCCAGGAGGTGATCAAGCGCCGCCAGGTTCTGCTGGTCCAGGTCGTCAAGGAGGAGCGCGGCAACAAGGGCGCGGCTCTGACCACCTACCTGTCGCTCGCCGGCCGCTACTCGGTGCTGATGCCCAACACCGCGCGCGGTGGCGGCATCTCCCGCAAGATCACCCAGCCGACCGACCGCAAGCGCCTGAAGACCATCGCCCAGGAACTCGAGGTTCCGGACGGCATGGGCGTCATCGTCCGCACCGCCGGCGCCGCCCGCACCAAGGCCGAGATCAAGCGCGACTTCGAATATCTCCTGCGCCTGTGGGAGAACGTGCGCGAGCTCACCCTCAAGTCGAGCGCGCCCAAGCTGGTCTATGAAGAAGGCAGCCTGATCAAGCGCTCGATCCGCGACCTCTACAACAAGGACATCGACGAAGTCCTGGTGGCGGGTGAGGACGGCTATCGCGAGGCCAAGGACTTCATGCGCATGCTCATGCCGAGCCATGCCAAGAACGTCCAGAACTACCGCGAGCCGACCCCGGTGTTCACCCGCTTCGGCGTGGAGAGCCAGCTCGACGCGATGTTCTCGCCCCAGGTGACGCTCCGCTCCGGCGGTTACATCGTCATCAACCCGACCGAGGCGCTCGTCTCCATCGACGTGAACTCGGGCAAGTCGACGCGCGAGCACAACATCGAGGACACGGCGCTGGCCACCAACATGGAGGCGGCCGAGGAGGTCGCCCGCCAGCTGCGCCTGCGCGACCTCGCCGGTCTGATCGTGATCGACTTCATCGACATGGAGGAGAATCGCAACAACCGGTCGGTCGAGCGCAAGCTCAAGGAGTGCCTGAAGAACGACCGCGCCCGCATCCAGGTCGGCCGCATCTCGCACTTCGGCCTGATGGAGATGAGCCGTCAGCGCATCCGCACCGGCGTGCTCGAGAGCTCGATGGTTCTCTGCCCGCACTGCGGCGGCACCGGCATGGTGCGCTCGACCGAGTCGGTGGCGCTCCACGTCCTGCGCAGCCTCGAGGAGGCGCTGCTGCGCAACGTCACCCACGATCTGATCGTGCGCACCCGCACCGCCGTGGCGCTCTACATCCTCAACAACAAGCGCGGCCATCTCGCCGATCTCGAGCGCCGCTTCGGCCTCGACATCACCGTGCTCGCCGACGACCACGCCTCCCAGGCCGGTCATCTCTACGTCGTCGAGAAGGGCGATCCGGTCGTCCCGCGCGCCAACCGTCCCGAGCTGATCGCCGCGCCCGCGCCGATCGAGGAGCCCGAGGACGAGATCGAGGACGAGATCGAGGACGAGGAGATCGAGACCGAAGCCGAGACCGACGGCGAGGGTGAGGGCGAGGGTGAGACCCGCGCGCGCTCCGGTGGTCGCGGCGAGGGCCGTCGCGAGGCCGAGGGCGAGGGCGAAGGCGAATCCGGCGGTCGTCGTCGGCGGCGTCGGCGTCGGCGCGGTCGCGGTCGCGGCAGCGAGGGCGGCACCGAGCAGAACGGTGACGCTCAGGGCTCCGAGGACGGTGACGAGAACGGCGACTACGGCTCCGACGAGGGCGCCGAGGAGGGTTCGGAACAGTCCGAGGCCACCACCGGCGGCGAAAACGGCGAGAACGGCGAGGCGCCGCGCAAGCGTCGTCGTCGCGGTCGTCGCGGCGGTCGTCGCAATCGCGGCGAAGGCGGCAACGGCGGCTCCGCCGAGACCGACGGCGGCAACGAGGGCAACGACGCCGGCGAGTACGAGGACGAGGGTGAGGCAGAGACCTCGTCCGACGACGTCGCCGCCGCGTCCGAGCCGGTCGACGACGTGATCGTCATGGACCGCGAGACCCTGGTCGCCGAGGTCGAGGCAGCCGAGGCCGCCGAGGTGGTCGAGCCCGCGCCCAAGCCCAAGCGTGTCCGCGCTCCGCGCAAGACCGCCAAGGCCAAGGCCGAGGAGGCCGCCGCCGCGGCCGCCGCCGAGGCCGCCGAGGCCGAGAGCGTGTCCGAGGCCCCGGCCGAGCCGGTGGTCGAGGCCGCC
>JBEOKB010000197.1:0-2085 GCA_040275425.1 Siculibacillus sp. | reverse complement strand
AGCTTGGTGACCACCAGCGTGTCGCCTCGACGAGCGAACCTGAGGGCGGCTTCGAGTTCGGCGCGAGGGGCGACGGAAGAGACCTGCTCGGAGAACACCTGCTCGCAGCCCGCGAGGGTCAGGTCTCGGAGTTGGGCTTCGAGCCCGGCTTCCTGCTCGGTGGTGGAGGTGCGGGCATATCCGATCAACATGGCGAGCCTCATCGTGTCCAATAGGGTTTAGATACGAGACTCCCGATCGTCCAAATTGTCAACACTACTTCAATGGACGCAGGCGAGCACGAGACCGGACACGTCCGCATGGGCTGGGGCTATTGGACGCGAAGGGTCGAATGGCCGACGAATGACGATGGCCGAACACCCTCGGAAGCACCCACGAACGACGGCACGGGGGGAACCGCAAAGGCCGTCGCCACGTGCTGACCCCTCGCGATTTCGACCCATCGATTTCGGACCGGCCAACGTGCGACTTGAGCGACGAAACTGTGATACAAAATTTGCACGCTGCAGAAGATATGCTATATTTTTCAATGTAGATCCGGTCTTCGACCGCAATCCTCTCCTGGGCACCACCACCCCTCTCGAGAGATCGACGACGCCGAATGTGCGGTTTCGCGCGCGGCCGTCTCCGTCGGTGGGTTTCGCCCCGCCGGGTTGTCGATTTTTCAACCCCTCTTCTGCCAGATTGATCGCCGAACCGGCGCGTCCGAGCGCCGAACGCGCCCTCGCGCGTCCGCTCGGCCCCGGATCGCGCGTGCCCGGCGCCCTCGGCCCGCACGCGTCGACGATGCGGTCCGAGCGAGAGAGCAGGGTGTCGTGGTGAAGTCGATTGCTCGATACGGTGTCTACGTCGCGACGCCGGACGCACGCGGCGATGCCCGCGCCCTTCTCGAATCGATTCTGGCGGAATTCTCCGAGGTCCACGCCGAACCGCGCGGCGTCGCCCTGCGCGCCCTCGGGCGCGGCGGCATCGGCCGAGGGGAGCGCTCCCCCGCCGACGTCGAGCGCGAGATCGCCCACGCCGACTTCGCCGTCCTCGTCCACGACGCCGCCCACGCCTCTCCCCTCGCCGAGCGTGAATGGGAGACGATCGCCGCGCGGCGGCGTTGCGCCGCCCTGCGCGACGCCGTCGTGTTCGATCACGCCGCGCCCGCCGGCCCGTCCTCCGACCTCGCCCGCCGAATCGCCGCCGAGCCCGGCGCCCTCCTTCGCCCGGTCGACGGCCTGCCCGCCCTCGCCGACGCCTTCCGCCGCACCCTGCGGAACTGGCTCGACGCCCACGAGCGCTCGAGCGTCGGCATCCTGCGCGACCGCTTCTCCTCCGGCCGCACCATCGCCGAGCGCCGGGCGCCGATTCGTGCCGACGGCACCTTCGCCTTCTGGTTCGCCGAGGCCGTCCGCCTCACCCGCTCCCTCGACGAGGAGCGCGAGGGTCTGATCTTCGTCGCCGAGAAGGCCGCCGCCGCCGCCCGCGACGAGAGCGAACGCGCCTGGGCCCGCAACGTCGTCGGCATCCGCCGCTTCTACGAAGGCCGCCTCGTCGAGGCCTTCGACGCCTTCCGCGAGGTGGCGCGGGACGCCGCCGCCTCGTTCGATCCCGATCGCCGCGTGCTCGAGGCCGCCGCCCTCCACAACGTCGGTGTCGCCTTCGCCGCCCTCGGCCGCGACGAGGAGGCGGTCGCCGCCTGGGCCGTGCTCCTGGAGAAGGTCGGCCCAGAACCCGGCCGCGACCTGCGCGAGCAGATCGCCGACACCATGCTCGACACCGCCAACGCCCTCGCCCGCCTCGGCCGGACCGAGCGCGCGCTGGCCGTGTTCGACGAGGTCGCCGGACGTCTCGGTGGTCCCCGCGCCGACGACGGCGGCGATCAGGTCGCCGAGGCCCTGCGCGGCAAGGGCCGCGTTCTCGCCGATCTCGGCCGCGGCGACGAGGCCGTCGCCGTCTTCGCCGATCTGTTCGCCCGCTTCGCCGCCGCCCCCTCCAGCGCCGTCGCCCGGTCGGTCGCCGACGGCGTCCTGGCCGAGGCCGCCCTGCACGTCGCCCGCAACGACCCCGCCACCGCCCTCGCTCGGCTCGACGCGCTGA
>JBEOKB010000196.1:0-17763 GCA_040275425.1 Siculibacillus sp. | reverse complement strand
TCCGGCTTTCGCTCCCGCGCCCCGCCGGCTCTCTGACCTCCGGTCCCGATCGCGCGGCGCCCGTGTGCCCGTGATCGACGGAGGCGAGCTGCGCGCCGTCGGGCGGCCGGTTCCCGTCCCCACGAGCCTCTCGCATCCGCGCGTCGCCGCGACGCTCGCGCCCGCCCGCGCCCGATCGTTCTCCTGCCGATCGCCGCACCGGCCCCGCGAGCATCGACCCGACGCCGATCGTGGGATCGATTCTCTCCGAAATCGACGAAGATCACCGTCTTCGTCCTCGCGATGGCCCGAGGCGCGCTCCCGTGCGCTTCGCGGCGGTGCCTTTTTGACGGGTTCGCCGCGAGAGCTTGACCATCGTCAAGGAGGGTGGCGACCGCCGTGACATGGTCGCTTCCGGAATGGGACGCGACTCTTCGGCGACGTCGTCGGAGAGTCGGGAGGCGGCGACGCCTTCTCGCCCGATCCTCGATCCGCCCGGACGGGGTGGCATCGGGGGCGAACGGCGCCCGTACCGTGGATGAACCGAGAATTTCGCGATTCCGAATGACGTTCGTGCCGTTGTCGCCCGTGGCGACCGCGAGGGGAATGTCTTTTGCCGTCGAACCGGGACGGCGAAGGCACGCGGTCGAGACGAGTGGACACGACGAGGGCGCCGTCCGAGGTCGATGAACGAGCAGGAGCGCGATCATGAGATCGATTTTGAAGACGTCCGTGGCCTTGGGCGTTCTCGTGGGGTTGGGCACCGTCGGGGCCCTCGCCGCCGACAGCCTCGAAGACGTGATGAAGCGTCGTGGTCTGAGCCAGAAGGACCTGATGGCCGCCGCCAAGACCTACACCCCGACCGGTGGTCGCGACGAATTCGTCGTCTTCTCCTCGGGTGGTCAGGCCGGCCAGATCATCGTCTACGGCGTGCCCTCGATGCGCATTCTGAAGTACGTGTCGGTGTTCACGCCCGAGCCCTGGCAGGGCTTCGGCTACGACGACGAGTCCAAGAAGATCCTGCGCTCGGGCGACATCGACGGTCGTGAGATCAACTGGGGCGACACCCACCATCCGGGCCTGTCGGAAACGAACGGCAAGCCGGACGGCGAATACCTGTTCATCAACGACAAGGCCAATCCGCGCGTCGCGGTGATCTCGCTGCACGACTTCGAGACCCAGCAGATCGTCGTCAACCCGATCCTGCAGTCCGAGCACGGCGGCACCTTCGTCACCCCGAACACCGAGTACGTGCTCGAGGCCGCCCAGTATCCGGGCGTTCTCGGCCGTGGCTACGCCCCGCTCTCGGAGTTCAACGAGAAGTTCCGCGGCGCCCAGACCTACTGGAAGTTCGACCGCGCCAAGGGCCGCATCGACGAGTCGAAGTCCTTCTCGCTCGAGCTGCCGCCCTACACCCAGGACCTCTCCGACGCCGGTAAGGGTCCCTCCGACGGCTGGTCCTTCACCAACTCGTTCTGCGCCGAGCGTTACGTCGGCGGCATCGAGTCCGGCAAGCCGCCGTTCGAGGCGGGCTGCTCGGCCAACGACGCCGACTACCTGCACGTCATCAACTGGAAGAAGGCGGCCGAGCTGGTCGCGGCCGGCAAGTCGACCAAGATCAACGGTCACGACGTCGTGTCGATCAAGACCGCGATCGAAGAGGGCATCCTCTTCCTCATCGCCGAGCCGAAGTCGCCTCACGGCGCCGACGTGACCCCGGACGGCAAGTACATCATCGTCGGCGGCAAGCTCGACACCAACGTCACGGTCTACTCCTGGGAGAAGATCAAGGCGGCGATCGATGCCAAGCAGTTCGCGTCGAAGGACCCCTACGGGATCCCGATCCTCGACATGAAGCAGGTGATCCACAAGCAGGTTCAGCTCGGCCTCGGCCCGCTGCACACGCAGTTCGATGCCAAGCCCTGCATCGCCTACACCTCGCTCTACGTCGACAGCCAGGTCGCCAAGTACGACTATTGCGAAGGCAAGGTGCTCGACAAGATCTCGGTGCACTACAACATCGGCCATCTGATGGCGATGGAGGGCGACAGCGCCGCTCCGGCCGGTAAGTATCTGGTCGCGCTCAACAAGCTGGCCATCGACCGCTTCAACCCGGTCGGCCCGCTCCATCCGCAGAACCATCAGCTCATCGACATCTCCGGTGACAAGATGGAACTGCTCTACGACATGCCGATCCCGCTCGGCGAGCCCCACTACGCGGCGTCCATCTCGGCCTCCAAGCTGAAGCCGCTGGTGCGCTACAAGTACGGCACCGACAGCCGTACCGGCCAGGAGAGCCCCTTCATGGTGCGTCCGGGCTCGGAGAAGATCGTGCGGACCCCCGGTAAGGTCGAAGTCTTCGGCACCGCGATCCGCTCGCACTTCACGCCGGAAATCGTCGAGGTGAACGAAGGCGACACCGTCACCTTCCACATCACCAACGCCGAACGCGCGCAGGACGAGACCCACGGCTTCACCGTGTCGACCTACACCGGCAACCTGTCGATGGAGCCGGGCAAGACCGCCTCGGTGACCTTCAAGGCCGACCGTGCCGGCGCCTTCTCCTTCTACTGCACCGAGTTCTGCTCGGCGCTCCATCTGGAGATGGAAGGCTACCTGATGGTCAAGCCGAAGGGCATGGCCGACGCGACGCCGGCGACCGTCAAGGACGCCGTCGCCTACACCAAGGCCGACTACGACAAGCAGTACACGACCAACGTCGAGACCCAGAAGGTCATCGACTCGGTGGTCAAGTACATCATGTCGACCAACTACAAGGACTTCCCGACCGTCGTCGCCCTCGTCGAGGACGCCGTCGACCAGCTCAACTTCGCCAAGGACGCCAAGGACAAGACCGAAGCGGCCGCCAAGAAGGAAGACTGGCAGCAGGGAACCCTGTGGGCGAACCAGTGGTGGCAGTATCAGGTCAAGGCCGCGGACATCGGTCTGCGTGTCAAGACCTACCTCGAGCAGAACGGCGCCAAGGTGGTCGCCAAGTGATCGAGGAGTGATCCGGGAGGCTCTCGCGGGATCCCGCGGGAGCCTCTCCCGAATTTTCGGAAGGGCGGTTCGCCGCCCTTCGTCGTTCCGGCGCCGGGGAGAGGGCGCCCGTCTCAAGCAACCCGACCAGACAGGACACGCGCCATGTTTCGTCTCGCCATGGGCCTCGCGGCCGGCCTTCTCCTTCTGCCCTCGGTGGCTTCGGCTCAGGAGGCCGCCCTCGACGGCAAGGCCCTCTTCGCCGCCAAGACCTGCGTCGCCTGCCACGGCCGCGGCGGCGCCAAGGCCATTCAGGTGTATCCCGACCTCGCCGGTCAGGACGCCAAGTATCTGCTCGAACAGATGGACGCCATCGCCAAGGGCGAGCGTCTGTCGGGCAACGACGCCCGCGGCTACCCGCGCACCCAGGGCATGAAGGACGTCATGCATCTGGTGAACGCGGCCGAGCGTCAGGCCATCGCCGAATACCTCGCCAAGGAGCCCGCCCCGAAGATCCGCGCCCTCGATCCGCCGATCGACGACGCGCGCAAGGCCGAGGGCAAGGACGCCTACGTCAAGGGCGGCTGCGTCACCTGCCACGGCGCCGACGGCCTCAAGCCGCTCGCCGGTTATCCGATCGTCGCAGGCATGAAGCGCGATTATGTCGTGCTCCAGATGACGGAAATCAGGGACGGCATTCGCCAGAACGGCAAAGTGAAGACGATGCTGCCCTTCGCCAAGAAGCTCGACGACGCCAAGATCGCAGCGATCGCCGACTATTTGTCCCAGATCGAGCGCGCGCCCAAGTGATCGGCCGCCGCGACGCGGAACCCCGGAGACACCACATGAAGAAGACCCTCACCCTCTCCGTCGCCCTCGGCGCGATGTTTCTCGCCGGCGCGGCCTTCGCCGCCGGTGGCGCGGCGGTCGACCAGAAGAAGTTCGAAGAGAACAAGACCAAGAAGGAATGGATGAGCGAAGGCGGCGAGCGCGAGGAAGCGCTCACCCTGACGCCCAACAAGGAGAACGGCAAGGACGTCTACGAGGTCTGCTCGGCCTGCCACATGCCCGAAGGCTGGGGCCTCACCGACGGCACCTTCCCGCAGCTCGCCGGTCAGCACCGTTCGGTCATCATCAAGCAGCTCGCCGACATCCGCGACGGCCACCGCGACAATCCGACCATGTACCCCTTCGCCCTGCCGTCCGAGATCGGCGGCACCCAGGCGATCGCCGACGTGTCGGAGTACATCGCCGGTCTGAAGATGAATCCCGACAACGGCGTCGGCAAGGGTGACGATCTCGAGCTCGGCGCCAAGCTCTACGCCGACAACTGCGTCCGTTGCCACGGCAAGGACGGCGAGGGCGACGCCGCCAAGTACTATCCGCGCATCCAGGCCCAGCACTACGAATATCTCGTTCGTCAGTATCGCTGGATCAAGGAAGGCAAGCGCCGTAACTCCAACCCGGAGATGGTCGAGCAGATCAAGAACTTCTCCGACAAGGACACGCTCGCCGTCCTCGACTACGTCTCGCGCCTGAAGCCGCCGGCGGATCTCGTCGCCCCCAAGGGCTGGAAGAACCCGGACTTCAAGTGATCTTCGCCCCGGGCGGGGTGAGTGTCACCCCGCCTACGACCGCGGGAGTCGCCGGGGTGAACCCCGCCCCGCCCTCGACCACGGGAGCCGCCGGGCATCGTCATGCACCGCGCGGCTCTCGTCGTTTCCGTCGTCCCTCATCGGTGGAAGTGTCCCGCCCACTTGTCGCTTTTCAAGGAGCTTCGCGGCGGCGCGCTTCAAGATGGAAATGAAATCGAAGTTTGCCCGCGACGACGAGGCCCGGTTCCGGGCCTTGCTCCCTTCGGAGCGTCGCCCCCGATTCGGGAGACCGCACTCATGACGTCCGCTTCCCCCACCACGCCGGCCAAGCCCGCCTCGAACCGCAACGCGATTCTCGTGCGTCTTCTGGCGGTGGTCGCTCTGATCGCGCTCGCCGGCGCCTACGTCTCGCCGTCCTGGTGGGTGTCGCTCAAGGCGCCGAACTATCCCGCCCAGACCTTCCCCGACGGCGTGAAGATCCATTTCCACGTCGATCGCGTCGCCAACGGCTGCATCCTGCGCGACTCCAAGGAGATCCTGGAGAAGGAGGCGCTCGACTGCGTCCACGAGATGGACACCATCAACCACTTCGTCGGCATGTATCCGATCGCCTCCGGCGGTCCGGTCGAGAAGCTGCTGTCGCCCTTCCTGTTCGCGATGATCGGCGTTCTCATCGTCGGCTTCGCCGTTCCGGGCGTGAACCTGCGCACCGCCGTCATGGGCCTCGGCTTCGGTGGCGTCGCGGTGTGGATGAGCCTCGCGCTCTTCTCCGCCGACGGCGTCCACTACATGGGCAAGAGCTGGGTCACCGGCCTCGTCGACAGCCTCGGCCGCTCCGAGGACGAGACCAAGACCGGCGAGTTGCACCCTGTGGTCAAGCAGCTCAAGGAATCGCTCGCCAAGTCCGGCATCGTCGTCGACGCCACCGGCCCCAAGGTCGCCGAGGGCGCCACCAAGGCGCAGCTGGTCGAGATCCTCAAGATCGTCCACGACATCAAGGCGCCGGTCGAGCTCGGCGCCGAGCCGAAGCGCTGGTCGAATCGCGGCATCGACGTCATGGCCTGGCACTACGAGGAGAGCCTCGGCCGCTGGTTCAACGAACCGACCAGGAACCAGCGTCTGGTGGCGATCATGCGCACCGCCACCCACGTCGTCTACGGCGGCGTGCTCGCGGTGATGGCGATCTTCCTGTGGGTGGCCCGCCGTCCGCGCTCCGTGCTGTTCTATGCGCTCGCCGCCGTGCCGGTGATCCTTCCGATCGGCTTCGTGATCGAATATGCGTCCTGGCTGTGGTGGTACGGCCACTCGCTCAACGCCATGGGCGCCTTCACCCTCAAGCCGTTCATGCCGACGGTGTTCGGCGACGGCAAGGTGGCGCAGTTCTCCACCCACTCCTACCCCGCGCTCGGCTTCGGTCTGATGTGCGTGGTCGCCGGCAGCATGGCGCTCGCCGCCCTCCTGCGTCGCAACATGCCGGAAGCGGCCAAGGACTGAGGAGAGGATCATGGCCGCCCGGCTCGATCTCCTGCGTCTGGTTCGGATCGGCGGTGCCGCGCTGGCGATGGCGGGCGTCCTCGCCCTCGTCGGCGTCGCCGCCGTCCGGTGGGCGGAGATGAGCGGCGTCGACGATCTCACCCGCGACGCCGGCTTCGCCGATCACCACCTGCCCGCGCCCGATCCGCGCTCCGAGGACGAGATGGAGGACCTGCGCCGCTTCCCACCCGGCGCGGTCGCCCTCCAACCGCTGATCGACGCCACGCCCGACGGCGGCACCCTCCGCCTCGAGGCCCGCGTCTACGGCGCCCCCGGCAAGATCCGTCGCCCGATGCGCATCGAGGGCGTGCCCGGCACGATCGTCGACGGCGGCGGCATCGGCTCGATCCTCACCGTCTACGCCGACGACGTCACCATCACCGGCCTCACCGTGCGCAATTCCGGCGAGCGCCACGAGACCACCGATTCGGCCATTCGCCTGCGCGGCAGACACGGGGTCTACAAGGACAACGTCATCGAGAACTGCCTGTTCGGCTTCGAGCTGAAGCAGTCGGACGCCAACATCGTCCGCCGCAACCGCATCGGCTCGAAGGACCTGCCGCAGGCCCTGCGCGGCGACGCCATCCGCGTCTGGTATTCCAACCGCAACCGCATCGAGGACAACGACATCGTCGGCTCGCGCGACGCGGTGATCTGGTATTCGACCGACAACGTCGTCTCCGGCAATCGCATCATGGACAGCCGCTACGGCATCCACCTGATGTACGCCCACAACAACAAACTCATCGGCAACAGCTTCCTGTCGAATACGGTCGGCATCTTCCTGATGTACGCCAACGACAACGAAGTGGTCGACAACGTCATTCACTACAGCCAGGGCCCGTCCGGCATCGGCCTCGGCTTCAAGGAGTCGTCGAACACGCTCGTCAGCCACAACGACTTCTTCGCCAATGCCCGCGGCATCTTCATGGACGCCTCGCCCTACGACCCCGAGGGCTTCAACCGCTTCGAGAAGAACCGCATCGCCTACAACGGCGTCGCCGTCGCCTTCCATTCCGATTGGGAGGGCAACACCTTCGAGGGCAACGCCTTCCTCGGCAATCACTCGCCGGTCACCGTCCACGGCACCGGCTCCGCCGCCCGCAATCGCTGGGCCGGCAACCTGTGGGACGACTTCGAGGGCTTCGATCGCGATCGCGACGGCGTCGGCGACACTCCGCACGAGAGCTGGAGCTGGGCCGACCGCCTGTGGATGGACGTGCCCGACGCCCAGTTCTTCCGCGCCTCGCCCTCACTCGAACTGGTCGACTTCGTCGAGCGTCTCGGCTCGCTGGTCGAGCCTCGCCTGATCTTCCGAGATGCCGCCCCCCGCCTCGACTCGCCCGAGGGCGTCGGCGCCCGCGGCACCCGCCGCCTGGAGAAGAACTCATGAGCAACGACGACCGGCCCGCCGCGCCCGAGCGGCGCCTGACCAAGGGCGGCGAGGACCGCCGCCGGCTGCTGCGATCGGTGGTGGTCGGCTCGGCCATGGTGTGCGCCTCCCTCGCCGGGCTGCTGCAGCACAAGCTGGCCCATGCCGACCCGCGCCTGCGCCCGCCCGGCGCCATCGACGAGGAGGACTTCCTCGCCGCCTGCATCAAGTGCGGCCAGTGCGTCCAGGTCTGCCCGATCGAGGCGATCGAGCTCGCCGACCTCCCCGACGGCATCGGCAACGGCGTTCCCTACATCGACGCCCGCAAGCAGGCGTGCGACTTCTCCTGCGACGCCACCCAGTGCATCCTCGCCTGCCCGACCGGCGCCCTCAGCCACGGCGTCGACAAGAAGGAGCAGGTGAAGATGGGCGTGGCGAAGCTCGTCGTCGCCGACGCCTGTCTCGCCCGCAAGGGCAAGGGGTGGAAGGGTCCCGCCCGCGGCGCCCACCCCGCCGTGCTGCGCTACCCAGAGATCGACCGCTGGAAGGCCCAGCCGATCGCCGGTCATCCCTACGATCTGCCGCTGTGCGATCTGTGCGTGCGCGAATGCCCGATCGAGGGCGCCATCGCCCTCGAGCCGATGTCGGCCGATCCCGCCGACGCGCGCCGGACCCCGGTGGTCAAGGCGAGCTGCGTCGGCTGCGGCGTGTGCGAGATGATGTGCCCGACCGAGCCGGTCGCCATTCGTGTCGAGGTGACCACCAAGGGCCGCACCTTCGGAGGGTCGCATTCATGAGCCCCGGATTCTTCTCCCGTACCCTCGCCGGCCTCGCTCAGATGTTCGGCGCCGCCCCGACCAGACCCGGCCCCGGCGAGGTCACCCCGGACATGGAGGCGCTGCTCGCCTTCAAGAAGACACCGGAGGAGCGCAAGCGTCGCAAGGCGCTGCTGCTGGCCGAGCGTGAGGAGGGGCACTACGCCTCCAACACCTGGCGCTGGCGCCGTTGGGCCTCGATCATCGTGATCAACGGCCTGTTCATCGCCTCCTATTGGGCCGATCTCCAGTTGATCGAAGGGGCGCTGACCGCGAGCCGCGTGTTCGGCTTCCACTTCGCCGATCTCAATTCGTCGCTCCAGTTGATGCTGGCCCACAAGCACGTCGTTCTCAATCTGGTGATCGGCGTGACCACGGTGTTCCTGCTCTATCTGATCTTCGGCGGACGCGCCTTCTGCTCCTGGGTCTGCCCCTACCATCTCCTCTCCGAGATCGCCGAGAAGCTGCACCTGAAGCTGGCCGAGAAGCGCCTGGTCAAGGATCACGCCCTCGATCGCCGTCTGCGGGTGGTGATGTTCGTGATCTTCGCCGTCCTCGCCTTCGCCTCCGGCTACACACTGTTCGAGACCATCTCGCCGGTCGGGATTCTGTCGCGCGCGCTCACCTACGGCACGCTCGTCGGCCTGATCTGGGTGGCGCTGCTCCTGGCGGTCGAGGTTCTGTGGTCGCGCCGCTTCTGGTGCCGCTACGTCTGTCCGATCGGCTTGACTTATGGCATGGCCGGCACGGTCGCTCCGGTTAGAATTCTTCACGTCGCCGAGCACTGCTACCACGAGGGAAAGTGCCGGGACGTCTGTCTGGTGCCGCACGTTTTGGAAATGACCAAACTCGGCTATGGTCGCGAGACCTCGACGCCGGTCGGACCGGACTGCACGCGGTGCGCCATGTGTCTCGACGTCTGTCCGACCGGGGCGCTCCGCTTCGACATCAAGGGCCTCACCCGGCATCCCGAAGCCGCCGAGTGAGGCGGCACGCGACGAGCCCGACCACGAACCTCGAGGGGAGGGCGGGGTCGGATCGTCACCGAGGTGACGCGCCTTCGCGAGGGGCGCGTCCGCTTCGCTCGCTCAGGACGGACGCACGACATGATTTCACTTCAGGGCCTGGCCAAGTCGTTCGGCTCCGCGCGCATTCTCGATCGGCTCGATCTCGAGATCCCCGCCGGTCAGCGCATCGCCCTGATCGGCTCCAACGGCGCCGGCAAGACCACGCTGTTCCGCTGCCTGCTCGGCGAGTACGTCCACGAGGGCATCGTCCGCATCGACGGACGCGACCCGCGCGCCGACCGCACCGAGGTGCTGCGCAGGGTCGGCTTCGTGCCCCAGATCGCCCCTCGCCTCGAGATGCCGGTGCGCGCGCTGATGCGCTACGTCGCCGACGTCTCCCGCGGCAGTCTCGACGAGATGGGCGCCATCGCCGAACGCATGGGCCTCGACGTCGGCCAGATCGCCGCGCGCCCCTTCGTGCGCCTGTCCGGCGGCATGAAGCAGAAGCTCTTGATCGCGCTGGCGCTCGGCCGCCCCACCGGCCTGCTCATCCTCGACGAGCCCGCCGCCAATCTCGATCCCGCCGCCCGCGCCGTGCTGTTCGATCTGCTCGCCGAACGCCCCGAGGCGACCATGATCATCTCCTCCCACCGCATCGACGAGATCGCCGCGCTGGTGAACCGGGTGATCGAGCTCGAGCGCGGCCGCATCGTCCTCGACGACACCGTCACCGACGCCGGCACCCTCGGTTCCACCTTTGCCGTGCGCCTCGACACCGCCCGCGCCGAGGCGAGCTTCGCCCGTGCCGCCCTCGAATGGGGCCTGACCGAGACCTCGGAGGGCTGCTGGCAGGGTGCGATCGCCGGACCCGACCGCCTGCGCTTCCTCGGCTTCGTCGCCCGCCATGCCGGCCTCGTGCGCGCCGTCTCGATCGAGGAGGCGGGCGCCGTCCTCGCGACCGGGGGAGGGGCGTCCCATGTCCTCGATCCCGCTCGATGACCTGTTCGCGCGCCCGTCCCGTCGCGGCGTGATCGCCGCCTCGCTCGGCCTCGCCGCCACCGCGCTGTTGCCCGCCTGTTCCGAGGTTCCGCCCGAGCCGCGTCGGATCAAGTGGGGCCGCGACGTCTGCGAGTTCTGTCACATGGTGTTCGGCGATCGCCGCTACGCCGCCGAGGTGTGGGATCGCGGCGGCAATCGCGCCCGCATCTACGACGACTTCGGCTGCGCCGTCCTCGCCGCCGCCGAGGCGAACCTGCTCGACGATCCCGCCGTGCCCTTCTGGGTCACCGACGACGCCGATCCCACCCGCTGGCTCGACGCCCGCACCGCGAACTACCGCGACGGTGTCGTCACCCCGATGGGCTACGGTCACTCCGCCGGTCCCAAGGCCGATCATCCCCTCGATTTCCGGACCGCCGCGAAGGCCATTCGCGACAAGGCGGCCTGTGAACACCAGTCCTGACGGAGGACGAGACCCGTGCGCTCACCCGACGCCGTTCCCGCCGATCTGCCCGACGAACCGCTCGACGGCGGCGCTCGGTTCTGGACCGGCTTCGCCGCGACCTTCCGCCTGGAGATCGCCGAGGCCTTCCGCGCCCGCTGGTTCGCCTTCTATGCGATCGTGTTCTTCGCGCTGGTCGGCCTGCTCCTGGTGTTCGGCCTCACCGAGAGCCGCGTGCTCGGCTTCACCGGCCTGTCGCGCACGCTCGTCACCTACATTCAGCTGACGATGGCGATCCTGCCGATCTTCATCCTCATCACCACGGTGCGCTCCCTCGCCGGTGATCGCGAGGCGGGCGTGTTCGAATACGTGCTCGGCCTGCCGGTCGGCATCGGCGCCTGGTACGCGGGCCGCTTCCTCGGCCGTTTCCTGCTCGCCGCCGCCCCGGTCGTCGCCGCGCTGATGACCGCCGTCGTCTACGGCAAGGTGCGCGGCGTCGCCGTGCCCTGGCTCGAGCTCGGCTTCGACATCGGCCTGCTGCTGGTGATGATCTTCGCCTTCGTCGGCCTCGGCTTCCTCATCTCGGCGCTGACCCGCTCGGTCGACACCGCCCAGACGCTCGCCTTCATCGTCTGGCTGGTGCTGGTGCTGGCGCTCGATCTCGTCCTGCTCGGCGCGCTCATTCGCGGCCGTCTCGCGGTCGAGGGCGTGGTCGCCATCGCCATGCTCAACCCGCTCCAGGTCTTCCGCACCGGCTCGATGCTGCTGTTCGACCCGCAGCTCGTGCTGCTCGGCCCGACCGCCTACACCGTGTTCGACATCTTCGGTCGCACCGGTTTCATGATCTGGTCCTTCGCCTATCCCTTCGGGCTCGGCCTCGTCGCCGCCCTCGGCGGCTGGTGGATCTTCCGTCGAGGCGATCTGCCGTGAAGGAGCCCGCGATGTCCGAGATCTCGGTCGCCACACCCTCCCGCCTCGGCCTGTGGATCCGCGCCGCCCGCCCGCGCACGCTGACCATCTCGCTCGCCCCGATCGCCGTCGGTGTGGCCCATGCCTCGGCCACCTTCGGCCGCGTCGCGGTGCTGCCGGTCGCCGCCGCCGCGATCTCGGCGCTGGCGATCCAGATCGCCACCAACCTCGCCAACGACGCCGCCGACGGCGAGCGCGGCCTCGACGGGCCCCGCCGCCTCGGACCCACCCGCGTCACCGGCTCCGGCCTGATGCGCGCCGCCGACGTCCGTCGCGGCGCGATCGTCGCCACCCTGATCGCCGTCGTGTCGGGCCTCCTCGCCGTGGCGCTCGGCGGCGGCCTGCCGATCCTGCTGATCGGCGTCGGCTCGGTGCTCGCCGCCTGGGCCTATTCGAGCGGCCCCCGCCCGATCTCGCACACGCCGTTCGGCGAGGTCTTCGTCGTCGCCTGGTTCGGCGTCGCCGCCGTGGTCGGCATCGAATGGCTGGCCGCGGGCGCGGTCTCGCCGATCGCCTTCGTGCTCGGCGTCGCCGTCGGCCTGCCCGCCGCCGCCGTCCTCACCGTCAACAACCATCGCGACCGCGTCGCCGACGCCCAGAACGGCCGCCGCACCCTGGCGATCCTGGTCGGCGAGAGCGGCGCCGTCCTGCTCTATGCCGCAGAGTTGATCGCCGCCGTCTTGCTCTCGGCCGCCGTCGCGCCTAGCTGGATCTGTACCGGTGTGGTGGCGCTCGCGCTTCTTCCGGCCGGCGTGCTCGCGCGTCGTCTCGCCGTGCTGCCGATCGGCCGTGAACTCAACGAGCGCCTCGCCGCCACCGCCGGGTTCCAGCTGCTGCTGTCGGCGCTGGTGGTCTGCGCCCTTCTCGGAGGTTTCGGATGAGACTGATCCCCGCCCTCGCGCTCCTCTGCGCGCTCGCCGCTCCGGCCGTCGCCGTCGCCGCCGACCTCGTCGCGGTCGAGCCGCGCGCGGTCGAGGTGTCGGTCCAGGATCGAGACGGACGCGAGCATCGCCTCGCCGACGTCAAGGGCGAACTGACCCTGCTGCACTTCTGGGCGAGCTGGTGCGGCTCCTGCCGCACGGAGTTCCCCGCCATCGACGCCCTTCAGCGCGATCTGCGCGCCGAAGGCGTCAAGGTGGCGGCGGTGTCGATCGATCGTCTCGGCTGGCCGGTGATCGACCGCACCATCGACGGTCTCGGCGTCCGCGACGTCGCGGTCTATCACGACGTCGATCGCCGCACCGCCCGCGACCTCGGCGTCGCCGGCCTGCCCACGACGCTGGTGCTCGACGGCGAGGGCCGCGAGGTCGCCCGTATGGTCGGCTCCGGCGATTGGGCCGATCCGGCGCTGCGCGCCCGCCTGCAGGCGCTGCGCGGGCGCTGATCGGGGGGAGGAAGGGCTGCGCTCAGTCGCGCACGCCCGCGTGGATCGCCGCGATCCCGAACGACAGATCCCGCCACGCCACCCCGGAGAACCCGGCGCGGCGGAGAATCTCGGCGAATTCGCGCTGATCGGGGAAACGGCCGATCGATTCGACCAGATAGCGGTAGGCCTCGACCTTGCCCGACACCAGCGCGCCCAACACCGGAATGGCCGTGCGCGACCACACCCCGTAGAACGGCGCCAGCCACGCGCGCGGTCGCGAGAACTCGAGACACAGGAACCGCCCGCCCGGCCTCAGCACCCGGCGGATCTCGGCGAGCGCGAGGTCCATGCGCGTGACGTTGCGGATGCCGAACGAGATGGTGACGAGATCGAACGAGGCGTCCGGGAACGGCAGTGCCTCGGCCTCCGCCTCGCGCCAGGAGACGGTCTCCCCGCCCGGCCGCCCGCGCCCCGCCGTCATCATCTCCGCGCTCGGGTCGGCAATGGTCACGATCGCGCCGCCCCGCGCCAGCATCAGACCGATGTCGCCGGTGCCCCCGGCCAGGTCGAGCGCCTTCTCGCCCACGCGCGGCGCCGCCGCCGCGACGAAGCCGCGCTTCCACAGCCGGTGAATGCCCATGCTCATCAGGTCGTTCATCAGATCGTAGCGCGGCGCCACCGCCCGGAAGGTCGCGCGGATCAGATCCCGACGCTCCTCGTGGGTCACGCGGGCACTCCCGAAGGTCGCCGCGAGCGGATCGTCGGGGGAGGGGGGCATCGCCCGAGGGTCGGTCAAGAACGCATCTCCATGGCCGAACGGATCTTCTCGGCCATGCGCGCGCCGCCGAGATCGTGGGGGAACCGCCCGGCCGGGTTGCCGTCGGGATCGGCCAGCATCACCGAGGCGGTGTGGTCCATCAGATAGGGCCGCCCCTCGCCGACCTCGACCCGGGCATACTTCACCCGCCACGCCTTGGCCATCGTCCTGAGTTCGGCCTCGGTCGGCTGAATGCCGATCAGGCGCGGGTGGAAGAAGGCGACGTAGTCGGCGAGCACCTTCGGCGTGTCGCGCTCGGGATCGACCGTGACGAACACCGGTGTGAGCTTCTCGGCGAGCGGCCCGAGCGCGTCGAGCGCCTCGGCGATGGTCTGCAGCCCGAGCGGGCAGACGTCGGGACAGAAGGTATAGCCGAAATAGACCAGCGCCCAGCCGGTGATGTCGCCGTTCTCCAGACGGCGACCGTCGTGGCGCATGCCCAGGACCATCGGTCCGGCCGCGCGAACCGGCCCTGCGAGGGCGAGCGCGAAGGCGGCTCCGGCTCCGGCGAGAAGGGTGCGGCGGGTCGTCATGGCGGATCTCTTTCATTCTGTTCGCGGCCGGTCGCTCGTCGATCGACGCCGATCACGGCCGCGCCACCCTAGCGCTCGCCCGAATCCGCGCCTTGACGGATGTCGAAGTCGGCGGACCACTCGATCGCCCGTGCCGAACATGACGAAATTGCACCCGAGGCCTGTCATCCGTCTCGAGGACGGATATATAGAAGGTTCTTCGAGCATCCGGCCGGGATAGCGACCTCGGCCGCCGCGTATGAGGGGGAAATCGGTGACTTCGTCCATGGGCCGACAGGTGATGCTCGATGCCGCCGATCTCGCTCGCGTTCGCGAAGTGCCGATGTTTCGCCACATGGACGCCGACGTCGCCGCCGCGGTTCTCGCCGGCGCCCTGCCCAAGCGCTGGGAGCGCGGCGCCGGTGTCATCGGCCAGGGCGAGGTCGCCGACGCCTTCTATCTGATCCTCGAGGGCTGGGTGAAGCTCTACCGCCTGTTGCCCGACGGCTCGGAGGCGGTGGTGTCGGTGATGACCGCCGGCGAGAGTTTCGCCGAGGCGGTGATGTTCATGGGCGGCCGCTTCCCCGTCGCCGCCGACACCGTGACCGAGGCCCGCCTCCTGCGCATCGAGGCCTCGACGCTGCGCGCCGCCATGAAGGCCGACGGCCGCGTCGCCATCGCGCTTCTCGCCTCGATCGCCCACCATACCGAGACGCTGTCGGAACAGGTCGAGCTGATCAAGGCGCTCGCCGCGCCCCAGCGCGTCGCCGACTTCCTGGTCGGCAATGCCCGCCGCACCATCGGCCCGCAGGCGTGCGGTCGTATCTCGCTGAAGCTGCCCTACGACAAGGCCCTGATCGCCCGCCGTCTCGGCATGACGCCCGAGAGCTTCTCGCGCGCGCTCGCCACTCTGCGCGGGCGCGGCGTCACGGTCACTCGCGACGCCGTCGAGATCGCCTCGCTGTCGCGTCTCGAGGCCTTCTCCCGCGAAACCGGCGAACCGACCTGAGGAGATCGCCCATGGACGCCGCCGATTTCGAAGTGGTGCGCCGGAACGTTCTGTTCCGTCAGGTCGACGAGAGTCTCGCTCGCGACATGGTCGGCGACCGCAGCCCGCGCACCTATGCCAAGGGCCAGGTTCTGTTCCTGCAGGGCGATCGCATCGATTGCCTGCATCTGGTGATCTCCGGCTGGGTCAAGCTCTACCGCGCCACCGAGGACGGCGTCGACACCGTGGTCGCGGTCAACGGCGCCGGTCAGTCCTTCGGCGAGGCGGCCGCCCTTCTCGGCATCCCCGCCCATGCCAGCGCCGAGGCGGCGTCGGAGGCGCGCATCCTCACTCTCGACGCCGAGCGCCTGCGATCGCGCCTCACCGCCGATCCCGATCTCGCCTTCCCGATGCTCGCCTCCGCCTCGATGCACCTGCGCATCATGGTCGAGGAACTGGAGCAGCTGAAGAGCCTGCCCGCGACCCGACGCATCGCCGGCTTCCTCGCCGACCTCGCCGGTTCGGGACGCGGCCCGATCGAACTCGAATTTCCCTATGAGAAGACCCTGATCGCCGGTCGCCTCGGCATGACGCCCGAGAGCTTCTCGCGCGGTCTCGCCAAGCTGCGCGACGTCGGCGTCACGGTGGAGCGCGAACGCGTCACGGTGACGCGGATCGAGGCGCTCAGGGCACTCGCGCGCGGCGACGCCTGAGCGACGGTCCATAGGCTATCCGCGACGTTCGGGGGAGGGCGGAGCGCCCGATCAGATCCGCTGCGGGCGGTTCGCTTCCGCGCGCGCGTCCTTCGTCACCGCTTCCGGCGCCAGTCGCGCGTTGTCCTCGGTGAGCCGCATCGCGCCGATCAGCAGCGCCACGAAGTAGCCGACCTGCAGGGCGAACACCGCCACCGCCGCGAGCAGCGCGCCGTGGCCGAGACCCATGCCGTCGTGATGGGCGCTGACGAAGCACCCGGCCACCACCGCCAGACAGACGGTGACCAGCAGGCGCACGTTGAAGCGCAGGCCGAGAACGATCCCCGAGAGGAGAGAGAGGCTGACCAGAATCGACACGACTCCATCTCCGTTCATGATCGTTGGTCCTTCATCGTCCTTAATATCTCTGAAGAAAGGGTTAATGCGGCGTCCCGCTACCGGCGCCCGCGGCGCCGTCTCGGGAGGCTCGCCGGACCCTTCGCCTCGGCTCGTGTGACGACCCTGCCCGTCGCGGGTCAAGAAATCCTTTCGCCGATCGTTCGAGTGATCCCGCCTTGATCCGACGGTGAACACCCGCCGACGGCGATCTCTTCAATTCTTGCGATCGCGGAAGCCCCGCGCACACTCTCTCGCCGCCGAAGACGTGACGAGGGGGCTCTCGCCCCCTCGCACGACGTCGTCCTCGCTCACGCTCGGCTCACCCGTAGACGACGAGCAGATCCTTGGCGTCGATCGGTGAGCCGGTCGCCACCAGCACCTCGGCGATGGTGCCGTCGCGCTCGGCGTGCAGCGCCGTCTCCATCTTCATCGCCTCGATCGAGAGCAGCACGTCGCCCGCCTTGACGCTCTGGCCGACCTTGACCACCACCGTCGAGACCACGCCCGGCATCGGCGCGCCGACGTGGGCCGGGTTGCCCTCCTCGCTCTTGCGCCGCGCCGCCACCTTGGCGGTGGCCGACCGGTTCGGCACCTTGACGATGCGCGGCTGGCCGTTGAGCTCGAAGAACACCTTGACCATGCCGCTGTCGTCGGTCTCGCCGATCGCCTGAGCCAGCACCACCAGCGTTTTGCCCTTCTCGATCTCCACCAGCACCTCGTCGCCGGCCGGCAGACCGTAGAAGTAGACCGGCGTCGGCAGCGCCGAGGTCGGGCCGTAGAGGTCGTGCATGCGGCTGAAGTCGGCGGTGACCTTGGGGTACATCAGGTAGGAGGCGAGGTCGGTGTCGGAGATCTCCGCCGCCTCGCGCCCGGTCTTCTTGGCCGCGTCGGCGCGCACCCCCTCGAGGTCGGCGTCGGCCAGTAGCGACCCCGGCCGATCGGTATAGGCGGGCTGACCCTTGAGGATCTTCGCCTGCAACGCCTTCGGCCACCCGCCCGGCGGCTGGCCGAGATCGCCACGGAACAGTTGCATCACCGAATCCGGGAACGACACGTCCTTGGTCGGGTCCTCGACCTCCGCCGCTGTGATCCCGGCCGCGACCATGGCCAGCGCCATGTCGCCGACCACCTTGGAGGTCGGCGTCACCTTGACGATGTCGCCGAACATCCGGTTGACGTCCGCATAGGCCTGGGCGACGTCGTGCCACTTGGCCTCGAGCCCGAGCGCGCGCGCCTGTTCCTTGAGGTTGGTGAACTGCCCGCCCGGCATCTCGTGCAGATAGACCTCCGACGCGCCCG
>JBEOKB010000195.1:0-10419 GCA_040275425.1 Siculibacillus sp. | reverse complement strand
CGCCGACGCCGGACGGCGCATCGTCGTCACCTCGGCGAGCGACGACGACGCGGCCCACGCCGCCGCGCTCGCGCTGCTGCGCGTCGCCGCCGCGACCGACGCCGCGGTGTGTCTGGTCGATCTGTGCGGTTCCCTCGCCGAGACCGACGCGCCCGACCTCGCCGGTCTGTCCGATCTCCTCGCCGGAGCGGTCGACTTCTCCGACGTCGTCCACCGCGACCCCGGCTCGCGCGGCCATCTCGTCCCGGCCGGCACCGCGCCGCTCGATCCCGACGGTCTCGATCATCCCGAACTCGGCGGCGTGCTCGAAGCGCTCGGCGCCACCTACGACGACGTCGTGCTCGATCTAGGCCTGATCTCCGGGGGCGAGGGTGTGGCGGCGCTGCTGTTCTCCGCCGGAGCGGTCGTGCTCGCCGCCCTCGACGCCGCCGATCCGGCCACCTCCCGCGCCCGCGCCGCCCTCGAGGCCGCCGGTCGCCGGGTCGTGCTGCTGGTCGCCGCTCCCGCCGACGCCGACACCGAGGTCGATTTCACCCTCGACCAGCGCCTCGCCGCCTGAAGCGGGCTCCGCCCGATCAGCCGACCGGCGGATCGCGCCGGGCGTACATCCACTTCACCAGCGCCCCGGCCGGCAGCACCCACAACAGACCCGCCACCAGGAAATAGAAGAACTGGACGATTCCGCTCTTGTTGGAGGCGGCGATCACGTCGCCGACCGCCAGCGCGAAGAACACGTAGACGAGCAGGAACACCACCAGGGCGATGTTGCCGATGATCCGTCGCGTCGCAGAACTCATGGGTCGCCTCGTCTCGCTCTCGCCGCGCCTCGCCGGTCCCCCTCGAGGAGACTGCGGCGACGACGTGTCGCTGGATCAATTCGTCCGGAACGCCCCGGACCGTGCTCGCGCCGGTGGAGCGTCGTGCCGCTCCGGTCTATATCTCGCTTCGAGGTGAGGAGTGAAGATGTCGATGGTGCCGATGTCCATGGACAGACACGCCGGAGCGCACGTCGTGGCCGAGCGGTCGAACAGGCCGGTTCGCCTCTGGCTCTACGTCGTCGCGGGGCTGGTCTTTCTGATGGTCGTGGTCGGCGGCATCACCCGCCTGACCGAATCGGGCCTCTCCATCACCGAATGGCAGCCGCTCCTCGGCGCGCTGCCGCCGCTCTCCGACGCCGATTGGGCCACCGCCTTCGCCAAGTACCGCGAGATTCCGCAGTACAAGTTGGTGAACGCCGGCATGACCCTCGATGAATTCCGCTCGATCTACTGGTGGGAGTGGCTCCATCGCCTGCTCGGCCGCGCCATCGGCGTGGTCTTCGCCGTGCCCTTCATGATCTTCGTCTCGAACGGCACCATTCCGCGCCCGCACATGCCGCGCTACGTCGTCCTGTTCGCCCTCGGCGGCCTCCAGGGCGCGGTCGGCTGGTGGATGGTCTCCTCCGGCCTCACCGAGCGGGTCGACGTCGCGCCGCTGCGCCTCGCGATTCATCTGACCCTCGCCGCGGTGATCTTCGCGGCGCTGTTGTGGACGGCGCTGACGCTGTCCGATCGCGGCCGCGCGCCGCGTCCCTCGCCGATCCGCCGCATCGGCGCCGGCGCCACCCTGGGCTGGGTCTTCGTGCAGATCTTCCTCGGCGCGCTGGTCTCCGGCAATCACGCCGGCCTCGTCTACGACACCTGGCCGCTGATGAACGGCGTCTTCGTGCCGTCGGATCTCCTCACCCACGAGCCGTGGTGGCGCAATTTCCTCGACAACCACGCCATGGTCCAGTTCGTCCACCGCCTCGGCGCCTACGTGCTGTTCGCCCTGGCGCTGACCCAGTTCGTGGTGATCGTCGTCACCGCCCGCACCGCCACCGCCCGGCTCACCGCCTTCGCCCTCGGCTTCTCGGTCGCCTTTCAGATCATGGTCGGCATCGCCACGCTGTTGATGCACGTGCCGTTCTCGCTCGCGCTCATCCATCAGGCGATGGCGATGGTGGTCCTCGCCGCCGCCGTGGTCCACGCCGTCTCGGTCTTCGCCCCCGGCCGCATGGAGACCACCCTGCCGATCCATCCCGACGCGGTGTGAACGGCGGCAGGCCCTCGCGCGGAACGCGCGCTCCCTTCTCCCCTCGCGGGAGAAGGTGGCCCGCAGGGCCGGATGAGGGGGCGGGAGTGTCCGCACTGAATCGACTTCGCTGGCGAATTCCCCGTGCGCCTTCGGCGCGCCCCTCATCCTCCGCTTCGGGGCCCCTTCTCCCGCGAGGGGAGAAGGGGGGGAGCAAGCGGCTCGGTTCCCCGAACTTCGGACCTCGGGTGTCTCCCCTCCGTCATGCCCGGGCTCGACCCGGGCATCCACACGAGGATCCCCGGATCGGAACCGGGGCGGACGGCACGCGGTTTCCCCCCGACGACGAAGAAAGGCCGGGGATCGCTCCCCGGCCTCGTCGCAGTCTCGGCGATCGGCGTCCGATCAGGCGGTCAGCGCCTGCTCCAGATCGGCGATGATGTCGGCGGCGTCCTCGATGCCGATCGACACGCGCACCACGTCCGGACCCGCGCCCGCCGCGATCTTCTGCTCGTCGGCGAGCTGGCGATGGGTGGTGGAGGCGGGATGAATGATCAGCGAGCGGGTGTCGCCGATGTTGGCGAGGTGGGAGATCAGCTTGACGGTCGAGACCAGCTTCACGCCCGCCTCGTAGCCGCCCTTCAGCCCGAAGGTGAACACCGCGCCCGCGCCCTTCGGCACGTAGGTCTTCGCCAGCGCGTTGTACTTGTCGTCGGGAAGCCCGGCGTAGGAGACCCACGACACCTCGGGCCGCGACTTCAGCCACGTCGCCACCGCGAGCGCGTTCGACGAATGCTTCTCCATCCGAAGCGGCAGCGTCTCGATGCCGGTGATGATCTGGAACGCGTTGAACGGCGAGATCGCCGGCCCGATGTCGCGCAGACCCAGCACGCGCACCGCGATGGCGAAGGCGAAGTTGCCGAACACCTGGCCGATCACCATGCCCTGATACTCCGGGCGCGGCTGCGACAGCATCGGATACCGGTCCGACGCCAGCCAATCGAAGGTGCCGCCGTCGACGATGACGCCGCCCATCGAATTGCCGTGCCCGCCGAGGAACTTGGTCGCGGAATGGACGACGATGTCCGCCCCGTGCTCGAACGGCCGGCAGAGATAGGGTGAGGCCAGCGTGTTGTCGACGATCAGCGGAATGCCCGCCCGTCTGGCGATCGCCGCGATCCCGGCGATGTCGGTGACGACGCCGCCCGGATTGGCGAGGCTCTCGATGAAGATCGCCTTGGTCTTCGGCCCGATCGCCGCCTCGAACGTGGCGAGATCGTCCGGATCGGCCCACTTCACCGTCCAGCCGTAGTTCTTGAAGGCGTGGTTGAACTGGTTGATCGAGCCGCCGTAGAGCCGCTTGGAGGCGACGAACTCGTCACCCGGTCCCATGATCGTGTGGAAGATCAGGTGCTGCGCCGCGTGACCGGAGGCCACCGCCACCGCCGCCGTGCCGCCCTCGAGCGCCGCGACGCGCTCCTCGAGCACCGCCGTCGTCGGGTTGGTGATGCGGGTGTAGATGTTGCCGAACGCCTGCAGCCCGAACAGCGAAGCGGCGTGATCGACGTCCTCGAACACGAACGCGGTGGTCTGGTAGATCGGCGTCACGCGCGCGCCGGTGGTCGGATCGGGCTGCGCGCCCGCATGAACGGCGAGGGTGGAGAAACCGGGCTTCGAAGCGGACATGACGAGGCTCCCTGTCGGGGCGCCGGGACGCGCCCTCTTGAAATGACTTTCTTTGTCGGGGATCGCATCGTTTCCGTCAAACCAATCCGTTCCGTCGGCGCGATCGTACGAGGAATCGGTTTCCAAAATTGAGGTCGTGACCGCCGCCGCCGCGATTTCGGCGCTCCCCACCGGCCCGCAGGGCCGCTCTGCGTCGGCCGGATGACGAACGGGGTGACGTGCCCGAGGAAAGCGTTATTCTCCCTTCCAACGTGTTGCCGTCGGGAGGCCATTCATGTCGTCACGTCGCGAAGTCCTCGCCGCCGGTCTGGCGATCGCCGCAAGTCTCGTCGCGCCCGGCGCCTTCGCCGAGGAACCGACGCCCGAGGCGCACATGAAGGGCCTCTACGCCCGCATCACCGCCGGCAAGGGCGATTCGGGCGGCCAGCAGTACTGGACCGAACCCAAGGTTCGCGCCCGCTTCTTCTCCGCCGCCTTGGTGAAGACGTGGGCCAAGGCCGAGGCCAAGGCCAAGGCGAGCGACGACGTCGGCCCGATCGACTTCGACCCGTTCACCAACTCCCAGGACCCGCAGGTCAAGTCGGTGGCGATAGAACGCCTCGACGACGACGGCCCGCTCGCCAAGGTCCGCGTCACCCTCCAGGGCGGTGGGCAGACCGGCGCCGACGGCAAGCTGGTGTTCGATCTGATCAAGGAGGCGGGCGCCTGGAAGATCGACAACGTCTACGGCTCGGTCTCCGGCGATCCCTGGAACCTGCGCGCGCTCCTGTCGATGCAGTGAGAAGGGGCACGTCGCCGCGCCCCCGCGTTCACCGGCGGAAGGCCCCCGTGGGCCTCAGCGCGTGAGGCCGAGCCGCGGCATCTCGATCGCAGGGCAGCGGTTCATCACCACCTTCAGCCCGGCCGCTTCCGCCCGCGCCGCGCCCGCGTCGTTGCGCACGCCGAGCTGGAGCCACACCACCTTGGCGCCGATCGTGATCGCCTCGTCCATCGCCTCGCCCGCGGCTTCCGAATTGCGGAACACGTCGACCATGTCGATCGGCGCCGGCACGTCGGCGAGCGAGCCGTAGCAGGTGAGCCCGGCGATCTCCTTGCCCGCCAGCCCCGGATTGATCGGGAACACCGTGAACCCCTGCCGCGCCAGGAAGGCGGTGACCCCGTGCGAGGGCCGCGCCGCGTTGGCGCTCGCCCCGATCACCGCGATGGTCTTCACCGAGCCGAGCACGTCGCGAATATAGGCGTCGTCGTAGGCGTCGTGATTCATGACTTGCGCACCTCCTCGAACTTCGCCTCGATCGTCTCTTCGATCTCGACGAACCGTGCCCGGCCGCGCTCGACCAGCCGCACCGACAGCGACGCCGCCCCGGCCAGCGCGATCACCAGCCCGACGACGAACATCCACGCCGGTCGCGCCGACGTGTCGAACACCCCGACCGCATAGGCGGCCGCGATCACGCCGAGCCCGATCGGCAGCAGCCACCGCCACAACCGGGAAAAGCCGCTCGCCGGCGGCACGGCGGCGGACGAGGAGGAGCGGGCGGGAGCGGGGGAAGAGGAGGGGGTCGTCACGGCGGTCGTCCTCCGGTCGGGCGACGGCGAGGCTCAGTTCTGAGCCTTGTCGTCGGCGACGATCTCGATTTCGCGATCGAACCCGGCCTGCACCGAGAACATGCGCGTGAAGATGCGGTCCTGATTCTTGGCGACCAGCGAATAGTCGCCCTCGGCCAGCACGATGGTCGGGAACGCGCCGACGCTCTCGGTGATCTGGTCGCCCGACGGTGTCAGCACCAGCCACGAGGTGTTGGTCAGCGCCTCGCCGCCCGGCTCGTTGACGAGCTTCAGCGTCAGCCGCGCCGCGCGGTGATAGACCGTCGCCTCGGTCAGCTTGCCCGGATTGACGTGGATCTCCGCGCGCACCACCGCGTTGAGATCGCCGTAGCGCCCGACCACCCGATAGGTGTCGGCGTTGAGGCGGATGATCTTGCCGGGCTTGGCGCCCAGCACCAGCGCCTGCCGGTCGCCGCGCTGATCGGCCTCCATCGAGTAGATGTCGAAGGTGAGCTTGTCGGCGGGAAGCTGCACGTCGCCCGCGCCCAGCGCCTGCAGCCGCAGCCCGCCCGCGTTGAGGATCAGCGTCTCCTTGCGGGTGGCGTCGGCGGTCACGTTGACCCGCGTCGTCGCCCCCGCCCGCCCGTAGGCGGCATGGACCAGATAGGAGCCGGGCTCCAGATTGAACTCCGCGTCGCCGCCCGAGACGGTGACGACCAGTTGCAGCTTGTCGTCGGCGCTGTCCTTCTCCTGGAACAGCCGCCACACCAGCCCCGACTTGATCGGCGGCGCCCCCTCGGTCACCAGCGCCGACAGCTTCAGCGTCGGCTTGAGCGACCGGCCGAGGTCGGCGGCGATCGGCGCGACCGCGCTGCCGTGCGCCGGGGCCACGACCGGCGGCGGATTGGGCGCGAACGGGATTTCTCCCCCCGTCGCCGGCGGCGACAGCGTCATCGGCGCGCCCTGCGCCAGCACCTCGCCCGCCGCGAGCCCGAGCGCGACCGTCGTGGCGACGGCGGCGAGGCGCGAGCGTGTGACGAGGCGGGATCGGAGCGTCTGGCGCATGTCGGTCTCGGCGCGGCGGATCGGGGCGAGGGCGCGCGCGAACCCTCCGGCTCCCCGAGCCGACTCGGGGTCCACCCTCAGAAGAACCCCAGGACTGGGGCGAGATCAAGTCGTTCCCCGCGCGCCGTCCGGGCCGCCCGCGTTGACATCTCCGCGCCGAGCGGCTTCCCTCGCCCGACGCAATGCCGCTCCCGAGCCGACGAGGTCCCATGCCGAACCCCAATCCCCAGGCGCTCGAACTGATCGAGACCCGTCGCACCATCGCCAACGTGCAGATCGCCGAACCCGGTCCGAACGAGGCCGAGATCCGCCGCCTGATCGCCGCCGCCGTGCGCGTGCCCGATCACGGCAAGCTCACCCCCTGGCGCTTCGTGCTCTACGCCGGCGACGGCCGCACCGCGCTCGACGCCCGCCTCGCTCCCCTCCACCGCGCCCGCTTCCCCGACGCGCCCGAGGAGAAGGCCCGGCTCGAGCGGACCCGCTTCCAGCGCGTGCCGCTGACCATCGGCGTGATCTCCACCGCCGCGGAGCACGTCAAGATCCCGCTGTGGGAACAGGAACTCTCCGCCGGTGCCGCCTGCATGAACCTGATGCTCGCCGCCCATGCCATGGGCTACGCCGCCCAGTGGCTGACCGGCTGGTGCTGCTACGACCCCGAGGCAGCCGTGCTCCTCGGCCTGCGCCCGGGCGAGCGCTTCGCCGGTCTGATCGTCGTCGGCACCCCGACCGTGCCCCCGGTCGACCGGCCGCGCCCGGCCTTCGACGACGTCGTCACCGTATGGGGCGCCTGAGGCGATGTTCTACGCCACCGCCGACGGTCACCCCGGCCTCGCCCTCGATCCCTTCAAGGCGATCGTCTCGCCGCGCCCGATCGGTTGGATCTCCACCGTCGACCGCACCGGTATGCACAATCTCGCCCCCTACAGCTTCTTCGCCGCGATCGCCTCGCGCCCGCCGATGGTGCTGTTCTCCTCCGAGGGCTGGAAGGACACCGTGACGGCGGCGGCCGAGACCGGCGAGTTCGTCGTCAACGTCGCCACCTTCGATCTGAAGGACGCCGTCAACGACAGCTCCGCCCCCCTGCCGCGCGACCGCTCCGAGTTCCCCCACGTCGGCCTGACGCCCGCGCCCTGCCGTCTGGTGCGCGCCCCGCGCGTGCTCGAGGCCGCCGCCTCGCTCGAATGCCGCGTCACCGAGATCTTCTCGCCGCGCACCCTCGACGGCACCGAGTGCGGCAATCAGGTCGTGATCGGACAGGTGGTCGGCGTCCACATCGCCGAGCGCTGCCTCACCGATGGTCGTTTCGACGTCGCCAAGGCCGCCGTCATCGCCCGTTGCGGCTATTCCGACTTCGCGCTCGCCGATCACCTGTTCCAGATGGCCCGCCCCAAGGGTGGGGGAGGAGACGCCTCGACATGAGCGAACCCGACGACCCGCGCCGCCTCGGCCCGGTCGCCGTCGCGCTCCTCGCGCTGGCCCCGGTCGTCGCCGCCGCCGTGATCGGCAACCTCGCCACCATTCCCAACCTCGCGCCCTGGTACGCCGGATTGGTCAAGCCGAGCTTCAACCCGCCCAACGGCGTGTTCGGCCCGGTGTGGACGTTGCTCTATCTGATGATGGTCGCCGCCTTCTGGCGCGTCCTGCGCCTCGATCGGGCCACCCCCGGCCGCCGCGCCGCGATCGGTTGGTTCCTCACCCAGATGGTGCTGAACGCTTCGTGGTCGGTCGCCTTCTTCGGCCTGCGCTCGCCGCTCGTCGGCGTGGTGGTGATCGGCTGGCTCCTGGTGGCGATCGGCGCGACCATCCGCGCCTTCGCGCCCCTCGATCGCCTCGCCGCCGGGCTTCTCGTCCCCTATCTCGCCTGGGTGAGCTTCGCCGCCGTGCTCAACACGGCGGTCTGGGCGCTGAACCGCTGAGGCCTCACGCCCCGGCGCGCCCGAGCACCCGCCGCGCCCGCACCAGATGCGGCCGATCGAGCATCACCCCGTCGAGCGCGATCACGCCCGGCTCGCCCGCCGCCGCGAACGCCTCGACCACGCGCCGCGCCTGCGCGATCTCCTCCGCCGACGGCGTGAAGGCGGCGTTGATGATCGCCACCTGCGCCGGATGGATCGCCATCTTGGCGGTGAAACCGTCGCGCGCCGCCGCGCGGCACTCCGCCTCGAGGCCCGCCGGGTCGCGGAAGTCGGTGTAGACCCCGTCGATCGGCGCCACCTCCGCCGCCACCGCGCCGAGCAGCGTCAGCGTGCGGGCGAGCCGGAACGCGTCGAGGAAGGCCCCGTCGGCCCCGCGCGCCGTCGCCGCGCCGATGTCGGCCGAGAGATCCTCCGCCCCCCAGGCCATGCCCGCCAACCGATGCGACGCCCCGCGATAGGTCCCGGCGCGGAACACCGCGTCCGCCGTCTCGGTGACGATCGCCACGATGCGCGTGCGCCCGTCGGGAATGGCGTGGACCGCCTCCGCCACCGCGATCTTGGCGTCGAGCCGGGTCACGTCCGGCCCGCCGCCCGCCTTGGGCAGCATGATGCCGTCCGCCCCCGCCGCCACCGCCGCGTCGAGATCGGCGTCGGTGAGCCCGGTGGAGAAGCCGTTGACCCGCACGTAGAGGCGCGGCCGCTCGGTCGCGCCCTCGTGTGCCCGCACGAAGGCGCTCATCGTCTCGCGCCCCTGGTCCTTGGCCGAGGCCGCGACCGAATCCTCGAGATCGACGATCACCACGTCGGCGCCGCTCGCCAGCCCCTTGTCGAGCTTGGCGGTGGCGGTGGCCGGAACGAACAGGAGCGAGCGCATGGGGGGATCCGTCGACGGAGGAGGGGGAGGGAGGATGGCGCGGTCGTGTTACGCCTTCGCGTCGGTCGGCCGCCGTCGCATGTAGGCCTGGCGCCGGCATTCGGCGACCAGCGTTCCGTCCTGCTTGTAGGCGCGGTGGTGGAATTCGGCGATGCCCGCGTCCGGGCGCGACTTCGACGCGCGCGCAGAAATCACCTCCGTTTCGACCCGAATCGTGTCACCGTGAAAGACCGGAGCCGGAAACTTCACGTCGGTCATGCCCAGATTGCCGATCAGCGTGCCCAGCGTGGTGTCCTGCACCGAGAGCCCGATCATCAGTCCGAGCGTGAACAGCGAATTGACCAACGGCCGCCCCCATTCGGATCGGGCGGCGAAGTCGAAGTCGATGTGCAGCGGCTGCGGATTGTAGGTCAGGCTGGAGAACAACACGTTGTCCATCTCGGTCACCGAACGGGTGATCTCGTGGCGGATGACGTGGCCGGGAACGAGGTCTTCGAGCCAGAGTCCGGGCATGCTGCGTCTCCCTGTCGCCGCCGGTCGCCCGTCCGGGTCGCCGTCGGTTCGTGTCTTCTCGCGCGATGGTCGCGCGGCGTGGCGAGGTCATTGGAACCGACATGCAGGTCGACGGCAAGACCACGGTGGAAAAGCGCATCGCCGGAGCCTTCAAGGCCGCCGGTGAGGCCACCGGCACGTCGTTTCGGTACCTGCTCTCGACCTCCGCGCGCGAATCGTCCCACCGCGCCGACCTCGCCGCCGAGACCTCCTCCGCCAAGGGCCTGTTCCAGTTCGTCGACCAGACCTGGTTCGATCTGATCAGGCGCGAGGGCCCTTCGGTCGGCCTCGAGCGCCTCGCCGAGAAGATCACCCCCGACGGCAAGGGCGGTTGGACCGTCGCCGGCGCCAGGGATCGCGCCCGCATCCTCTCGCTCAAGACCGACCCGCTGGTCGCTTCGGTCATGGCCGGCAAGCTGACGGCCGAGAACACCTCCCGCCTCACCGACACCCTCGGCCGCGGCCCCACCGACGGCGAGCTCTACGCCGCCCACGTGCTCGGCGCCGCCGGAGCGACCAAACTGATCCGCTCCGCCTCGTCCGAGCCGAACACCGCCGCCGCCGTGGTCTTCCCGCGCGCCGCCGCCGCCAATGCCGCGCTGTTCTACGATCGCGGCGGCCGCGCCCGCACCGTCGCCGAACTCCACGCCACGCTGACGCGTTCGCCCGATCCGGCCGCCGATCCCACCTCGACCCGCATCGCCGAGGCCCACGCCGCGCTCGCCG
>JBEOKB010000194.1:0-4328 GCA_040275425.1 Siculibacillus sp. | reverse complement strand
AGGGAATCACGGGTCGGAGAATTATGCAAAGGTCCCCTCGCGGGAGAAGGTGGCCGAAGGCCGGACGAGGGGATGGAACCGTCGGATCGGCACGAAATTCGACGCAATGCCCCTGCCGCTGCGTGGCCCCCCTCATCCGGCCCTGCGGGCCACCTTCCCCCGCGAGGGGGGAAGGAAGAGGGCGTACCTCGTCGTCTCTGTAACGCGGCGCGCTTCGAGTGACCGCCCTGGTCTGCAGGGTCGCCCATGCGATCCCGCGGATCACCCCCGCGACACCGAGCGCCCGTGTGGCCCGTCGCACCCTTGCCGTCGCGCAAATAATTCGATAACTCTCGAAGTATGGAAACGAAGGACCTCGTCGACCTGCTCTCCGCCCTCGCCCAGGCCACCCGCCTGGAGGCGGTTCGCCGCCTCGCCGCCGCCGAGCCCGCCGGGCTGGCGGCGGGCGAACTGGCGCGCGCCCTCGACGTGCCGGCGAACACGCTGTCGACCCATCTCGCCGTGCTCGCCCATGCCGGTCTGGTCACCGCCGAGCGCAACGGCCGCTCGGTGATCTACCGCGCCGACGTCGACCGGCTCCGCTTCCTCGCCGACGGCCTGCTCGCCGACTGCTGCGGTGGCCGCCCCGATCTCTGTTCCCCCTCTCGTCGTCCCGCCGACGAGATCCCCCCGTCCCCGTCTTCCGTCGAGGAACTCGCATGACCGACGTCACCATCTTCCACAATCCCGCCTGCGGCACCTCCCGCAACGTCCTCGGCCTGATCGAGAACGCCGGGCTCACGCCGACCGTGGTGCTCTATCTGAAGACCCCGCCGAGCCGTGACGAACTGGTGGCGCTGATCGCGAAGATGGGCGTGTCCGTCCGCTCGATCCTGCGCGAGAAGGGCACCCCCTTCGCCGAGCTCGGGCTCGGCGATCCGGCCAAGACCGACGACGAGCTGATCGACGCGATCGTCGCCCACCCGATCCTGATGAACCGCCCGATCGTCGTCACCGAGAAGGGTGCGAGGCTCTGCCGCCCGTCCGAGGCGGTGCTCGATCTCCTGCCCGCCCAGCAGGGCGAGTTCCGCAAGGAGGACGGCGAACTGGTGGTCGACGCCTCCGGCACGCGCGTGCTCTGACGAGGACCGGATCGATGTCGACCTTCGAACGCTTCCTCACCCTCTGGGTGGCGCTGTGCATGGTGGCGGGCATCGCCCTCGGCCATGTCCTTCCCTCGGTCTTCCGGACCATCGGCGCCATGGAGGTGGCCAGGGTCAACCTGCCGGTCGCCGTGCTGATCTGGGCGATGATCGTGCCGATGCTGGTGCGCATCGACTTCGCCGCCCTCTCCCGCGTCGGCGAGCACTGGCGCGGCATCGGCGTGACGTTGTTCGTCAACTGGGCGGTGAAGCCGTTCTCGATGGCGCTGCTGGCCTGGATCTTCATCCAGAACGTCTTTCGCCCCTGGCTGCCGGCCGACCAGATCGACGGTTACGTCGCCGGTCTGATCCTGCTCGCCGCCGCCCCCTGCACCGCGATGGTGTTCGTGTGGTCGAACCTGGTGAAGGGCGAGCCCCACTTCACCCTGAGCCAGGTCGCCCTCAACGACACCATCATGGTGGTGGCCTTCGCCCCGATCGTCGGCCTGCTGCTCGGCCTGTCGGCGATCACCGTGCCGTGGTCGACCCTCACCCTGTCGGTGGTGCTCTACATCGTCGTGCCGGTGGTGGTGGCCCAGATCGTCCGTCGTCGCGTCCTGGCGACGGGCGGCGAGGCGGCGCTGGCCGCGCTCCTCGCCCGGCTCCAGCCGATCTCTCTGGTGGCGCTGCTGGCCACGCTGGTGCTGCTGTTCGGCTTCCAGGGCGGACGCATCCTCGCCGAGCCGCTGGTGATCGGCCTGCTCGCCGTGCCGATCCTGATCCAGGTCTACTTCAACGCCGGGCTCGCCTACGTCCTCAATCGGGCGACCGGCGAGGCCCACTGCGTCGCCGGCCCCTCGGCCCTGATCGGCGCCTCGAACTTCTTCGAACTGGCGGTCGCCGCCGCGGTGTCGCTGTTCGGCTTCTCCTCCGGCGCCGCGCTGGCCACCGTGGTCGGCGTGCTGATCGAGGTGCCGGTGATGCTGTCGGTGGTGGCGATCGTCAATCGAACGACCGACTGGTATGCCCGCCGCCCCTCGGCGGGCTGACGTCTCGCCCGAAAGTTCGCCCCCGCGAACGGGGACGCGTGCGAGTGCGAAGTGGCATCGGCGCGAACGCGGCGTTATGATCGAGCTCGTTTCGAGGCGAGGACACCAGCGCATGACCGACAATCCCTTCTCGATCGGCCTCGCGCAGTTCAGCCGCGCCGCCATGCTGCCGTGGCGCCTGTTCGGCTTTCCCTCCTCCGCCGCCTTCCTCGGCGTGCTGCATCAGCGCAACGTCCTGCTCGACGCGCTGTTCTACGACGTCAAGGTGGTGCGCCACGACGAGGCGCTGAACCTCGCGCCGTGGAAGGCCGGGGAGGGCGCGATCCTGATCGTGCCGCCGAGCGGCGGCGAGGCCTTGAGCGTCTGCGCCGGGGTCGAGGACTTCTTCGCCGCGGGCGGTGGCGACCTCGACACCGTGACGGTGGCCGGCGTCGGCTCCTCCGCGCTCGGCACCGCCGCCTTCGCCCGCAACGTCGCCGACGCGCTCGGCCGCCCGGTCGCGGCGATCGTCTCCGGCTACGGTCTCGCCGATCTGATCACCGAGGCCGCCGGTGGCTTCTCCTGGGCCGCCGGTCTCGACGGCCTCTACGATCTGTGGACCCGCCTCGACCATTCGCTCGACTGGGTCCGCGCCGCCGAGGAGGGCACCGCCCTCACCGACACCGACACCCACCACACCGACCGCGACGCCGAGACCCTGACCACCCTCCTGCGCGACCCGCGCGCGAAGATCGCCCGCATCATCGGTCACTCCAAGGGCAACCTCGTCGTCGCCGACGCGCTCTATTCGCTCCAGCGCGAGGATCGCGCCCGCTCCGACGCGGTCGGCGAGAGCGTGGCGATCATCCAGATCTCGGCGCGGGTGAAGATGCCGCGCTCGTGTCGGCACGTCACCGAGGCGATCGGTCGTTGGGACCTGATCGGCGACTTCGCCATGCGCCGCGAGGCCCCCGCCGCCGTCACCGTCCCCGACGCCTGGCACCACACCAACACCGACCTCTACGGCCACGTGCCGGTGACCAGGGTGGTGAAGGAACTGCTGGCTATAGGCTGATGTTGGCTTGCAGTGCGGCCGCGATGGTCTCTGGACTATTGCTATGACGGCTTCTGAATTCCGCATCGACGAAAGTTAGGGACTTGGTCATATAATCCGTTGCATATCTGAATAGTTCTGGGCGCAGTGCTGCGTATTCATTGATTTTCCTTGAGGATAAATTGATAATCTTTTCTATATCATAGATAGTTTTATATCTTAAAGAATTTATATCATTCAGTGTCTCTGTGGTCCAGTACAGCGACACGGGGAGTCCTGGGTACTTTACAGTTTGGTATATTACAAGATTGTCAAGTGTTATTGGCCTAGAGAGGATTTCATCGATAGAATCGTTGCTTGCTCTTGTTTCGCTTATTTTCTCGCTTCTCTTGTTGTTATCGAGGGCTAGCATGTCTCCTAATTCCGCAAGCGTTTCAGCCATAGCTGAGGTTAGATCAGAGAATTCTGACATAATATCGGGGCTATCAAAAGGTTTGTGTCTCAATTTTCGCCAATCACGGTACTGTCGACTAAAGAGGCGATCAATAAAAGGATCTCTATCTTTCTGGTGTTCTATCGCATGGCACTTCACATAATAAATTGGAAGGACAAGGTCTTTCCTGCCAATGCGCCGCTCAACTTCTTCGAACTGAATATATTCTTCTTTGCATGACTTGCTGTTGAGGTATGCGGGAGTTATGATTGGAATAAGAAAGGCAGATTTGCCGATTCCATGAGATATGAAGTCACTCCAGCGCTTTCCCCAAGAAATACTCTTCCTGTCAAAGAATATATGAACATTCTTTCCTGTTTGAATTCTTAGCTCTGTTTGCATGCAATCATGGAAGTTTGAAATTTCTTTCGCCGCTCCCGCATCATCGAGATGCGCATAACTTAAAAAGGCTACAGGCTCAATTTCTTTTCCGCTCATCGGGATGGTTTCCGAAACTATGAATCACTGATGCAACTCAGGCTAAAATTCGCAGAAGTGGCAATCAAGTGGATTGTCGTTTAGTGAAAAAAGGATAGAAGCGGAACTTGCCTTGGGCTCTCTGTTGCGGTCGATGTTCGTCACCGCGCGCCGAGCCGGAGCCCCGGCGCCGGGCGCTCGCGCAGCACCTCGCG
>JBEOKB010000193.1:0-3987 GCA_040275425.1 Siculibacillus sp. | reverse complement strand
GATCCCGCCGCCCGTCAGGGGTTCACCCTCGACCGGCTGTGCGCGCTCGCCGGGCGCCACCTCGCCACACTCAACCCGCGCTACCGCCTCACCCGCACCGAGGGTCTGGGTCTGGCCATCGTCGATCGCGACATGGGCGAGGAGATGCGCTCGACCCGCTCGCTGTCGGGCGGCGAGCGCTTCCTCGCCTCGCTCGCCCTGGCGCTGGCGCTGTCCGGCCTCGAGGGGCGGCGTTCGTTCGTCGACACGCTGTTCATCGACGAGGGCTTCGGCTCGCTCGACGCCGCCACCCTCGACGTCGCCATCGACGCGCTGGAGAGCCTCCAGAGCGAGGGCCGCAAGGTCGGGGTGATCTCCCACGTCGCCGCGATGCAGGAGCGCATCCCCGTGCGCATCGCGGTCGAGCGCGCCGGTCTCGGCCGCTCGCGCATCGCCGTGCGCGGGTGAGCGCGGCCCTCCGGAAACGCGAACGGCGCCCCGAGGGCGCCGTCGCACGTCGTATCGATCGCGAGGTGTGGGCTCAGTAGAGCCCGCCCTGCTGCAGCCCGCGCTCCTGCTCGGGCGTCACGCGCTGCGACCGGCCGAACTCCTCGCCGTCGACGCCGATCACCGAATAGGTGTCCGGCGGCGCCGTACCCGGCTTGAACGCCTCCATGATCGCCCCGCCGTCGCCCGGCGACGCGCGCATGCCGGTCGCCCGGTTGACCGCGACCAGCCGGATGCCCGGCGGCACGCGGAACGGCACCGCCGACGTGTCCTTCAGCGCCTCGGCGAAGAAGTCGCGCACCACCGGTGCGGCGGTGTGACCGCCCGACACGCCGTGGCCGAGATGGCGCGGCTTGTCGTAGCCGAGATAGACGCCCGCCACGAGGTCCGGCGTATAGCCGACGAACCACACGTCCTTCTCGTCGTTGGTGGTGCCGGTCTTGCCGGCGATCGGCCGCTTGAGATCGGACAGCACCGTCGCCGTGCCGCGCTGGATCACGCCCTCCATGATCGAGGTGATCTGATAGGCGGTCATCGGATCGAGCACCTGCTCGCGCTCGTCGATCAGTTCCGGCTCCGGCTGCTTGGCCCACTTCGGCGCGTCGCAGCCCTCGCACACCCGACCGTCGTGCTTGAAGATGGTCTTGCCGTAGCGGTCCTGGATGCGGTCGATGAAGCTCGCCTTCACCTTGCGCCCGCCGTTGGCGATGGTCGCGTAGGCGCCGGTCAACCGCAGCACCGTGGTCTCGCCCGCGCCGAGCGACATCGGCAGATAGGCGCCGAGATCCTCGTAGATGCCGAACCGCTTGGCGTACTCCACCACCAGCGGCATGCCCATGTCCTTGGCCAGCCGCACCGTCATGGTGTTGCGCGACTGCTCGATGCCCACCCGCAGCGTCGAGGGGCCGTAGAACTTCGCCGAATAGTTCTCCGGCTTCCACACCGGCTGCCCCGGCCCGGCCTGAATCTCGATCGGCCCGTCGAGCACCAGCGACGACGGCGTGTAGCCGTTGTCGAGCGCCGCCGCGTAGACGAACGGCTTGAACGACGACCCCGGCTGCCGCCACGCCTGGGTGGCGCGGTTGAACTCGCTCTCGGCGAAGGAGAAGCCGCCGGTGGTCGCCAGCACCCGCCCGGTGTGCGGATCCATCACCACGATCGCTCCGGCCACTTCCGGCACCTGACGCAGGCGATAGGTCTGCCGGTCGGACGCGCCCGTGCCGGTCTTCTCGACGTAGACGACGTCGCCCGGCATCAGAATGCCGGCCATGCCGCGCCCGATCGCCGTGCGCTTGGCGCCCTCGGCCCAACGGTTGGCCCACTTGGCCTGATCGGCCGGGATCACGCCGCGCTCGCGCTCGGTCGAGACCTCGCCGGTGATCAGCTTGTGCGGCTGCAGCCCGATGATCGCCTCCTGGTCGGCGACCGACAGCACCACGGCCAGCCGCCATTCCGGCACGTCGCCGAGCGCCTTGACCTCGGCCAGCTTCGGCCCCCAGTCGCCCGAATAGGTGAGCCTGCTCACCGGCCCGCGCCAGCCGCTGTCCATGTCGAAGTTGACCAGCCCCTTGACCAGCGCCTTGCGCGCCAGCTGCTGCAGACGCGGATCGAGCGTCGTGCGCACCGACAGGCCGCCCTGATAGAGGCCCTTCTCGCCGTAGCGCTCGATCAGCTGACGGCGCACCTCCTCGGCGAAGTAGTCGGCGGCGAAGATGTGGGCGCCGGTGGTGCGCGGCACCACCTTCAAGGGCTCGGCCTTGGCCTTCTCCGCCTCCTGGGGCGTGATGAAGTTGTTGACCGCCATCTGCCCGATCACCCAGTTGCGCCGGGCGATCGCCGCCTCGGTGTGACGGAACGGGTGATAGTTGTTCGGCCCCTTGGGCAGCGCCGCCAGATAGGCCGCTTCGGCGATCGACAGCTCGTGCACCGACTTGTCGAAGTAGAGCAGCGACGCCGCCGCCACCCCGTAGGCTCCGATGCCCAGATAGATCTGGTTCATGTAGAGCTCGAGGATCTCTTCCTTCGTGTAGGTCGCCTCGATGCGCATCGCCAGGATGGCTTCCTTGATCTTGCGCTCGAAGGTCTGCTCGTTGGTGAGCAGGAAGTTCTTGGCCACCTGCTGGGTGATCGTCGAGGCGCCCTGCGGACGCTTGCCGGCGAGCTTGTTCTGCACCGACACGATCGCCGCGCGCACGATTCCTTCCGGATCGAGGCCGGTGTGCTCGTAGAAGTTCTTGTCCTCGGCCGACAGGAAGGCGTTCTTCAGCCCCTGCGGAATCGCCTGGCTCGGCAGGAACAGCCGCCGTTCGGAGGCGTATTCGGCCACGAGTTCGCCGTTGGCCGCGTGCACGCGGCTCATCACCGGCGGCTCGTAGTTCTTGAGCGCCGTGTAGTCGGGCAGATCGGCCGCCGCGTGCTTGTAGGCGAGATAGACGCCCGCCGCCGCGACCAGCACCACCACGGTGCCGATGCCGAACAGGTAACCGATGAACCGAACCAGGAACATGCCGCCCGCTCTTCCTCGCGGCGCCGACGCATCCCGCGCCGCGCCCAGCCTCGCGGATCCCCGATCGAAACCGCGCGCGCCGTTCGAACCCGAACGCCCGTCCACGCGATTCTGATCGACGATTCCGCCCGTTCGATGTCGCCGCCGCTCGAGCGGCGATCGATCCTCCGCGAGAGGCCGTGGCCTCCGCCTCGCTCGTGCCGCCCGCAGGCGAGAGCGAATCTCCGCCCGCGACCTCACCGCCGCCCGGCGAGATCGCCCGCCGAGCTTTAGGCGCGTCGCCTTTGTTTTTCAAGTTTGTGGCGAAGCTGGGGCGCGTCTGCCCACACCTGCGTGACCGCGCTCACCGCGCCGGCTCCTCGCCCTTGCCCTGCGCCGCGAAGAAGCGGTCGACCGCGTTGATCAGCGAGCGCGCGGTGGCGTCGCGCCATTCGGCCGAATTCATCGCCGCCTCGTCCTCCTTGTTGGAGAGAAAGCCGACCTCCACCAGCACCGAGGGCACGTCCGGCGCGCGCAGCACCCGGAGTCCCGCCTGCCGATGCGCCGCCCCCTTCACCAGCCGTCCGTTGCGCCGGTACTCGTCGAGAATGTCGCGCGCCAGCAGATGGCTGAACTGCCGCGTCTCCCGCCGGGTCAGATCGGCCAGGATGTCGGCGACGTCGGGCTCGGCCGCTTCGGCGATCAGCCCGGCGATGGCGTCGGAATGGTTCTCCTTGGCCGCCAGCGCCGCCGCCTGCGCGTCCGAGGCCTTCTCCGCCAGCGTATAGACCGTCGCTCCGCGCACCGAATGGTCGTATTCGGCGTCGGCGTGGACCGACAGCAGCAGATCGGCCTTCAGCGCCCGCGCCGCCGCCACCCGCTCGCCCAGCCCGACGAACACGTCCGCCGTCCGCGTCAGATGCACCTCGTAGCGCCCCGTCGCCTCGAAATGCCGCTTCAGAACCAGCGCCACCTCCAGCACCACCACCTTCTCCGGCGTGCCGCTGGCCGGGCTG
>JBEOKB010000192.1:0-3470 GCA_040275425.1 Siculibacillus sp. | reverse complement strand
GACCGCACGCGCCGCCCGCGTCGCCGCCACCGCCCGATCGCGCGCCGCGTTGGACAACCGCAGCCGCTCGCCGAGCGCGATCGCGTCGCCCTCGGTCCACCCCGCCAGCGCCGTCAGGAACACCACCGCCTCGCCCGCCGCCCGTGCCGGTCGCCCACCCGCGTTCGAGAGCGCGTGCAGCCGCGCGAAGGCGCCGAGATCGGCCGCCCGCCCCAGCACCCGCTGGAGCAGCCCGGCATCGCTCATCGCCGCCACCGTCACCGGCGCCCCGATCGCCGGCATCAGCTTGAGCGTCTCCTGCCCGATCCTCTCCGCCGACAGCCCGGCCAGCCCCTCGCGCGCCGCGATCGCCGCGGCGAGCCCCTCGGCGTCGAGCGGCCCGCGCCCGTAGGCGGCATGAAAACGGAAGAAGCGCAGGATGCGCAGATAGTCCTCCTCGATCCGCCGCGCCGCCGAGCCGATGAACCGCACCCGCCCGGCCCGACAGTCGGCGATGCCGTCGACGAAGTCGTGCACCACCCCGTCGAGCGAGGCATAGAGCGCGTTCATGGTGAAGTCGCGCCGGTGGGCGTCGACCGACCAGTCGCGCCCGAACGCCACAGTGGCGTGCCGTCCGTGGCTCGCCACGTCCTGCCGGAGCGTGGTCACCTCGAACGGATGCCCCTCGACCACCACCGTCACCGTGCCGTGGTCGATGCCGGTCGGCACCGGCTTCAGTCCCGCCGCCCGCGCCCGCGCCGTCACCGCCTCCGGCAACGCCGTGGTGGCGACGTCGACGTCGCCCGCCGGAAGGTCGAGCAGCGTGTTGCGCACCGCACCGCCGACCACGTAGGCGGCATCGCCCTCGCGCTCGATCGCGGCGAACAGGCGGGCGAGGCGCGGATCGTCGAGCCAGGGGGCCGAGATGCGCGTCTCGGTCGCCGCCCGTCTCATCTGATCCGCCCGGGGACCAGGCGACCGTTCTCGAACCGATCCGGCTCGTAGGTGCCCTGGGAGGATCCGCCCTCGAACACCGCCAGCCACACCAGCGAGGCGATCACCAGCGCGAGCCCGGCGATCGCCAGCCCCGCCGTCGGCGCCTCGCTCCGCCACGTCGCGAGTCCGCGCCGCCGTACCAGCGCCCACAGCACCCACAGGAGGAAGGGCGCCGCGAACAGCGAGACCTGAATGAGTACGAGCCGCAGCATGTGGTCTCCTCGGCCGCTGACGCGCCGTCTCGGCGATCACGGCGTCCCGACGGCGGGAGGGGCGTCGGCCCCGTAGGTCCGCTCGAAGATCTGCCGAACGATCCCCGCCGTCACACCCCAGATATAGCGATCCCGCCACGGCATTTCATAGAAATATCGCTGGTGCCCCTGCCAGACCCTCCCGGCGACCCGATGATTGGCCCCGCTCATCAAGTGGCCGAGCGGCACCTCGAACACGTCGGCCACCTCGTGCGGATTGGCCGCGAGCCGCGCGTCCGGCCGCACCAGCGCCACCACAGGCACGATCCGATAGCCCGAATTGGAGGCGTAGGGCGCAAAGCAGCCGAGCGGCAGCACGTCGGCCCGATCGAGCCCGATCTCCTCCTCCGCCTCGCGCAGCGCCGTGGCGATCGGCCCGTCGTCCTCGCGGTCGATCTTGCCGCCGGGAAAGGCCACCTGCCCCGCGTGCGAGGAGAGATGGTCGGTGCGCAGCGTCAGGATCACCCCCGCCTCGCCCGGTCGCGTCACCACCGGCACCAGCACGGCGGCGTCCTTGAGCCGACGTCCGACCATCCCCGCCGCCAGCGACGGATTGAGCGTCACGTCGCCGAACGGCGCCTCGGCCGGCAGCAGCCGCGCGTCACCGACCAGATGCGGCCGGATCAGATCGACGAAGGCGTCGGCATCGAACCGTGGACTCATGCCTCCTCCCCGATCTCGTCGACCCGCGCCGCCGGGAAGAACCGGCCCGCGCTCCACACCCCGAACCACGCCACCCCGTCGATCTCGCGCGTCGCGCCCGCCTCGACCAGATCGTGCAGCACCGAGCGCGTCAGCCGCGCCTCCAGCCGCCCGCGCACCAGCACGTAGGGCTTGAGCCCGCCGTTGAGCGGATCGCGCGCGAACCGCAGCGGATGGTCGGCGTCGACCACCACCGTGTCGCCGACGTTGGTGCGAAATCCGATGGTGCGCCCCTCCCCTTCGCCCTCGCTGGTCAGCTCGACCGCCAGGAACGGCACGTCCTCGACCGTGATGCCGCACTTCTCCACAGGTGTGACGAGATAGGTCTTCCCGTCCTCGTCGCGCCGCAGCACCGAGGCGAACAGCCGCACCATCGCCTCCCGCCCGATCGGCGACCCGCAGTAGTGCCAGGACCCGTCGGCGGCGATGCGCATGTCGATGTCGCCGCAGAACGGCGGATTCCAGCGCTCGACCGGCGCCGGGCCGCGCGTGCCCGCGACCCGCCCGAGCGCCGCCGTGATCCGCCCCGCCACCCCGCCGTCGGGTTCCCTCGCCGTGCCGTCGCTGGTGTTCGCCATCGCCCTCGTTCCGTGGTCGCGCGCGTCGTCACTCCGATCGCCGACGTGTTTCGGGATGCGCCGCCCGCGCGATCCTGTCAAACTCGGGCGCGACAGGGAAGCGATCAGCAGGAAAGCCCGGAATGGCCGAGAGCACGACGATGGACGAGACGGGCGCGATTCTCGCCCGCGTGGAACGGGCGATCGACCGCCTCGCCGCGGTGCGCGCGAGCATCGGCCGCGTGATCTTCGGCCAGGAACGCGTGGTGGAGCGCACGCTGGTGACGTTGCTCTCCGGCGGCCACGGCCTGCTCGTCGGCGTGCCCGGCCTCGCCAAGACCCGACTGGTGGAGACGCTCGGCGTCGTCCTCGGCCTCGACACCCGCCGCGTCCAGTTCACTCCCGACCTGATGCCCTCCGACATCCTCGGCTCGGAAGTGCTCGACCAGGCCGCCGACGGCACCCGCTCGTTCCGCTTCGTCAAGGGGCCGATCTTCGCCCAGCTGCTGATGGCCGACGAGATCAACCGCGCCAGCCCGCGCACCCAGTCGGCGCTGCTCCAGGCCATGCAGGAGGCCCACGTCACCGTCGCCGGCACGCCCCACGACCTGCCCCGCCCGTTCCACGTCCTCGCCACCCAGAACCCGCTCGAGCAGGAGGGCACCTATCCCCTGCCCGAGGCCCAGCTCGACCGCTTCCTGATGCAGATCGACGTCGACTGGCCCGACCGCGACACCGAGCGCCGCATCCTGCTCGCCACCACCGGCGCCGAGCAGGATCGCGCCGTCACCGTGCTCGACCCCGACGAACTCCGCGATCTCCAGGCCCTGGTGCGGCTTATGCCGGTCGGCGAGAGCGTGGTCGAGGCGATCCTCGAACTGGTGCGCGCGGCGCGGCCGCCCGCCCCCGGCACGACCGCCGCCGCGAGCGATCCCGCCCGTTTCGTCGCCTGGGGCCCCGGCCCGCGCGCCGGTCAGGCGCTGAT
>JBEOKB010000191.1:0-8434 GCA_040275425.1 Siculibacillus sp. | reverse complement strand
GCCGGATCGCCACCGGCGAGGCGATAGCTCGCGGGCAGGGGGCGGGCGGCGCCGAGGCGTCCACCGGCGGCGGCCTCGCCGCGCTGGGCGGCGAAGACCGAGGCGAGACCGGCGGTGCGCCAGTCGACCGCGAGGGAATAGCGGCCACCGGCGTCGGCGAGGGAAAGGTCGGCGCGGGCGATGGGGAAGCCGGCGAGCGAGACCGAATAGGCCAGGCGCGAGGCGGGACCGGCGGCGGCGGGCAGGGCGAGGCCGAGCATCGCGGTGGCGGCGAGGGGGGCGACGAGGCGGGTGAGATCGATGCGAAGTGCGATGTCGCGCATGGCGCCGCCTCGTCGAACGGAGGAGTGACGCTGCGAAGGCTCGGGGGCGAACGGGGCGTTTTCACGGCGAAGGAGAGAGACGGCGGGGAAAAGGTCGCGGCGACTTGACGACGGACGGCGCCGACCTTATAGGAGAGCAACTTTTCCGACCCCTCGTGAGACGTGGAATTCGGCTCCGTTCCTCGGGACCGACCGCGCAAAGGATGTGAACTCATGGCTCGTCGCTGCGAACTGACCGGCAAGGCGGTGCTGACCGGGAACAACGTCAGCCACGCCAACAACAAGACCCGTCGGCGCTTCCTGCCGAATCTGGTCAACGTGACCCTGATCTCCGACACTCTCGGCCAGAGCGTCCGTCTGCGCATCACCGCGCACGCGCTGCGTTCGGTCGAGCATCGCGGTGGTCTCGACGCGTTCCTGGCGAAGGCCGCGGATCTCGAGCTCAGCCTGCGCGCGCGCCAGCTGAAGCGCCAGATCGCTCAGGCGCAGGCCGCCAAGGCGGCTGCGTGAACACCCCCGACGCTTCGGTCCGCGTGACCGACGCCGCCGCCCCCGGAGCCTCCGCGGGCGGCGTTCCGCGTTCGGCCTGGGCGACCGCGATCGCGGCGATGGTGCTGGTGGTGGTGTCGTCGAACATCGCGGTCCAGTATCCGGTGCAGGCGACGCTCGGCTCGCTCGACCTCGCCGATCTCCTGACCTGGGGCGCCTTCACCTATCCGGCGGCCTTTCTGGTCACCGACCTCACCAATCGCCGCTTCGGCGTGTCGATGGCGCGTCGGGTGATCGTGGTCGGCTTCGTGATGGCGGTGGTGCTGTCGATGGTGCTGGCGACGCCGCGCATCGCGGTGGCATCGGCGTCGGCCTTCCTGATCGGCCAGCTGCTCGACGTGACGGTGTTCGACCGGCTGCGGCGTTCGGGCTGGTGGAAGGCGCCGTTCGTCGGCTCTCTGCTCGGCTCGGCCACCGACACGACGGTGTTCTTCTCGCTCGCCTTCGCCGGCGGCTTCGCCGTCCTCGGCGAGGCGGACGCCTTCGCCGGCGAGAGCGCGGCGCTGCTCGGCACCTTCACGGTGGAGAGCGCGCGCTGGGTCAGCTGGGCGATCGCCGACTTCGCGGTCAAGCTCGGGTTCGCCGGGCTGTTCCTGGTGCCCTACCGGCTCTTGATGAACGTGCTGTGGCCGATCCCCGATCGGGTGATCGCCGCGGCGTGAGCGCCGATCCGGCCACGATCGTCGCAGACATTCGAAACGAGAAGAGCCCCGGAGCGATCCGGGGCTCTTCTCGTTTCTGGGAGCGGGGCCGTTCCCGGCGTCAGCGCTTGCGGGTGGTGGCCGGGATGGAGGCGGTGGTGTCCTCGGCGGTGCGGGTGCCCTTGACGTTGAACGAATGGGCATAGACCTGGAGCAGGCCCACGGGCGTGCCGACCACGACCTTGTAGGGGATGAGAACGCCCGCGCCCTCGACCGGCACGAACCAGATCGAGAATTCGAGGTTGCGCTCGAACTTCTCCTCCGCCGGCGACAGCGGGCGATAGCCGGCGATCGGGCGATAGGCGATGGCGCAGACCAGGGCGGGGCCGGAGTAGCCCTCCTTGCCCTGCACTTCCATCTTGGTGCCGTAGGTCATGCGCAGGTCGTAGCGCACGCGACCGTCGAACACCTTGGCGGTGTGATCGCAGTTGGCCTGATCCATCGCCTCGCGACCGGGCGCCACCGGCAGGACGAAGGCGGCGAGCGGGTCGATCACGCCCTTCTTGTGCTCGGGCAGGAGCGGCACGCGGCGATCCCAGCCGGGATAGTGCAGTTCGGTGGCCGAGAGCTGCTTCACGGCATTGCCGGAGAAGACCATGTCGACGTGGTTGGGCTCGGGCCCGCCGTCGATCTGCAGGCGATAGTCGCGCGAGGTGACGTCCTTGGCGGCGCGGCCGGAGGTGATCGCGGAGGCCGAGCGATTGGCGACGATGGTGGCGAGGCCGCGCACCTGGGCGTCGATGCCGGCGCGGAAGTCGCCGTTCGGCGCGACCTCGAAGTTCAGCGTGCCCGAGCCGACGGGGAAGCCGGCCAGGGTGGCGGCGTAGGTGGCCTGGATCGACGTCTCGGCGACGGCGGGCGACCACACGGAGGCGCCGGCGAGCATCGCCAGACCGAGAGCGGTCGTACCGCCGAGAGATTGGCGTCGGGCAAACATACTGAACACCTCCGGTCTCCCCGAGCGGGAGCACGCACCCTACCGACGTTGTCGTCCGGAGCCCCTCGAGGGGTCCGGTGTGTCTCCATTTGTGATCCGGTAACCTTATGGAACGGTTAACCGCGTGGAGATTTCAGCGGGTCGGGGGCAGGCGGAAGCGCAGGAGCAGGGTTCGTTGCAGCGAGGAGAAGTTGTCGTCCGACACGAGCGTGAGCACGGTCGAGCCGTTGGGCGCGGTGTCGACCGCGAGCCCTTCCATGTTGTCGATCTCGTGCGAACCGTCGGCGGCGAGCAGTTCTTCTCCGGCGACGACGGCGCCGGGGCGCAGCTCGGCGGCGGCGATGCGGACGAGGCGCATCTTCACGCGAAAGGGGAAGTGCACGGCGCGCTGGAGCACCAGGAGATCGCCGTTGGGGAGATGGGCGGCGTCGGTGGCGGCGAAGCCGTCGGGTGAGACGAGCTCGAAGGCGCCGGGGCGCGGGCCGCCGACGATCCAAGCGGGGATGCGGTCGGTGCCGTGCCGAGCGGTCTCGGCGATCAGGATCAGCGGGGCGCCGGAGGGGTGCTCGGCGATCGCCTCCGGACCCTCGTTGGAGCGGAGGTCACGGATCGCCGAAGGTAGACCGGCGAGGTGCCGTCCGGGGGCGTCGAGCAGGTCGGGAAGAGTCGGAGCGGCATAGGCGAGGACGCGGTGATCGCGCTCGAAGCCGACCAGGACCTCGACGCCGCCCGCGCCGTCATGGAAGGTCAGGCCCTCGGCGTCGATGTGCCGCTTGCCGCGAAGCGGGTGGCCGCGTTCGTCACGGAGGGGGGCGATGCGGGCGTCGATCACGCGGGCCGGGCGGCCGGCGGCATCGGTCTCCAGGCGGGCTGTGAACCAGGAGCCCTCGTCGGTGACGGCGAGCAGTTCGCGGCCGTGGTCGCGGGTGCGCAGGGCCGAGAGGCCGCCGAAGCGGCGGTCGCGCGAGGAGAGGACGAGGCCGCCGACGAACTCGAGCGCGCCGAAACGGGCGCGGCCGGGTTCGGAGGGGCGGAAGTCGACGATGGGACGGGCGTCGACGGCGATGCGCGGTTCGCTCTCGCGGGCCTGGAGATCGGCGCTCGGGCGGCGGTCGATCGGGCCGACCAGGAGGGTCGGCGCGAGCGAGAGGGCGAGCGCGAGGCCGAGGCGCAGGCGCTTCACGCCCGTCTCCGGCCGCGGCCGCGTCCGATCGGCTCGTCGCGAGCCTTCTCGTCGAACAGCGAGGCGAGTTGATCGGTCATGGCGCCGGCGAGCTCCTCGGCGTCGACGATGGTGACGGCGCGCTTGTAGTAGCGGGTGACGTCGTGGCCGATGCCGATGGCGATCAGCTCGACCGGCGAGCGGGTCTCGATCTCCTCGATCACCCGGCGCAGGTGGCGCTCGAGGTAGTTGCCGGGGTTGACCGACAGCGTCGAGTCGTCGACCGGGGCGCCGTCGGAGATCATCATCAGGATGCGGCGGCTCTCGGGGCGGCAGAGCAGGCGCTCGTGGGCCCAGGTCAGCGCCTCGCCGTCGATGTTCTCCTTGAGGAGGCCCTCGCGCATCATCAGGCCGAGGTTGCGGCGCGAGCGGCGCCACGGGGCGTCGGCCGCCTTGTAGACGATGTGGCGCAGGTCGTTGAGGCGGCCGGGCGTGGCGGGCTTGCCGGCCTGGAGCCAGGCCTCGCGCGACTGACCGCCCTTCCAGGCGCGGGTGGTGAAGCCGAGGATCTCGACCTTGACGCCGCAGCGCTCCAGCGTGCGGGCGAGGATGTCGACGCAGGTCGCCGCCACGGTGATCGGGCGGCCGCGCATCGAGCCGGAATTGTCGATCAGCAGGGTGACGATGGTGTCGCGGAAGTCGGTGTCGCGCTCGCGCTTGAACGACAGGGGCGCCATCGGGTCGATGACGACGCGGGTGAGGCGGGCGGTGTCGAGCACGCCCTCCTCGAGGTCGAACATCCACGAGCGGTTCTGCTGGGCCATCAGCTTGCGCTGGAGGCGGTTGGCGAGGCGGGCGACCGCGCCGAGCAGGGGGGCGAGCTGCTTGTCGAGATAGCCGCGCAGGCGCTCCAGCTCGGCGACGTCGCACAGGTCCTCGGCGTGGACGATCTCGTCGAAGCGCGGGGTGAAGACCTTGTAGTCGTCGATCGGCGGCTTGTTGGAGAGCGGATGCTCGGGGCGGCGGGCCTCGGAGGCGGCCTCGGTCTCGGAGCCGTCGTCCTCGACGGTCTCGTCGGCGTAGCCGTCGGCGGCCTCGGCGTCGCCCTCCTCCTGGTCGTCGCCGGCGCTCTCGGAAGCCGAGGCCTCGGAGCGGTCGGAGCCGTCCTGTTGCTCGGGCTGGCCGGCGGGATCCTCGTTGGCGCCCTGGTTCTCGTCGCCGCCCTCCTCCTCCTCGTTCTGGTCGGGGTCCTCGCCCAGTTCCTCGGCCATGTCGAGGGCGGCGAGAATGTCGCGGACGACGTGGGCGAAGGCCTTCTGGTCCTCGACGGCGCCCTCGAGGCGTTCGAGGGCGGTCATTGCCTTGTGCTCGATGCGGTGGCGCCACAGATCGACGATGCGGCCGGCGGAGGCGGGCGGGGCCTGCCCCGTCAGGCGCTCTCGCACCAGCAGGGCGAGGGCGTCGGCGAGGGGGGCGTCGGCGATCTCGGAGACGTCGGCGGCGCCGGACTTGGCGTAGCGGGCCTCGAGGCTGGCGGCGAGGTTGGCCCTGACGCCGGCCATGCGGCGGGCGCCGATGGCCTCGCAGCGGGCCTGCTCGACCGCCTCCCAGGCGGCGCGGGCGTCGGCGCCCTCGGGCATGTAGGCGCGGTGGACGCTCGCGTCGTGGACGGCGAGGCGCAGCGCCATGGCGTCGGCCTGGCCGCGCAGGATCGCGGCCTCGGCGCGGGTGAGCTTGCGGGTCGGCTCGGGCAGGCGGGCGGTGTGGCCGGTGACCACGGGGCGGTCGGCGCCGAAGGCGACCTCGAGATCGCCGACGCGCGAGATCGCCCGCATGGTCGCGGTCAGTGCCTGCTTGAACGGCTCGTTCGGCGGCGGGGACTTGTCCTTGGGAGCCATCACTTCAGATCCGTCTTCACGAACGTCCGCTTCGGCTCGGTCGGCCGGGGATCGTCGGAGATGCACTTCAGTTCGTAGTGGACGTAGGCGCGGCGCAGCTCGGTCGTACGGACCTCGAACAGGCCGCGCACCGCCGTGTGCTCGACGTCCACGTCCCGCCACCCGCCGACGACGATCAGATGGGTGGTGAGACTGCGGCCGGAGGGATCGTCGTCGGAGTAGACGGCGATGTCGCGGGCCTTCGTCCCGTCGACCGGGTCGGCGTCGGTGACCTCGCCGAGCTCGCCGTCGCGGAAGACGACGTCGAGAGCGAGGAGCCCCTTCTCGGCGCGATCGACGGCGGCGAGAAGGCGACGTCGCGAGCGCTGGCGGACGGACCCCACGAGATGGGCGATCGCCGGTTCGCGCGCGAAGACCGGGGCGGGCGGGAGTGCGCCTGCGACCAACAGGGCGAGCAGGGAGCGTCGGTCGCAGATCCGCATGGGCGCTCCGTCCTCTCGTCTCGCCTCAGGTGAGAACCACGTTGATCGCGCTCTCGGGCAGGTCCTTGCCGAAGCAGCGCTGATAGAACTCGGCCACCTTGGGGCGCTCGGTCTCGTCGCACTTGTTGAGGAAGGTCACGCGCAGCGCGAAGCCGACGTCGCCGAAGATCTCGGCGTTCTCGGCCCAGGTGATCACCGTGCGCGGGCTCATGACCGTCGACAGCTCGCCCTGGACGAAGGCGTTGCGGGTCATGTCGGCGACGCGGACCATCTTGCCGACGATGTCGCGGCCTTCCGGGTTCTCGAAGTGCTTGGCCTTGGCCAGGACGATGCCGACCTCCTCGTCGTGCGGCAGGTAGTTCAGCGAAGTGACGATCGACCAGCGGTCCATCTGGGCCTGATTGATCTGCTGGGTGCCGTGGTAGAGGCCGGAGGTGTCGCCGAGGCCGATGGTGTTGGCGGTGGCGAACAGGCGGAACGAGGGATGCGGGCGGATGACGCGGTTCTGATCGAGCAGCGTCAGGCGGCCGGAGGACTCCAGCACGCGCTGGATGACGAACATCACGTCCGGGCGACCGGCGTCGTATTCGTCGAAGACCAGGGCGACGTTGTTCTGGTAGGCCCAGGGCAGGATGCCGTCGCGGAATTCGGTCACCTGCATCCCGTCGCGCACGACGATGGCGTCCTTGCCGATCAGGTCGATGCGGGAGATGTGGCTGTCGAGGTTGACGCGCACGCAGGGCCAGTTCAGTCGCGCCGCCACCTGCTCGATGTGGGTCGACTTGCCGGTGCCGTGGAAGCCGGTGACCATCACGCGGCGGTTCTTGGCGAAGCCGGCGAGAATGGCGAGGGTGGTGTCGCGATCGAACAGATAGTCCGGATCGAGATCGGGGACGTGCTCGTCCGCGATCGAATAGGCCGGGACCATCAGGTTGCTCTCGAAACCGAAGGTCTCCTTCACGGAGATCATCTTGTCGGGCAGGCCGGCGGTCTTCACGGGTTCGTTCATCTTCCCTCCGTCCCTTCCGGCGGGCCTCTTGCGAGCCGCGAGGCGGTCTCGCCCGCAGTCGGGTGTTCGTTACGGTCGCGGCACTCTAGCCGGGCGGAAGCCGGCGCACCAGTCGTGGCGTGGCGAGAAGGTGAGCGCGTGCGACGCCGGTACGGCCTCCATGCGCGGAGCGCGCGACGGGCGGCCCGGCGGGTTCAGCACAGACCGGCGGCGCGCAGCAGCTTGTGGGCGTGGATGATCTCCTGGAGCAGGCCCTCCGAGGAGCGATCGCCGCCGTTGACGTCGGGGTGATGGCGCTTGAGCAGTTCCTTGTAGCGGGCGCGGATCTCCTCGGCCTTGGCGCTCTCGGGGAGGCCGAGGGTGTCGAGGGCCTTCTTCTCCAGCGGCTTGGCGCGGCGGACCGGCTCGGGCCGGGTGGCGCGGAAGCGCATGCGGCCGAACTGGATGCGAGGATCGCCGGAGCGGCGCGACCAGTTGCGCGGGACCTCGAAGTCGTCGGCGCGGGCGCGGCCGGTCTGGGAATCGGGGTTCACACCCATCTTCCAGGTCGGGCGGTGGCCGATCTCGGCGTCCTTCTGGAACGAGGAGACGGCCTCGTCGGCCATGCCGGAGAAGTAGTTGTAGGACTTGTTGTAGAGGCGGACGTGGTCGATGCAGAAGCGGTGGTACTCGCCCTCGTGCAGACGCCCCTTCGGCGCGCGGTGCGTGCCCGCTGCGTCGCATCCCGGCCATTCGCAGGCGGGATGACGCTTCCGCGCCACCGATTCGGGATCGGGCTTGACGCGAATTCGTTCGAAGAGGTCGAAATCCATGGACATCGGGCAATCATGCTGTCGGAGGGGCGCGCCTTCAAGCGCGGATGACGTGTGGCGCGAACTTAGCGGCACGGCGAGTGGTTTCGATTCGGCACGGTGACGGTTAACATGGCGCCAACGACCGACGAACCGGAAAGGCGCCATGACCTATCGCGACCGCATGATCACCAAGCTGACCGCCGCCTTCGCACCGACGTTCCTGGAGGTGATCGACGAATCCGACCGCCATCACGGCCACGGCGGGCATCACGCCGAGGGCGAGACCCACTTCCTGATACAGATCGCCTCGAAGGCATTCGCCGACAAGAGCCGCGTGCAGCGCCATCGCATGATCAACGAGGCGCTGAAGGACGAGCTGGCCGAGCGGGTCCATGCTCTGTCGATCGAGGCCGACCCGGCCTGATCGATTCGGCGACGAGCGCCCGAGACGCGAACGCCGCCCGTCGGGCGGCGTCGGCTCGGTCGGTCGGTCGATCGTTCGGGCGGGATCAGCCGCCGAACGGATTGATCTTCTTCCAGAGCGGCTTCTCCTCCACCGGCGCGGTCACGGCGGCGGTG
>JBEOKB010000190.1:0-1782 GCA_040275425.1 Siculibacillus sp. | reverse complement strand
CCCTTCCGCGCACCACTTTTCCCTCCGAAACAGTCCGATAGCGTCCGAAGAACACGGTTCAGAGCCGTTTTCGACCCCTGCATGGTCCGCGAACGATCTGCGGGCGGGCGGTTGCGTCCGCCCGATCCGGCGTATCGAGCAGCTGCCCCGGGCGGGTGGGCCGAATGCCCGCCATCGGGTCTCGCCGTTCGCGCCGCCGTGCCTCGGACGAGGCGCGCGCCGGGGTCGCCTCCAGATCCGGCTCGAAGTCGCGATCCAGGGAAGCGCCCGAACTCCCGCCGATCGCCACCCCCGATTCTCACACCGCCCCGAAGAATCCCGCGTCGACCGAGATCTTCTCGACCAGTTCGACCGTCACGCCGAGCTTCAGATCCTTCAACAGGCCGCACAACGTCTCGCCGTCGACGAGATCGATCGCCGGCGCCCCGTCGCGGCTCGCCTCCTTGCGGGCGTCGGGGGTGAAGCTCGCGGTGGTGATGATCAGCCCCTTGTCGGCCCGACCGACCATCGCGCCGCGAAAGTCGCGCACCACGCCCGATCCGACCGAACTCCTCCACCGCTTGCACTGAAACAACACGTGGAAGCTGACGAGGTTCATGCGCAGCACGCCGAAACCGTCGATGCCGCCGTCACCGGAGCGGCCGGTCACGTCGACCTTGGTGAAGCCCGATTCGCGCAAGATCCGCTGGCACAGCCGCTCGAAGGCCGCCGGTTCCATCGCTCCGACCACCGCCAACAGCCGATCGCGCCAATCGGGGTCCTCGGCGTCGTCGGTCGACGCGAGGTCGTCCGCCTTCGCGCCGATCGCCGACGGCTTCTTCTTGCGTTGCCCGACGACCTCCTGGCGAACGGCGCGGATGGCGTCGTCGGAGAGCGCCTCGCCCTTGTCGGTCAGGCTCCAGACGCCGCGCGCCGAGTTGGTCGCGGCGTCGACCTTCTTCAGGTAGGTGCGCACCCAGGCGAGCTCGTATTGGAACTGGGTGCGCCCGGTGTCGCCGTGCGGCTCGGTGCGGGCGGCGTCGGAGAGGTTCATCAGCGCCGCGACGTCCTCCTCCATCTCCTCGATGGTCGCCGACCCGCCCCGCGCCTTCAGGGCGCGCACGGTGGGCACGAAGAAATCCCCGAAGGGCGGCAACACCGATTTCGCCATTCTCTCCCCCTCACGCCGCCCGTCTCAGGCGCCACGTTCTGCCGTCGTCGGACCACGCCAGCCCCATGCGATGGAGCGCCGCCAGAACGGCGGCGATCTTGGCTTCGATCCCGCGCCCCTTGCGGAAGCGGGCGGCGATCCCGGCCGCGTCGAGACCGGCGGGCGTGTCCATCAGGGCCGCCATCACCACCGCCGTCTGCTCGGCGTCGGTCGCCGGATAGGCCGGCTTGGCGGCGGTGGCGTCGGTGGTGACGAGCGTCGCCTCGAGCTGTTCGGCCTTTTCCTTGGCCGAGCCGAATTTCGGGATCTGATACTCGGGGCGCAGCCAGCGCACGAGGCCGCGCGCCTCCTCCCTCGCCCGCTCCTTGTTGAGCGCGACGAGGCGGGCGAGGATCTCCTCGTCGGAGAGATCGGCCGGCCAGCCGTAGGCATCGGCGACGGCCACGTCGAGGCGGTCGTGCAGCTCCTTCAGGATCAGCACGAGACCGTCGTCGAAGATCCGCCGCTCGGACGGCTCGAGATCGGCAGGCAGAACCCCGGCCCGCAGCCGCTCGAGCACGTTGTAGAGCCCGGTCAGCGTCAGATGCGGATGCTCGGCGAGCACCCGCTTGCGATGAGCGTCCAACTCCTCG
>JBEOKB010000189.1:0-4426 GCA_040275425.1 Siculibacillus sp. | reverse complement strand
ACGAGTGAATCAGCGATCGACGCCCAGCGCAACGCCCGAGTTTTTCAACAGAATCAGCCCGTTTCCGCCTTCTCGTTCTCGGCCTGCTGATCTCGACGGCGGCGGTGGCGCCGACCCGCGCCGCCGATCCCGCCTTCACCCGCTTCGTCGAGGAGATCTGGCCGGAGGCCCGGGCGGCGGGCGTCTCCCGCGCCACCTTCGAGCGCGAGACGCGCGGCCTCGAGCCCGATCTCACCCTGCCCGATCTCGCCCTGCCCGGCCGCCCCGAGATCGGGGCCTCGTCCCAGCCGGAATTCGTCCGCCCCCCGGCCGAATACGTCAAGGAGGCCTCGATCGCCCGACTGGCGAACGAGGGGCGGCGGCTGTTGCGCGAGCACCGCGCCGCCCTCGACCGGATCGAGGAGCAGTTCGGCGTTCCAGCGACGATGGTTCTGGCGATCTGGGGCCGCGAGACCGACTACGGCCGCGCCGCCGACCGCCTCGATGCCCTGCGCGTGGTTGCGACCCACGCCTGGGTCGGGCGCCGCAGGGCGCAGTACCGCACCGAATTCGTCCTCGCCCTGAAGCTCCTCGGCGAAGGCGTGGTGGCGCGCCGCGAGTTCCGCTCCTCCTGGGCCGGAGCGACCGGGCTCACCCAGTTCCTGCCGTCCGAATACTACGGCCACGGTGTCGATCTCGACGGCGACGGCCGCGTCGACATCTGGCGGTCGGTGCCCGACGCCCTCGCCTCCGCCGCCAAGCAGCTCGCCGACAAGGGCTGGCGCCCCGGCGTGCACTGGGCCTGGGAGGTCCGCGCCCCGGCGAAGGTCGACTGCACTCGGGCGGTGCCCGAGGTCCTCCAGCCGATCGGTGCCTGGATCGACACCGGCTTCTCGCCCGTGCGCGGGCGCCGGGTGTCGGCGGCCGAGCGGGCCGAGCCCGCCTCGCTGTTGCAGCCCGAGGGCGTCCACGGCCCGTCGTTCCTCACCACGAAGAACTACTTCGTGATCAAGGAGTACAATTTCTCCGACCTCTACGTGCTGTTCGTCGGCCACCTCTCCGACCGGATCGGCGGCGCCGAGCCCTTCGCCACGCCCTGGTCGGCCTCCACGCAGTTGCGCACGGCCTCGGTCGAGGCGATGCAGCGCCACCTCACCCGCCTCGGCTTCTATCGCGACAAGATCGACGGCAAGGCCGGCATGCTGACCCGCGCCGCCGTCGGCGCCTGGCAGAAGTCGGCCGGTCTCACCGTCGACTGCTGGCCGAGCGAGGCGGTGCTCCGCTCGCTGACCGAGGCGCGGTGAGCGGAGCCTGCGAGGCACCAGCCTCGCCCCCGCGCGGTCGCCCCCCGCGTCAGGCCGGGAAACCGATCTCCACCACGAACCCCCACCCGCCCTCGCGCGCCACCTGCTCGAGCGCGCCGCGCGCCGCCGCGTAGTCGATCGCCCCGCCCCCGCCCGGCGCGACGTCGCGGCGTGTGCCGGAGCGTGTCCGCCCGCTGATCGTCTCGGTCTCGATCGTGAAGGTCGGCGGCGGCAGACCCCGGCTCGTCTCCATCGTCGCCTCGCGGAAGCGCACCACCTGCGCGCCCTCGTCGAGGCGGAGCGACAGGCGGTAGACCAGCTTGCGGCTGCCGAGCAGCCATTTCGCCGTGATCGCCTCGCGCTTCGCCGCGAGCTCGGCGTCGGTGCGCTTCGTCACCTCGAGCCCCTGCCCAGCGGCGGCCCGCGCGAGCCGTTCCAGGATCTCCGACCTCGTCGCGATGGTGGACATGGCACGTCTCCCTCGTCCCCGAGCGGGAAGCGCCCGCTCGATCGCCTCCTCGCGGAGCCTCGTCACCTCAACGCCGCCCCGCACCCGCCGCAGAACGCCCAGGCGGGATCGAGCCGTGTGCCGCACGACGAGCAGAAACGGTGCGGCCGCCCCTCCGTCCGAGCCGGTGCGCTCGGCGGTGGAGCGGCGGCGACGCCCGCCTCCTCGCCCGTCGCCCCGTCCGCGTCGATCGCCCCGGCGAGCAGCGACGCCGTCGCCCCCGCCACGCCGATGCGCCCCGTCGCGAGCATCCCGATGCGATCCCCCGCCAGTCGTTCGAACACGACGGCGCCCGCCGCTCCGACGAGCACGTGGACCACCCGGCCGCGCACCGTGCCGTCCGCGCCGACGTCGAGCCGGTGGAGGTCGAAGCCACAGCCGATCGCCGCGAGAATGCCGCTCGCCGCGACCAGATCGACCGTGAGCCGGAACCGATCCACCCCCTCGCGCTCGACGAGACCGGCGGCGGCGAAGCGATCGAGTTCGGCGGCGATCGCCTCCGCCCCCGGTGGGTCCGGTTCGAACGTCGACGCGAAGATCTGACCGGTCGCCCCGGTGCGCGCGGAGGCGCCCCACCAGATCCCCAACCACTCGCCGACGTACCCGGCCGAGAATGCGCGAGCCCCGCGCGGCCCGCCGCCGCCCTCGGCAGTCATGTCGAGGAGCGCCGCCAGCACCGTCGCCGCCGCCCGCCCGAGCCGCGCCTCGAACCGCGTCGCCACCGTCGGCGGCGGAACCGCCAGCAGCGGCTCGATCAGGGCGATCACCGCGCGATCGTCGACGAAGGCGGAGAGCCGCACCCGTCCGCCCTCGCGCTCGATCGCCACGCCACCCCCGCCGATCGGCGATCCCGGAAAGGCGATGGTCGTCCGCCCCTCCTGCTCCGGCGTCCAGATCGCCGCCTCGACCACGCAACCCGGCGCGAGCAGCACGTCGGCGACGGCGGCGGAGGGCACGGGCGCCACCGCGTCGGGCGCGGCCTCCGCCATCAGGCCCGCCGCCTCCAACCGGGTGAGGAGGGCGGCGTCGACCATCGCGCCCGGCCCCTCCGGCCGCAGCGTGATCGGTCCCGCCGGTCGACCGCGCAGGTCGAGCCACGCCGCCAGCTCGGCCGTGCTCGAACTCGCCCGCAGCGCGAGCGCCGGGAAGGACGCCTCAGCCTCCATCTCTCTTCTCCAGCGTTTCGGCGACGACCGCGCCGACCGTCTGCTGCAGGTTGGACGCCGCGCCGTGACCGACGAGATTCGGTGTCGTCGGCACCGCCGCCGTCGGCATGGCGCCGCCCCATTTGCCGAGCGGTTCCGCCCACGAGGCGATCTTCGGCGTCGCCTCGCGGATGTCCATGCCGGTCAGTTCGCGGAACTTCGCATTGCCGGTGCCGGGCGGCATCCGGCCCTCGCCGATCTGCTTCAGGATCGACAGCGGCGTCTCGCCGGTGGTCGCGTCGCGACGCGTGAACACCTCCGGCACCCGCGCCGAGCCGTCGCCCGCGATCAGCGCGTCGATCAGCCGGCCGTGATCCTTCATGACGCCGCGCGCCTGCTCCGCCACCGCCGACGACCCGGCCCCCGCGCCGTGCAGCCGATCGGCCTCGACGAGCTTGTGGCTCCCGACCTCGGTGATGCCCTGCCCTTCCGCTCCGCTCACCCGGCCCTCGGCCCGCACCCGCGCCGTGAACTCGGCCGGGGTCTCGCCCGGGCGCATGGTCCAGTCCTCCGGCCCCTTCGAACCGGTGAGATTGACCTCCTGCTGGTGCGGATCGACGCCGAGCTTCTCGCAGCTCCGCTTCACCGCCGCCTCCACGTCGGCCCGGTTCGCCGGTCGGCCGCCGTCGCCCTTGGCCCGGTCGATGATCGTCTCCCTGGCGTACAGGTCGAGATCCATGCCCGGCTTGTCGGCGTGGGCACTGCCGGAGCCGCTGGCGAAGTCCGACGCCCGGACCGGCCGTTCGCTGCCGTCGGCGCCGCGCACCACGAAGCGCGCCTCGTCCGTGCCCGGCACCTTGTGCGCATTGAGCGCCTCGGCGGTGCCTTCGAAGATCGGCGTGGTGCGATGCTCCCGGGTCAACTCGGCGTAGGTCTTCTTCAGCCCCGCGTCGACGCCGTCGCCACCCATCAGCTGCTTGGCCTCGCGATGGTCGAGCACGTCGTGCAGCGCCCGCTTCACCTTCGCCTCGTCGCCCCCGGCGATCGCCGTCTTCAGCGCGTCGACACGCTCGCGCGCGTCCACCAGCTTCGCCTTGTGCTCGAGGTCCATGGCGATCTCGGCCCGCGTCATCGGCGTCGTGTGCGAGCCGATGTGCTGACCGACCCGCCCGCCGACCGCATCGACCAACCCGTCGACCGCGCCCTCCGAGAACTTGCCGCCGTTCATCCACGCCCCGACGCCGCCCGCCGCCGTGCCGGTCGCCAGTTGCCCGACCTCGCGCACCAGCGTGCCCCCGGTGCGATCGAGCTTCGCGCCGATGCCCCCCGCCACGCCCGACAGCGCGAAGGTCTTCGCCGCCGAGGCGAGGTCGCCGGTGCGAACCCACGTCTCGGTCGCGTCCGCCGCGCCGGGCAGCAGCACCCTGGTGAGCGCGCCGGTGCGCGCCAACCCGGTGAACCAGCCGACCGCGCCGTCCTTGGCGCCCGCG
>JBEOKB010000188.1:0-17737 GCA_040275425.1 Siculibacillus sp. | reverse complement strand
CCGGTGCTCGAGGGCGCGCGCATCGTCGCGGTCGAACAGCGGCGGGCGAACCTGCGCATTCCCTTCCCCGAGCGCTTCGTGGAGCGGTTGACGGGCGCGCGGGTCGACGCGCTGTCGCGGCGGGCGAAGTATCTGCTCGCCGACCTCTCCACAGGCGAGGTGCTGATCGCCCATCTCGGCATGTCGGGCTCGTTCCGCATCCGCACGGCCGAGGAGGAGGCGACGCCGGGGGCGTTCCACCACGAGCGCGACCGCTCGACCGCGCACGACCACGTGGTGTTCCGGCTCGAGAGCGGGGCGACGATCACCTACAACGATCCGCGCCGGTTCGGCTTCATGGATCTGACGGCGCGGGCGAGGCTCGACGCGCACCCCTCGCTGGCGGGGCTCGGGATCGAGCCGACCGGCAACGCGCTGTCGGGCGAGGTGCTGGGAGGGCTGTTCGCCGCGCGCTCGACGGCGCTGAAGGCGGCGCTGCTCGATCAGAAGCTCGTCGCCGGGCTCGGCAACATCTACGTGTGCGAGGCGCTGTGGCGGGCGGGGCTCGATCCGTGGGCGGCGGCCGGGTCGGTGACGGACGACGCGGCGCTCGAGCGCCTGGCGACGGCGATCCGGGCGGTGATCGGCGAGGCGATCGTCGCGGGGGGCTCGTCGCTGCGCGACCATCGGCAGACCAACGGCGAGCTCGGCTATTTCCAGCACTCCTTCGCGGTCTACGACCGGGAGGGCGAGGCCTGCGCGCGGCCCGGCTGCGGCGGGGTGGTGGCGCGAGAGACCCAGGGCGGGCGGTCGACCTTCCACTGCCCGACCTGCCAGAGCAGGAGCGCGGGGAGACTTCGGCGTTGATCGAGGCGGCAGCTTCCGTTAGCCCTTTCACCGGACCTGCCGCGCCATGCGGCCCTTCGAACCTGCCGCGGGACGCGGCCCTTCGCACGAGGAACCCGACGATGGCCTTCGAGAACATTCTTGTCGAAACCCGGGGCCGTGTCGGCCTGATCACCCTCAATCGACCGAAGGCGCTCAACGCGCTCAACTCGGCGCTGATCGGCGAGGTCAACACCGCGCTCGACGCCTTCGAGGCGGACGCGGGCATCGGCGCGATCGTGATCACCGGCTCGGAGAAGGCCTTCGCGGCGGGCGCCGACATCAAGGAGATGCAGGGTCTCTCCTATCCGTCGACCTATCTCGACGACTTCATCACCTCGTGGGACCGGGTGGCGCGCACGCGCAAGCCGATCGTGGCGGGCGTGGCGGGCTTCGCGCTCGGCGGCGGTTGCGAGCTGGCGATGATGTGCGACATGATCATGGCGGCGGAGACGGCCAAGTTCGGCCAGCCGGAGATCAAGCTCGGCGTGATGCCGGGCGCCGGCGGCACCCAGCGCCTGACGCGGGCGGTGGGCAAGGCCAAGGCGATGGATCTGTGCCTGACCGGGCGGATGATGGACGCGGTCGAGGCCGAGCGCGCGGGTCTGGTCGCGCGGGTCCTGCCGGCCGAGGGCTTCGTCGACGCGGTGGTGGCGATCGCCACGGACATCGCCTCGATGTCGCTCAACGCGACGATGATGACCAAGGAGACGGTCAATCGCGCCTTCGAAGGCTCGCTCGCGGAGGGGCTGCGGTTCGAACGGCGGCTGTTCCAGTCGATGTTCGCCACCGCCGATCAGAAGGAGGGCATGGCCGCCTTCGTCGAAAAGCGCAAGGCGAAGTTCGAGAACGGGTGAGAACGCGCGGGCGCGGGACGTTGACGTCCCGCCCGCCCGCCGTTATAAGCTCGCCCCACTCGGTGGCGGCACGTTCCGCCGCCGCATCGTTCTATACGTGTCGGCCGCGACGGGCCGACCCGAACCGGGGCACCGGAACGGGTCGGCGGTTCCCTGGTCGAGCGCAGTCGACATCCAGGAGAGGCTCGTCCATGGCCAATACGCCGTCCGCCAAGAAGGCGGCCCGCAAGATCGCGCGTCGTACCGCGGTCAACAAGTCCCGCCGCTCGCGCGTGCGCACCTTCCTGCGCACGGTGGAAGAGGCGATCGCCTCGGGCGATCAGTCCGCCGCCGCCGCCGCGCTCAAGGCCGCTCAGCCGGAGCTGCAGCGCGCCGCCTCCAAGGGCGTGGTGCACCGCAACACCGCCTCGCGCAAGATTTCCCGCCTCGCGCATCGCGTGAAGGTGATGGGCGCCTGAACCCTCGGGTTCTCGTGACCTCGTCAAAAGGCCCGGGTCCTCAGGACCCGGGCCTTTTCGTTTGCCGGCTCCCGCGCCGGCGCACGAATCCGGCTCGGAGTCCATCCGAATTTATACGATGAGGTGTCGCCCGGAGCCATTTTCGGACCCTTTGCCCCTGTCAGTTATTCATCAATGATGACAAAGGCTTAACTGGTAGTCCAAAAATGTCTGGCGATCGGAGGGTCCTGCCGGAACGGCAGATCGGGAAATTCGTCAGACCCGTCGCCCGAAGCGCTTCGGAGGCGAACCGACGCGTGGATTCGAGACCGCCTTGAGTCGGAAGGGGTTTCGGTTTCATTTCCGGGATTCCTTCCGCCGAGGTGACGCGAGGTGCGCCGACCGACGCGCTTTCAGTCGTTGCGCCGGGGGGGTGGGGTGTGTACATTCCGGCCATGGAGGTCGCCGATCTCCTGGCCCACAAGGATTGAACAAGTCGAAAACGTCCAAATGTAAGGTTTCTATACGTCATCGAAAGAAATGCGTAAGAAATACACACAAGACGAAAACGATCCCCGAAAGGGATAACCTGTGAGGCAGCGGTCTGGGGGCCGTCGGCGCATGTCGACGTCGATCGCGAAAAGCATGAATCGTTCGGGAATTCGAATTCGGGGAGCGAACCACGTTCGCGCCGGGGGGTAGTCGTCATGTCTAATGGGATCGGGGAGGGCTACGCCGGTGACGTAGCACCCCGAACGGCCTGGGAGGCCCTCGCGGGTCCCTCTCGCGCCGTTCTGATCGATGTTCGGACGCGCGCCGAGTGGTCCTTCGTCGGACTGCCGTCGCTGGCCGACCTCGGCAAGCAGCCGATCACGCTGGAATGGCAGGTCTTCCCGTCGATGACGGTGAACGCCGACTTCGTCGAGGTGCTCGATCGGGCGCTCGATCAGGCCGGGTTCGAACGCGACACTCCCCTCTATTTCCTGTGCCGGTCGGGCGCTCGCAGCAGACATGCCGCGATCGCGATGACCGGGGCCGGCTGGACCCGCTGCTTCAACGTGGCGACCGGGTTCGAAGGCCCACTCGACACCTCCGGCCACCGAGGCGGCGTCTCGGGCTGGAAGGCGGACGGGTTGCCCTGGACGCAATCCTGATCCATCCGGGACGGTTTCGACCGCCCCCACGCGTAGACCCCCGGGGGTTCGCTCCGGGGACGAGTAGAGTCGTCACTTCTCGGCGGAGGAAGTGACACGCAGACGGAAGAGCCCTGCGGCGGTGCTTCTTCCGAGACGAGGTGAGGACGATGGAGGCACTGGCCATGACCCCGACCGGTCGCGACGAATGGGACCGGATCAAGGCGCGACTGCGGGTCGAGCTCGGTGAGGACGTCTTCACGAGCTGGTTCGCACGGGTCGAGTTCGAGGCGATCGATCAGGAGACGGTGTTCCTGTCGGTCCCCACCCGCTTCCTCAAGAACTGGCTGCAGAGCCGCTATCGCGACCGCCTTCTCGTGCTGTTCGAGGAAGCGTTCGGCGCGGTGCGGCAGATCGAATTCTCGGTGCGCTCGGCGATGCGTCCGACCGCGGTGGTGCGCGAGGCGGTGGCGGCGGAGGCCGCGACCGGTCAGGCGACCACCCGTTCGACGCCCTATCTGGTCGCCTCGACCAGCGCGCCGCGCACGGCTCCGGCCCGGGTGGCCGAACAGCACGACGACGACGTCCTCGCCGGCAGCCCGCTCGACGCGCGTCATTCGTTCGACAGCTTCGTCGAGGGCCGCTCCAACGGGCTCGCCTTCGCCGCCGCCAAGCGCGTCGCCGACAGCCGTCCGGGCGAGACGGTGCCGTTCAATCCGCTCTACATCCACGCCTCGGTCGGGCTCGGCAAGACCCACCTCCTCCAGGCGATCGCCCATGCGGCCAAGGCCGACGGGCGCAAGGTGCTCTACCTCACCGCCGAGCACTTCATGTACCGCTTCGTCTCGGCGCTGATGGCGCAGTCGGCGATCGCCTTCAAGGAGGCGCTGCGCGGCATCGACGTGCTGCTGATCGACGACATGCAGTTCCTGCAGGGCCGTCAGGTGCAGCAGGAGTTCTGCCACACGCTGAACTCGCTGATCGACGGGGCGCGTCAGGTTGTGGTCGCGGCCGATCGTCCGGCCGCCGACCTCGAGACGCTCGACGAGCGGGTGCGGTCGCGACTGGCCGGCGGCCTGCTGGTGGAGATCGCCGCGCCGGACGTCGACCTGCGTCGGCGCATCGTCGCCCATCGGGTGGCGGCGGCCAAGAAGGCCAATCCGGGCCTGGAGATCTCCTCGTCGGTGATCGACTGGGTGGCGGAGAACGTGACCTCGTCGGGGCGCGATCTCGACGGCGCGATCAATCGCCTCGTCGCCCACAACCAGCTCACCGGCCAGCAGATCGGCCTGGAGATGGCCGAGGCGGCGCTGCGCGACCTCCTGCGCTCGCGCGAGCCGAAGAAGGTGAAGATCGAGGACATCCAGCGCGTGGTGTCCAAGCACTTCAACGTCACCAAGGCCGACCTCCTGTCGTCGCGCCGCACGCGGACCGTGGTTCGTCCGCGCCAGATCGCCATGTATCTGGCCAAGGCGCTGACGCCGCGCTCGCTGCCGGAGATCGGCCGCCGGTTCGGCAACCGCGACCACACCACGGTGCTGCACGCGGTGCGCAAGATCGAGGAAATGGCGACCGCCGATCGCGGGTTCGCCGACGAGATCGAAATGCTGAAGCGGATGCTGGACGCCTGAAGAGGCCGTTCCTCCGCTCGCCCTCGACGGGGACCGCACGAGAGTGCCGGTCCCCGTCGTCGTTTCGGGCACGGGACCGGCCCGGCGTCCATGCATCGTGGCAGTCCCTGATCGACCCTCGTCGCGCTTGCGCACCCCTCGTCGCTGTTATAGCCCATGAAACGGAGCCTTCCGGCGCCCGAACGACGGGCGGGGGAAGAGGGTCCCTGGAGACGGATCGATGGGCGACATGCGTCTGGTGGTGGTCGGTGCGAGCGGTCGCATGGGCCGGGTGCTGATGCGGGCGGTGCACGAGACCGACGGCGCGGAGCTGGTCGGGGCGATCGAGCGGGCGGGTTCGCCCGAGCTCGGGCGCGACGCGGGCGACCTCGCGGGCCTCGACAAACTCGGCGTCACCGTCACCGACGACGCGCTCTCCACCTTCGCCCATGCCGACGGCGTGCTCGACTTCACCACGCCGAGCGCGACGCTGCACTTCGCCGAACTGGCGGCGCAGGCGCGCATCGTCCACGTGATCGGCACCACCGGCTGCTCGGCCGAGGACGAGGCGAAGCTCGCCGCCGCCGCGCGTCACGCGGTGCTGGTCAAGTCCGGCAACATGAGCCTCGGCGTCAATCTGCTGGCGCAGCTGGTGCGCGAGGCGGCGCGGGCGCTCGGGGTCGAGTACGACGTCGAAGTGGTGGAGATGCACCACCGGATGAAGGTCGACGCGCCGTCGGGCACGGCGTTGCTGCTCGGTCAGGCGGCGGCCGAGGGGCGTCGCATCAATCTCGCCGATCATTCTGTGCGTTCGCGCGACGGCCACACCGGCCCGCGCGGGCTCGGCGACATCGGCTTCGCGAGCCTGCGCGGCGGCACGGTGGTCGGAGATCACACGGTGATCCTGGCCGGCCCGCACGAGCGGATCGAACTCAGCCACCGCGCCGAGGATCGCTCGATCTTCGCCCGTGGCGCCGTCAAGGCGGCGCTGTGGGGGATGGGGCGGCGGCCCGGTCTCTATTCGATGGCCGACGTGCTCGGCCTCGCCCCGCGTTCCTGATCCCGTCTTCTCACGAGGAGTAGTACACGATGGACCGTCTGCTGGTGCTCTGCCGTCACGGCGAGAGCGAGTGGAACAAGCTCAATCTGTTCACCGGTTGGAAGGACCCCGACCTGACCGAAAAGGGCGTGGCGGAGGCCAAGGGCGCCGGCGTCAAGCTCAAGGCCAAGGGGCTCGTCTTCGACGTCGCCTACACCTCGGCGCTGACCCGCGCCCAGCGCACGCTCGATCTGATCCTGACCGAACTCGGCCAGACCGGCATTCCGATCACTCGCGATCAGGCACTCAACGAGCGCGACTACGGCGATCTCTCTGGCCTCAACAAGGACGAGGCGCGCCAGAAGTGGGGCGAGGAGCAGGTGCACATCTGGCGCCGGTCCTACGACGTGCCGCCTCCCGGCGGCGAGAGCCTGAAGGACACCGCCGCGCGCGTGCTGCCCTACTGGGACGCCAAGATCCTGCCGGACCTCAAGGCGGGCAAGCGCATCATCGTCGCCGCGCACGGCAACTCGCTGCGGGCGCTGATCATGAAGCTCGAGAACCTGACGCCCGAGCAGATCCTCAAGCGCGAGCTCGCCACCGGCGCCCCGATCGTCTATCGGCTCGACGCGGACGGCAACGTGCTCGGCCACGAGGACCTCGCGTGAGCGGGGCCGCCGCCTCGGCCGTGCGGATCGAGCGTCTGGACGTCGCCTCGTTCGAGGCGGCGTTCGGAGGTCTCGTCGGCATCGTGGTCGATGCGGTGGCGAGCGGCGCGTCGGTCGGCTTCGTCGATCCGTTCGACGCGACCGACGCCGCCTCATGGTGGCGCGGGCTCGCGCCCGCGCTCGCCGACGGGTCGATGGTTCTGCTCGTCGCCCGTCGGGGCGACGGCCGGGTGGTCGGCACCGTGCAGCTCCATCCCTCGCCCAAGGCCAATCAGTGGTATCGGGCCGACGTCGCCAAGCTGCTCGTCCATCGCGACGCGCGCGGCCAGGGCATCGCCACGACGCTGATGGCGGCGATCGAGGCGGAAGCGGTGGCGACGGGGCGCACGCTCCTGGTGCTCGACACCGCCGAGGGCTCGACCTCGGACCGGCTCTATCGCCGGCTCGGCTGGATCCCGTTCGGCATCGTGCCGGAGTACGCGAGCTACCCCGACCGCAGCCCGTGCGACGTGGTGTTCTTCTGGAAGAAGCTCGGGCCGATCGCGACCGCCTGAGCCTCTCCCCTTCTCTCACCTCAGATCCGTCCGGTCGCGGCCGCCTCCCAGCCGAGGATGGCGCGTTTGCGGGTGACGCCCCAGTGGTAGCCGGTGACGTCGCCGGAGCGGCCGATGACCCGATGGCACGGCACGACGAAGGAGAGCGGGTTGCGCCCGACCGCGCCGCCGACGGCGCGGCTCGCCTTCGGCTTGCCGAGGCGCTCGGCGATGGCCGAATAGGTGGTGGCGCGGCCGAGGGGCACGGCGAGCAGGGTCTCCCACACGCGGATCTCGAAGTCGGTGCCGATCAGGACGAGGCGCAGCGGCCGATCGGGCCGCCATTCGTCGCGATCGAAGATGCGGGCGGCGAAGGGGGCGGTGAAGGCGGCGTCGGCGAGATGGAGGGCAGCGGGCCAGCGGCGGGTGAGGTCGTCGAGGGCGGCGGCCTCCTCGCCGGGGTCGGCGAAGGCGAGACCGGCGAGACCGTGGTCGGTCGCCACCAGAACGGCGACGCCGAAGGGCGAGGGATGGAAGCCGTGGCGCATGACGAGGCCGGCGCCGCGCCCCTTCCAGGCACCGGGCGACATCGCCTCGTGGGTGACGAAGAGATCGTGGAGGCGGCCCGGCCCGGACAGACCGACCTCGAGGGCGGTGTCGAGCACGCTCGCCTCCTCGGCGAGGAGGCGCTTGGCGGCGTCGAGGGTGAGGGCGGCGAGGAACTGCTTCGGGGTGATCCCGGCGAAACGGGCGAAGAGGCGGGTGAGCTGGACCGGGGAGAGGCCGACGGCGCGGGCGATCTCCTCGGTATCGGGCTGGCGGTCGCGCCGCGCGGTGATGAAGGCGACGGCGTCGCGGACGCGGGCGTAGTCGGCGACGGGATCGGACGAGCGGACGTCGCCGTCGAGCTGGATCGGCGAGGCGAGGTCGGGAGAGGCGGGGTCGGTCATCGGGCGCTCCGGATCGTTGCGGCGAGCCTAGCCGCGCCGCGCGCCGCGCGACACCCGATTTCGGACGCGGCGGGGCGGGACCGGCTTCACCACGGGCGCCGGGCGTCGTAGACCGGAGCGGAGACTTCCCGAGGAGACCCGTCGATGCCGCCTCACTCCGCTCCCGCCCGGCCGCGCAAGGCGCCCGCCCCCCGCTCCGCCTATTCGAAGGCGGAAATCGAGGCACTGTTCCGGCGGTTCCACGACGCCGAGCCGGAGCCGAAGGGCGAGCTCTACTCGGTCAACACCTTCACGCTGCTGGTGGCGGTGGTCCTGTCGGCACAGGCGACCGACGCGGGCGTCAACAAGGCGACGCCGGAGCTCTTCCGCCTCGCCGACACGCCGGAGAAGATGGTGGCGCTCGGGGAGGAGCGCATCCGCGACCTGATCAAGACGATCGGGCTCTTCAAGACCAAGGCGAAGAACGTGTGGCTGCTGTCGCGCGATCTGGTCGAGAAGCACGGCGGCGAGGTGCCCGGCGACCGCGAGGCGCTGCAGGCCCTGGCCGGGGTCGGGCGCAAGACCGCCAACGTCGTGCTCAACATCGCCTTCGGCCTGCCGACGATCGCGGTCGACACTCACATCTTCCGCCTCGCCAACCGGCTGAGGCTGGCGCCGGGCAGGACGCCGGAAGAGGTGGAGAAGCGGCTCGAGGCGATCATCCCGGAGGGCTACAAGCGCCATTCGCACCACTGGCTGATCCTGCACGGGCGCTACGTGTGCAAGGCGCGCAAGCCGGAATGCGAGCGCTGCCTGATCGCCGATCTGTGCAAGTCGCCGGAGAAGACGGCCGAGGCGCCGGCGAAGCCGGTGGCGTTCTGACCGCAAGGGCGCGAAAGCGACCGGTGAGCGAGGCGGGGGGACCTCGGTTCATCGGTCGCCTTCAGCAGTCCCGCCGCCGCTCGCGTCCGCCGGGGGGAGCGGAGGGCGAGGCGCGGGACGGCGTGCGTCATCGCTCGACGGCGACCAGACGGCTGGGCGGGCCGCCCCGATCCGTCTTCATGACGATGGTACAGGCGGACGGGGGACAGGTGTCGAGTACCTGGGACGCCGACGCAGTGCGGTCTCCGGAGATCGGAGTCACGTCGCGGGCGACCGCCAACGCAGAGACTCCGAGGACGGCGAAGGCCGAGAGGAGGGCGACGGATCGAGAGATCGTCAACATGAATGCACCTCCGAGGCTCGTTCGGGCCTACGGGAAAGAGCGTAGTCTCTCCGTGGCCACACGCAAGTAAAATCGATTAAAAATTCGTTAACGAAACGTTGCGCGACGATCACGATTTCGTGCGATCGAGACGGGGCTCGCGCCACCTTCGCGAGGAAGGTGGACGGCCCGATCGGGCGGCCGCCGGTGTCGGTGCGCGCCGGGGACGGGTACGTCCGCCACATGAAGGCGCGCGGCGCGGAGGTCGTCCTCACCGGCGAGAGCGATCCGGCGACGGCGCTGGTCAAGCTGGTCGCGGGAGAGGCGCTGCCGGATCAGCGCGTCGACGTCACCACGTCGCCGTGCCGCCTGCGCGATCTGTTCTCGCGATACTGACTTCGCGCCCACCCAGACACGAAAACGGCCCCGGATCGCTCCGGGGCCGTCTCGTTCACACGCCGTGGCGCGCGATCAGTCCTGCAGTTCCCACACGTCGGGCGAACGCTCGAGGCGGGCGATCAGCAGCTCGCGATGGAGCTCCATCTCCTTGGGCAGGTGCGAGCCGAACTGGGCGAAGTGAGCGATCTGCTCCTCGGCCTCGGCCAGACCACCGGCCTTCTCGACCTTGACGATGGCGTCGTACTTCGCCTTGGGGAAGTCGAGGCCGGTCCAGTTGAGGTCGGCGTAGCGCGGCACCAGGCCGTAGGGGCTCTCGACCGCATCGGCGCGACCGTTGACGCGGTCGACGATCCACTCGAGGGCGCGCATGTTGTCGCCGAAGCCCGGCCAGATGAACTTGCCGTTCTCGTCCTTGCGGAACCAGTTGACGCGGAAGATGCCCGGGGCCTTCGGCAGCTTGCGGCCGATGTTCAGCCAATGCGCCCAGTAGTCGCCCATGTTGTAGCCGCAGAACGGCAGCATGGCGAAGGGATCGCGACGCATCGCGGCCTGACCGACGGCGGCGGCGGTGGCCTCCGAGCCCATGGTGGCGGCGAGATAGACGCCGTGGCTCCAGTCGAACGACTGGAACACCAGCGGGAACGCCTTGGAGACGCGGCCGCCGACGATGAAGGCCGAGATCGGCACGCCGGCCGGATCTTCCCAGGACGGGTCGATCGAGGGGACCTGCGAGGCCGGCGCGGTGAAGCGCGAGTTCGGGTGCGCGGCGGGACGGCCGCAGCCCGGGGTCCACTCCTGGCCGGTCCAGTCGATGAGGTGCGAAGGCGCCTCGTCGGTCAGGCCTTCCCACCACACGTCGCCGTCGTGGGTCAGCGCCACGTTGGTGAAGATCGAGTTGGCGTAGAGGGTGCCGAGCGCGTTCGGGTTGGACTTCTCGTTGGTGCCCGGGGCGACACCGAACAGGCCGTTCTCCGGGTTGATCGCATGCAGAACGCCCTTGGCGTCCGGCTTGATCCAGGCGATGTCGTCGCCGATCGTGGTGATCTTCCAGCCGGCGTAGGACTTCGGCGGGATGATCATGGCGAAGTTGGTCTTGCCGCAGGCCGACGGGAACGCGGCGGCGACGTAGGCCTTCTCGCCCTTCGGGTTCTCGACGCCGAGGATGAGCATGTGCTCGGCCAGCCACCCTTCGTCGCGCGCCATCACCGAGGCGATGCGCAGCGCGAAGCACTTCTTGCCGAGCAGGGCGTTGCCGCCGTAGCCCGAGCCGTAGGACATGATCTCACGGGTCTCGGGGAAGTGGACGATGTACTTGGTGTCGTTGCACGGCCAGGTGCTGTCCTGCTGGCCGGGCTCGAGCGGGGCGCCGACCGAGTGGATGCAGGGCACGAAGTCGTCGTCACCGAGCACGTCCAGCACCTTCTGGCCCATGCGGGTCATGATGCGCATGTGGACGGCGACGTAGGCCGAGTCGGAGAGCTCCACGCCGATCTGGGCGATCTTCGAGCCGAGCGGACCCATCGAGAAGGGGATGACGTACATGGTGCGCCCCTTCATGCAGCCGTCGAACAGGCCGTTCATGGTCGCGCGCATCTCGGCCGGATCGGCCCAGTTGTTGGTCGGACCGGCGTCTTCCTTCTTGGCCGAGCAGATGTAGGTGCGATCCTCGACGCGGGCGACGTCCGACGGGGCGGAGCGGGCGAGGAACGAATTCGGGCGCTTGGCGGGGTTCAGACGGGTGAAGACGCCGCCGTCGACCAGCTCCTGACACAGGCGATCGTACTCTTCCTGCGAACCGTCGCACCAGTAGACGCTGTCGGGCTTGGTCAGCGCCGCGACCTCCTCGACCCAGGCGATCAGTTTGGCATTCTTGGTAGGAGCTTTGGACATCAACGTTCTCCGAAGGCCGCGCACTCTGTTCCGTCGTCGTCGACGATGAGGGAAGTCGGGGGTGCGTGAGCCGGTGGGCTGGGTTGGGTTCGCTGTCGGAAGAAAAGTGACGAGGGACGGTGCGGACACCGTCACGAAGGCGGGGTGGGGCCCCGAACACGGAAGGCCGCGCGCGGCCTCCAGGACCCGTCGAGATCTCGGTCTCGCTGCCGCGTATCGGTCAGACCCAAGGGTACGACTCCAGCGTGGAGGGCGCTCCGGTTCTGGGAGCTTCCGAATGAAGGTTCCCGTCCAGAGGTTCCATCCACGTCCCGACGATCGACTTGACGTTTCGACCGCACCGGGTCGAGCGCGGGCAAACTACTACACGGCTCCCGATGTAAACAAGGGGCAGAAAGTCGGATCGAATGCGTATTCGATCTAGAACGATTTAAGAAATTTCTTGCAGTCAGCCGACTTCTTCCCAGCGCTGCAACAGCATCTCGAAGGCCTGCCGCGACGAAGCCGTCTCCGGCAGATTCAGGCGGCGAAACTGCCGTCCGAACTCGTCGGTGGTGGCCAGATCGAGTCCTTCGGGGTCGAGACCGACCACCGCCCAGTCGCCGGGAGGTGCGCCGATCCGCCGCGCCCAGGCGGCGATGCGCCTCGGGTCTTCGGAGAGGACGGCGAGGAGATGCGACTCCTCGGCGAGGAGATCGGCGGCGGCGGCGACGTCGAGCAGCAGGTCCTCGCGGCGTACGCGCACGGCGCGGCCGAAGCCGGCGACGAGATGGGCGTCCTCGACGTCGAGGCGGAAGAAGGCGAAGTCGCCGAAGCCGGCGTAGAGGGCGGCGTCGGGATTGCGGGTGAGGTAGCGCCGGCGGGCGACGGCGTCGTCCTCGAGGCGCTCGACCCGGCCGACCACGGTGACGCGGGCGCCCTGCTGCGGATCGCCCAGGGTGCGGTCCTCGAACAGGAGCGAGGCGCGCGGGTCCTCGGCGAGATTGCGCGAATGGGCGGCGAGACCGGAGAGCAGGATCACCGGGGTGCCGTCGGGCTCGCAGGCGACCGTCACCATCGAGCCGAACGGGTGACCGGTGCGCCGGGCGAGGGTCGAGAGCGCGGCGGTGCGGGCCTGACGGATCAGGCGACGCGAGGTCTCGACCGGCGAGAAGCCGTCGTCGGGGCGCGGCGGGGGGGCTTCGGTTTCGCTCATGGCGGTTCGGTCCCGTTCGGGTGGAGGGGAATGCTATCGCGGATGTCGGGCGGACGGGCGATCTCGCGCCATACGTATGATCACTTATTCGACGCCCGCCGGGCCGGGGACCGGCGGGGCGGGGCGGCGAATTCGACCGGCGGTGGCGGGCGTTCGCCGCCTCGGCTATGATGGTCGCCATGATTTGCGCGCATTCGCGGTGCCTCAAGGCGCCCGCGAATTTTCCGCGAGGAGACCCGCCCCGCATGCCGACCATCGCCCTCGTCGACGACGACCGCAACATCCTGACCTCCGTGTCCATCGCCCTGGAATCGGAAGGCTATCGGGTTCAGACCTACACCGACGGGGCCTCGGCCCTCGACGGACTGAAGGCCAACCCGCCGGATCTGGCGATCTTCGACATCAAGATGCCGCGCATGGACGGAATGGAGCTTCTGCGCCGTCTGCGTCAGAAGTCCGAGCTTCCGGTGATCTTCCTCACCTCCAAGGACGACGAGATCGACGAGCTGTTCGGTCTGAAGATGGGCGCGGACGACTTCATTCGGAAGCCGTTCTCGCAACGCCTGCTGGTGGAGCGGGTCAAGGCGGTGCTGCGGCGGGTGGCGCCCAAGGGCGAGGGCGCCGCGGCCAAGCCGACCGACGCGGCCAAGGTGCTCGATCGCGGCCCGCTGTCGATGGACCAGGAGCGCCACACCTGCACCTGGAAGGGCGAGCAGGTGGTGCTGACCGTCACCGAGTTCCTGATCCTCTACGCGCTCGCCCAGCGTCCCGGCGTGGTCAAGAGCCGCAACGCGCTGATGGACGCGGCCTACGACGATCAGGTCTACGTCGACGACCGCACCATCGACAGCCACATCAAGCGGCTGCGCAAGAAGTTCAAGGCGGTCGACGACGACTTCGAGATGATCGAGACGCTCTACGGCGTCGGCTATCGCTTCAAGGAGATGTGACGCTCACGTGGCCGAGGCGGTCGACACCGGACCGGAGGAGACGACGAGACGACGCTCCTGGCGCGGGCGCAGCGTTCGCCGCCTCGTGCTGCGGCTGGTGCGCTCGTTCGGCGACACCGCGTTCTCCAGCCTGACGCGGCGCATCGTTCTGCTCAACCTGTTCGGCCTGGCGACGCTGGTCGCGGCGATCCTCTATCTCAACCAGTTCCGCGCGGGCCTCACCGACGCGCGCATCGAGAGCCTGGAGACGCAGGGCGAGATCATCGCCGCGGCCATCGGCGCGTCGTCGCAGAAGGAGACCGGCGCGCTCGGCATCGATCTCGACGCGCTGCTCAGGGCCGAGGTCGGCGAGGAGGGCGGCAAGGACGAGGCCAAGGACGGCGACGATCTGTCGGCGCTCGAGTTCCCGATCGACCCGATGCGGGTGGCGCCGATCCTGCGGCGGCTGATCTCGCCGGCCAAGACCCCGGCGCGCGTCTGGGACCGCGACGGGTTCCTCGTCCTCGACAGCCGCACGCTCTATCGCTCGGGCGAGTTCTTCTCGCCCGAGCTGGTCGAGCCGCCGGCGGCGCCCGATCCGGGCCTGTTCCATCGGGCGATCGAGACGGTGTCGCGCTGGCTGCGCGGCGGGCACGATCTGCCGCTCCACCGCGAACTGGGCATCGCCGCCGGCAAGGGCTACCCGGAAGTGGCGGCCGCGCTCGCCGGAACCACCACGCCGATCGTACGGGTGACGAGGACCGGCGAGATGATCGTCACCGTGGCGGTGCCGATCCGGCGCGGGCGCACCATCCTGGGCGCGCTGCAGCTGTCGACGCCGGGCGGCGACATCGACGCGATCGTGCGGGCCGAGCGCATGGCGATCCTGAGGGTGTTCCTGGTGGCCGCCGTGGTGATCGTGGTTCTGTCGATGCTGCTGGCGGGCACGATCGCGGCGCCGCTCCGGCGGCTGGCGGCGGCGGCCGACCGGGTGCGGCGCTCGGTCAAGGCGCGCGAGGAGATCCCCGACTTCTCCGATCGCTCCGACGAGGTCGGGCATCTGGCGCGGGCGCTGCGGGAGATGACGCAGTCGCTCTACGGGCGGATGGACGCGATCGAGAGCTTCGCCGCCGACGTCGCGCACGAGCTGAAGAACCCGCTGACGTCGCTCCGGAGCGCGGTCGAGACGCTGCCGCTCGCCCGCAACGACGCCTCGCGGGCGCGGCTGATGGAGATCGTGCAACACGACGTGAAGCGGCTCGATCGACTGATCACCGACATTTCCGACGCCTCGCGGCTCGATGCCGAACTCGCCCGTCACGACGCGGCGCCGGTCGACGTCGAGGCGCTGCTGCGGGCGGTGGTGTCGCTGCAGAACGATCTGGCGGGCGAGCGCGATCAGAGCGTGACGCTCGACGTCCGGCCGAAGGACGCTCCGGCGGGCACGTTCGTGACGATGGGTCACGACAGCCGCCTGGGGCAGGTCGTCACCAATCTGGTCGACAACGCCCGCTCGTTCTCGCCCGAGGGGGCGGAGGTGCGGGTGGTGCTGGCCAAGGCCTGCGGCAAGATCGAGATCGTGGTCGACGACGACGGGCCGGGCATCCGCGCGGAGAAGATCGACCGCATCTTCGAGCGCTTCTACACCGACCGGCCCGATGGCGAGGGCTTCGGCAACAACTCCGGCCTGGGGCTGGCGATCTCGCGCCAGATCGTCGAGGCCCATCGCGGCACGATCATCGCGCAGAACCGCCCGGCCGCCGACGGGTCGATCGCCGGCGCGCGGTTCACGGTGGTGCTGCCGGGAGGGGGCGATGCCTGATCGGTTCCGACCGGGCGCGCCGTCGCCGCAGGGCACGGTGCACGCCACCGCGGTGGCGATCGGCGCGCGGGCGGTGCTGCTGCGGGGGCCGTCGGGAACGGGCAAGTCGCGGATCGCCGGCGACCTGATCGCCGACGCGCGGGCACGCGGCGAGTTCGCGACGCTGATCGGCGACGATCGGGTGCGGCTCGAGGCGTACGGCGGGCGGCTCGTCGCCCGCGCGGTGCCGGAGCTGGCCGGGATGATCGAGCTGCGCGGCGTCGGGATCGTGGCGACGGCCCACGACGACGCCGCGGTGGTGGCGCTGGTGATCGATCTCGTCAGCGAACCGCCCGACCGGTTGCCGGAGGAGGCGGACCGATTCGACACGATCGAGGGTATCCGTCTGGCGCGGCTGCCATTGTGGCGCAACGACCCGTCGCCGATCGTCCGGGTGCGGGCCGCGCTCGCCGCCGCGCTCACCGTGTCTCGAGGAAATCACGAGCGAACTCACATTCTCACTTGAACTTCGTCGCGGTCCCGCCCATTTTTCCGCGCTACCGGGAAAGCGGGACGAGGGACGTCCCGCAGAACGGCCGCGCGGTCGCTCGCCCTCGTCGTCCCAGGAGTTGGACTCCATGATCGGTCTCGTCCTCGTGACCCACGGGGATCTCGCCAACGAGTTCGTGAAGGCTCTGGAACACGTCGTCGGACCGCAGCAGCAGGTCGCGACGATCTGCATCGGACCAGAAGACGACATGGAGCAACGGCGCGCCGACATTCTCGCGGCCGTGGAAACCGTCGACACCGGCGAGGGCGTGGCCATTCTCACCGACATGTTCGGCGGAACGCCGTCGAATCTGGCGATCTCGGTGATGACCGGCGGCACGATCGAGGTGGTCGCCGGCATGAACCTGCCGCTGCTGGTCAAGCTCGCCAAGGTGCGCACCGAGCGGCGGTTGGCCGACGCGGTGATCGAGGCCAAGGAGGCGGGCCGCAAGTACATCAACGTCGCCAGTCAGGTTCTCCAGGGCTGAGGTCGTCCCGAGACGCGGGAACCCCGGCGGACGACCGCAGAAGCGACGCGCACGAGGGAGAGGGAACGGCATGAGCGAACAGACGACGGGCGCCGTCGAGCGGGTTCTGGCGATCACCAACAAGCGCGGCCTGCACGCGAGAGCCTCCGCCAAGTTCGTTCAGACCGTCGAGAAGTTCGACGCCGAGGTCGAGGTGTCCAAGGACAATCAGACCGTCGGCGGCCTGTCGATCATGGGGCTGATGATGCTGGCCGCCTCGATCGGCACCTCGATCCACGTCACCGCGCGCGGCCCGCAGGCGACCGAGGTGATGGACGCGCTGACCACCCTGGTCGAGGCCCGTTTCTACGAAGAGTGATCCGTCGCGGCCTCGGTCGCCAGACGGCCGAGACGGCGGATCGCCGCCTCCACCCGCGCGTCGAGCCTGCGCCCCAGGCTGAGCCGGAACGCGCCCTCGAACCGCCCGCTCGGCGAGAACAGCGGTCCCGGCGCGATCGAGATGCCCTCGCGCGCCGCCGCCGCGTGAAGCGCCAGCGCGGCGAAGGGCGGCGGCACCTCGATCCAGTAGACGTAGCCGCCCTCGGGGCGGCTGATGCGCGTGCCCGGCGGGAAATGCGTCAGCACCAGCTCGCGGATGCGCTCGCGCTGGGCGCGGAACAGGGCGCGCAGGGCGTCGAGGTGGCGATCGTGCCGCCGGCCGATCAGGTACTCGGCCAGGACCATCTGGGTGAGCGCGGGTTGGCCGAAGTTGCGGGCCGGGCGAGCGCGGGCGAATGCCTCGGCGTAGCGACCGGGCAGGCACCAGCCGATGCGGAAGCCCGGCACCAGGGTCTTGGAGAAGGACGAGCAGTAGATCACCCGGCCGTCGGGATCGAAGCTCTCGAGCGGGCGGCGGCGGGCGCCGAAGTGCAGTTCGCCGTAGACGTCGTCCTCGACGATCGCCAGATCGCGGCGGCGGGCGACCTCGATCAGCGCGGCCATCCGCTCCGGCGGCATGGCCGAGCCGAACGGATTGTGGAAGGTCGGGTTGAGCACCACCGCGGCGAGGGGGCGCTCGGCGGCGACGCGATCGAGCGCGGCGACGTCGATGCCCTCGACCGGGTCGGTGGCGATCTCGACCGCCTCGAGACCCGCCGCCTCCAGCCACTGCAGAATGCCGAAATAGGTCGGGCTCTCGATCGCCACGGTGTCGCCGGGGCGGGTCAGGGCGCG
>JBEOKB010000187.1:0-2817 GCA_040275425.1 Siculibacillus sp. | reverse complement strand
CGCAACGGCACGGCGGCGCAGGTGTTGCTGGATACGGCGCAGGATCTCGGCGCGCCCGGCTATGTGTCCTCCGCCAACGCCGTCGACGCCACGGGCGCGATCGTCGTCGGCCAGTCGCAACCGATCGGCGGCGGCGCACGCGCCGGCTCGCCTGTCGCCGCGCCGGGCGAGGTGCAGGGCGCGTTCTACTGGACGGCGGCGGCCGGCATGCAGAGCCTGTCCGGCCTGCTGAGTTCTGCCGGCGTGGCGATGACCGGCACCGCCACCACCATCGGCATCGTCGCCACCGACGCCGTGCTGACCAAGACCGACGCCAAGCGACTGGCGATCCAGGCCCACGACGGCCTCGCCCGCGCCGTCTGGCCCGCCCACACGCCCCTCGACGGCGATCTCCTCTTCGCCCTGTCGACCGGCCGCCGCCCGCTCGAGAACGGCCTCGCCGATCGCGTCGCCCTCGGCATCGCCGCCGTCTCGGTGGTGGCGCGCGCCATCGCCCGCGGCGTTCATGCCGCCAAGCCGATGGAATGGTCGCCCGAGCCCGCCTGGTGCGAGCTTCCGGGCGCCCGCCTCACTCCGCCGCGAGCCTGACCGCCGCACCGTCGAGCCGGGCGAGAAGGGCCGCCCGCTTGGCCGCGCCGCGCTCCATCGCCGCCTGCTTGACCGGCCCGAAGCCGCGCACCTCGCGCGGCACGTCGGCGAGCGCGATCAGCAGATCGAAGTCGGCGTCGCCGTGCCCGCGCAGCGCCCGCTCGATCCGTTCGAGATCGTCGAGATAGGCGTCGCGCAGCGCCCGCTCCGCCCGCCGCTCGGCGGTGTGGCCGAACGGATCGGCCCAGGTGCCGCGCAGTCCCTTGAACGCCGTCATCAGCCGCAGAAGCGGCGTCAACCACGCCCCCCAGCTGCGCTTCCTCGGCCGTCCGCTCGCCGGATCGAGGTCCGCGATCAACGGCGGCGCCAGCACCACCCGCACCTCGCCCACGTCCTCGAACGTCGCCGCGATCCGCGCCGCAAAGGCCGGATCGCCGATCAGTCGCGCCACCTCGTACTCGTCCTTGATCGCCGTCACCCGGAAGAGCTGCTCCACCACCACCCGGCTCAGCGCCTCCGACCCCGGACGCGCCGCCTGCTCCGCCCTGCGAATCGATTCGATCCGCAGACGGAAGGTCTCCGCGACCCGCTCGCCGCCCCAGGCGACGAGTTCGCGCGCGAGAAAGGCGATGCGCTCGTCGAACGGCATGTCCTCCGGCCGCCGCGGCTCCGGCGCTCGACCGAACGCGGCCACCCGCTCCGGCGCGGCGATCAGCGCCCGCCCGAGCGCCAGCGCCGCCAGATTGGCCTCCACCTGCGCCCCGTTGAGGCGGATCGCCGTCTCGAGCGCATGGACCGACACCGGCAACCGCCCCGCCTGCAGCGCCGCCCCGATCAGGATGACGTTGACGTGCATGGTGTCGCCGAACAGCCGCTCGGCCAGATCCCCGGCCGCCGGCCCGTGGAAGGCGCACGACGCCTCCCGTAGCGTCGCCTCGAGCCGTCCGGCGGTGAAGGACTGGCTCTGGCGCATCACGAATTCCGCCGTCGGCTGCACCCGCGCGTCGGCGAACACCGCAGTGCGCCCCGGCGCCGCCGCCGCCAGCACCTCGGTCGAAGCCGCCACCACCATGTCGGAGGCGATCAGCACGTCGAGTGAGGCGGTCGGCACGCGCGGCCCCTCGATGCCGTGGGCGAAGGTGGAGAAGCGCACGTGACTGGTCACCGGCCCGCCCTTCTGGGCGAGCCCGGTCATGTCGAGGGTCGCGACGTCGAGCCCGTCGACGTGCGCCGCCATCGCCAGCACCGCCGCCGCCGTGGTCACGCCCATGCCGCCGATCCCGGCGATCATCAGATTGACCGGCGTCTCGATCGGCGCCCGTTCCGGCGCGGGCAGCCCCGCCGTGAGTTCGCCCGCGTCGAGCCGCGTGCCCGAGCGCTTCAGTCGCCCGCCGATCACCTCGACGAACGACGGGCAGAACCCGGTCTCGCAACTGAAGTCCTTGTTGCAGTTGGCCTGATTGATCCGCCGCTTGCGCCCGAACGCGGTCTCCACCGGCTCCACCGCCACGCAGTTCGACTGTTTCGAACAGTCGCCGCAGTCCTCGCACACTCGTTCGTTGATGAAGACCCGCTTGGCCGGATCGGGGAAGGCGCCGCGCTTGCGCCGCCGCCGCTTCTCCGCCGCGCAGGTCTGGTCGTAGATCAGCGCCGTCACGCCCTCGATCGCCGCCAGCTCGCGCTGCACCGCGAGAATGTCGCCGCGCGGGCGGATCTCCACCCCCGGCGCGAGCGCATGGTCGCCGATGTGCCGCTCCGGTTCCTCGGCGACGACGACGATCTTCGCGACCCCCTCCGCCGCCAGCTGGCGCGTCAGCCGCGCCACCGTCAGCGCGCCGCCGTCGACCTTCTGCCCGCCGGTCATGGCGACGGCGTCGTTGAACAGGATCTTGTAGGTGATCGGCGCCCTGGCCACGATCGCCTGCCGGATCGCCAGCGAGCCGGAATGGAAATAGGTGCCGTCTCCGAGATTGGCGAAGACGTGGGCATCGCGCGCGAACGGGAACTGCCCGCACCACGCCACCCCCTCGCCGCCCATCGCCGACAGTCCGTCGGTGGTGCGCTCGGCCAGCTCGGTCATGGCGTGACAACCGATGCCCGCGAGCGATCGCGCCCCCTCGGGCGTCTTGGTCGAGGTGTTGTGCGGACAGCCCGAGCAGAAGAACGGCGTCCGCCGCGCCTCCGCCCCGTGGCCCGCCGCCCACATCGCCTGCGCCACCAGCCCGTCCG
>JBEOKB010000186.1:0-5056 GCA_040275425.1 Siculibacillus sp. | reverse complement strand
GCGGCCGTCGGATGGCGGCGACGAGGGCTCCTCGAACACGTGCTTCGGATCGACCCCGGCCGCGATCAACGCGTCGCGCTGGGTGGCCGTCGTCTCGCGACCGTCGTCGAACGACGCGCGGATGTAGCCGACGAGCATGTTCGGCAAACTCCAAGGATCTCTGCAGGGAGGGAGGCGTCTTTCTTCCGGAGGGAGGGCCGGTGAGCCGGCCCCACCCCGCGGGCTCAGGAGCCGGTCATGTAGTTGGTGATCACGCCGATGATGACGCCGATGATGGTGACGCCGGCGCCGATGACGATGCCGGCGATCGAGCGGCCGACGTGCTCGCGCGATCCATCGGGGTTCTGGGAGGCGTGGTAGAGCTTCACGCCGGAGATCCCGGCGAGACCGATGCCGGCAAGCCCGAAGGCGCCCATGATGAAGAGGCCGATGTTGGAGAAGGAACTCGTGAGCGAGGTGGTGTTGAGCGAGCTCGACGAGGCCTTGGTGCGGGCCTGGTTCAGGACGTCGAGCGGGGCGGAAGGGTCGACGGCGCCGGCCGGAAGGATGGAGAGGAGATAGATCGTCGCCATCGGGACGATGTCGCGGATGCGCATGAGGGTTCCTTTCGGGGGCTGGTCGAGGGATCGGGTGGAGAGGGTCAGGTGCGGATCTCGCCGCGCATGATCTGAGCGACGATCTCATCGGCGAGCATCGCGGCGATCCGGTCGTCGGCGTCGTGGTGGCGGCCGGCGACCTTCTTCCAGGTGTCGTGGGCGGTGCCTTCGGGAAAGCGGGCGGCGAGGACGCGGAGTGCCTCGTTGACGTCCATGCGGCGGTAGAGCTCGTCACGCACCTGCCGGTCCTCCGCGCGGGTGGTGAGGGCCCAGAGCATGCGTGGTCCGAGCGAATTGTTGAGGACGACCCAACGTTCCTCGTCGCGCAGCTTGAAACGGGCGAGGATGTTGGCACCCCGCGATCCGCGGGGGCCGTGAACCTGCCGCTCGAGCGCTCGCTTCACCGCATCGGAGAAGCCGAAGGTCTTGCGCGCGGCCTCGCGCAACTCGTTGCTGTCGGCATTGAGGATCATCACCGTCGAGGCCATGTCGGCGAGGACCTCGAAGTCGGCGAGAAGCTGCGAGGCGAGGATCACCTCGAGCCCCCATTTGCGGCCCTCGCGCACGTCGGAGAGCACCTGCTTGGCGATGGTCGCGACGCCACCGGTCAGGTGGTACTCGTCCATGCAGAGGCGCTTCGGCGTCTCGGCGATCTCGGCGTAACGGTTCTCCCAGAAGGCGACGTATTTGGCGCGGACGTCGGGTTCGGTCGGCAGATCCATCGAGCCGATCTCCTCGGCATGGCCGGAGATCTTCGACAGGAAGGCGTGACGGCTGATCATGAACATCAGCGCGTTGTTGCGCTCGGCGTCGGGCGCCTTGTGGCGTAGCGCCACGTCGTTGAGGTCGACGGCGATGACGCGCGCCTCGCCGAGATCGAGGCGCGTCGGCCGGGCGAAGACGGGGAAGCGTTCGATGGCGGATTCGAGCGCGCGCTGCGCCGACTTCACGAGGGTTTCGCCGAAGTCCTCGGTCATGATCCGCTCGCCGAGGACGCGGGCGAGATCCTCGAGGATCGGCTCGGCGTAACGTTGGGCCCGCATCGCCGGCAGGGTGCGGCCGAGCGCGACGAACTCGTCGACGATCCGCCACCAGCGGGTGCGCTCGCCGACGCCGATGGCGGCGTCATGGATGGCGCGATCGACCTCGGCGTCGATGCCGGGCTGGTAGATCGCCGGCGAGGATCCGAACTCGAGATCGGACTTCAGCTGATAGAGCCGGGTGACGAGGCGAGAGATCAGCTGCTCCGACCCGTCCTGTTTCAGATCGAGAAGCGTGGCGAGGAAGTTCTCGACGAACACCCGCTCGCGCGGCAACGGCCGCCGCCGGCCGAGCCCGAGGCCGAGCGGATTGATCGCGTGGGCATGATCGTTGAGGAGGCGGACGTAATAGGCCTCGTGCCGGCGCTCCGGCGGCAGGGCGTTGCGGATGAGTTCGATGAGACCGGAGGAGGAGACGCCGACGTCGATCACGCCGAGGAAGGGCAGGACGCGGCTCGGCTGGAAGGCGGCGAACTCGACGTTGAGGCGGTTCATCAGAACCGACTTGCCGGACCCCGGCGTGGCGAAGATCAGCGTCAGCCAGAAGAGCTGCTCCGGGCTCAGCGCTTCGTAGGGCATCATCCGTCCGTCGGGGTTGAGGAGCATGGTCTGCCCCTGCCGGAAGATCTCCGCGGTGCGATGGAACGGGAACATCACCGCGAGATCGCCGAGGGGCGCGAGCGAGGCCGGGGCGATGCTCGCCCGGTAGTTCATGCCGGCGATCGTCTCGCACAGGGCGCGCAGAGGATTGTGCGGCGCGTCGGCGATCAGCGCGTCGCCCCAGGTCATCAGCGCGTTCTTCAAGGTGGAGCGACGTTGATCGAGCCGTCCCGGCTCCTCGCCGGGCTCCACCCAGGTGCAGGCGGTGAGGCGGCATTTGACGATCGCCTCACTGTCGCGGCCGATGATCTCCTCGAGGGTGCGCAGGGATTCGAAGAGGTTGCGGTTCGAGGGGCTCGCCCAGGCGATGAGACCGGCCGCGACCTTGCGCAGCTTCATCGCCATGCCGCCGTCGTTCGGTGCCTCGATGTGGAGGCAGACACGGAACGGCAGGTCGGCGGATCGCGACGAGCGCTGGAGAAGGGCTTCGAGCAACCGGTCGAAGGCGAGGATCGTCGCCGGGAACATGCGCATGACGGCGAGCGCGTAGCGGCGGCCGCCGACGGCGATCGTGCGCAGGTCCGAGGACGCCTCGGCGTTGGCGGTCATGATCTGGCGGGCGACGGTCGGGGTGAAGAAGGCGCCGATATCGTCGTCGATCCGATCCTTCGCCGCCGGATGGGCGCGGGTGCCCGGGCCGAAGGGCCGCCAGACCGTCGGGGTCTCGTGGAAGAGGATTGCCCGACGGATCTCGGTGAGATCGCGTCGGGATCCGTCGTCCTCGGGACCGAGGATACGGACCTGAAGACGCGCATCGGTCAACGCTTCGACCACCCTCTTCACGAAGGCGGCGTGCGGGCCTTCGAGAGCATCGAGCTTCAGGAACGGGTTTTGGGCTTCGTTCGCCGGCGGCAGCGATCGCCAGAGCGCGCGGGTCTCTCTGATCTCCTCGGCGAGTTCCTCGGAGATCGCGGCGTCCGGTCGGGTCCAGACCGCGACGAGGATGCGTTCACGCCGGGCACGGCGTTCGAGGACGACGCGCCCCTCTTCGACGATCGCCTCGAGCGAGAGCCCCTTCTGTTCGGCCGACCGGAGTTGGGCGGTGGCGAGGGTCTCGATGTCGGCATGGGTGTTGAGCGAGCTCTCGAAGGAGATCGAGAGATTGTGCCCGGGCCGCTTCAGGATCTGCGCGAGCGAGCCGGCGATGCGCAGGATCGCGGCTTCCTCGAACTCCTCGTCGGAGACGATGGTGCGGGTGCCGTCGACCTCGATCAGGGTGCAGCAGGAGCCGTCGTGGGCATAGACGACGGGTTCGAGCCGGTCGGGGTGGAAGCCGGCGAGGTCGCAGAAGCGATCGGCGGTGTGCATGCTCACTCCACGATCTGGAGGCTGACCCAGCCGGCGACGATCGCGGCGATGGTCATGGTCGCGCCGACGAGAAGGCCGACGAGGTGGCCGAGGACCGGCCGGCCTTCGTCGATCGCCCGATAGAGGGCGATGCCGGCATGTCCCGCGAGCGCGATACCGACGACGCCGAGCCCGCCGGCGACGACCGCGGCCGCGCCTTCGCCGTAGCCGATGATCCCGTCGAGGACCGACTGGATCGTGCTCATTGGACGGTGACGGGTTCGAGGAAGAGGACGCCGATCAGCGTCTGACCGTCCGCCGACATCGTGTTCTTGCGGCTGAAGTTCTGGCTCGCCGCTGCGGTCAGCGCCTGGCCGAGCGGCAGGGTCGCGCCCATCGCCGCCTGACCCCAGTTGACCGAGTTGCCGGAGGTGGTGGTCGACGACGCGGTCGAGGTGGTGGTCGAGTTCTGAGCCACCAGCATCTGTCCGACCTGCCCGACACCCTGGATGAGACCGCCGAAGGCGAGACTGCCGTAGCGTTCGAGATAGTGGTGGTCGACGTCGGCGGCGATGCCGGCGCGCCCCGTCCCAGAAGTGATGGCGACCGCCTTCAGCTTCAGCGATCGGCCGTCCTGCAGCACTGCCTGATCGAACTCGATCGCGCCCTGTTCGCTGGTGTAGGTGATCTTGCCCATCATGCGGACGTCGTGGAGGGGCCCGGGCCGGCCGTATTCGTCGATGTCCTGGATGGTGGCGAAGATCGGCGCCGCCGGATCGTCGGAATTGAAGCCGCGATCGAGGGTCGCGGTGGCGACGTCGCCGGCGCGGGCGACCATGCGGACGCGCACCGGCTGAACCGCGGCCGTCGGCTTCGGCCGTTCGCCCTTCTGATAGGTGCGCACCGTGAACTGTCCGGTCGGCGGCGTCAGTAGCGCCTGGATCTGGCTGTTGATCGCGGCGACCTGTGCCTGGTCGGGCTTCGGTTCGGGTTGGACCGGCACCTGGACGTAGACGATCTGCGGCTGAGGTGGGGGCACCGGCGCCGGGGCGGGAACGACCGGGCGTTCGGGCATCTCGCCGAGCTCGGCATTCGACGACCGCGAGATCACGGGCTTCGAGACATAGGACTGGCCCTTGTCGGCCGCGGCCCGAGCCTGCTCACCGTTGACGGCGGCGCGCCGGTCGGCCTCCTTCGGTCCGACCGCCTTCATCGGCTCGTTCTGCGGATTGGGGGGTGTCCCCCTCAGCTCGGAAGCGGAGGTGCCGCCGAGATCGCTGCTCTTCTTCGGGATGAGCAGAATGCCGGCAGTCCCGACCGAGAGGGTGCCGACGAGGCCGCCGATGACGAGATATTTGTTCATGGGGCGTCCTCGGATCAGTAGGCGAGCGTCAGGGCGACTTCGGCGCCGTCCTCGCGGGCGACGAGAACGCGCGCGGTCGGGGTGAGGCGCCAGACGTGGACGTCGTCGCG
>JBEOKB010000185.1:0-10404 GCA_040275425.1 Siculibacillus sp. | reverse complement strand
CCCGCGCCGCACACGCCGCACAACCGGAAACGCGATCTCCGATCGACTTGCGCCCGTGACCGCACGGGCTCGAATGGGCGGCCGAAGCCCTCGGTGGAGATCGCCATGCCGTCCCCCCTCACGCGCCGCCTCGTCCTGTCGCTCGCCGTCGCCGCCTGGGCCCTCGCCCCGACCGGGGTGTGGGCGAGCTGCGACGTCGATCCGACCCCCTGTCGCGGTTGCGGCTGCAAGGGCGGGCCGGGTTGGCGCCATCTCGCCGGCGGTCGCTGCGTCGGCTTCCGCGAACTGGCGGCCAAATGCGGCACCCCGCCGTCCGACCTCTTGTGCACCTTCGAGAACGCCCCCGGCACCGGCGCCAACAGCGAATGCGCCCTCGCCCCGGCCGTACCGCCCGCGCATCGCCCGGCACCCACCGCCGCCGTGAACGCGCCTCACCGCCCGATGTCGATGCCGACCACCTCGTCCCAGCGCCGGGTGATCTCGGCCTTGGCGGCGTTCTGCTCCTCGAGCGTCGGGAACACCGCCGCCCCGTAGGCCTCCGCCGCCGGCAGACGCGCCATCACCTCGGTCGGAATCTTGCGCTCCGCCGCCAACTGGCCGAACCGCACCGGATGGCAGTAGCCCTCGAGCCAGCCGATCTGCCCCTCGTCGGAATAGAGGTATTCGAGCCACAGCCGCGCCGCCGCCGGATGGCGCGCGTGGGCCGAGATCGCCTGGACGTAGACCCCCGCCACCACGCCGGTGCGCGGCACCACCACCTCGACCGGCGGATCGCCCGCCAGCTTGTCGCGATCGGAGAGAGCCATGTAGTCCCAGCGGATGGTGACCGGCGCCAGCCCCTGCGCCACCGTGACGCCGGTGCCGATCGCACGCACCAGATTGCCCGCCCGCGCCAGCCCGGCGAAGAAGTCGAGCCCGGTGCGCGCCGCCTTGCTCGCGTCGCTGCCCGAACGCGCCAGCCCCGCCGCGTAGACCGCCATCACCGCCTGATTGGCCGTGCGCGGGTCGCCCGCCAGCGCCACCTGCCCGCGCAGGTGCGGCGCGGCGAGATCGTTCCAGTCGCGCGGGATCTCCCGGACCAGATCCTTGTTGATCTCGAAGGCGAGCACGCCGAAGTAGTCGCCGGTCCAGTGCCCGTCCGGGTCCTTCTGGCTGGCCGGGACGTCGTCCCAGGTCGCCACCTTGTAGGGTGCCGTCAACCCCTCGGCCTTGGCCGGCGGACCATAGGCGAGCCCGACGTCGATCACGTCCGGCGCCGGCGCCGAGCTCCCGGCCTTGGCCGCGCGGATCGCCGCCAGCTCGTCCTCCGACCCCGCCTCCGGCGCGAGTTCGACCACCGTCAGCCCGTACTTCGCCTTGAACCGGTCGATCAACGCCCCGTAGCCGCACCAGTCGCGCGGCAGCGCCATGACGGTGAGCGTGCCCTCCGCCTTCGCCGCCGCGATCAGGCCGTCGAGCGAGCCCGCCTGCGCCGAGCCGCCCGCGAGCCCCGCCCACACGGCGGCCCCGGCGAGAAGGCGGTGGAGATGCGAGGTCGACGTCATGAGATCTCACCTCTCGATCGGGCTCCCCGCCCGATCGATCGAGTGAACGCGATCGTCCCGCCGACGGTCAAGCACGAGTTGTGCGCAGCCTGCCTCGGGAAGACCCGGTCGCCGAATTCACCGTCTTCGCCCTTCGACGGCTCGACCCGCCCGCCCCGACGCACTAGGTTCCCGCCCATCGCCGCTCGGGCGAGGCGGCGTCGCATCTCGACGATCGCCTGTTTCGGGCCTCTCCCCTCGACCAAGGTCGGGACGGGGAAGGAATGGGCGCGCGCCCGGAATCCGTATATATGGTCGCGACACTTCGTCACGCACTCTCATCGCGAGGGAAAGAGTCAGTCATGTCGATGCTCGAATCCTACCGTCAGCACGTGGCCGAACGCGCCGCGCTCGGCATCCCCCCGCTGCCGCTCTCCGCGAAGCAGACCGAGGGTCTGATCGCGCTGCTGCGCCAGCCGCCGAAGGGGGAGGAAGCCTTCCTCGTCGAGCTCCTGACCCACCGCGTCCCCGCCGGCGTCGACGACGCCGCCCGCCTCAAGGCCGGGTTCCTCGACGCCGTCGCCAAGGGCGTGGAGAAGAACGCCCTGGTTTCGCGCAAGCTGGCGACCGAACTGCTCGCCACCATGCTCGGCGGCTTCAACATCAAGCCGCTGATCGACGTCCTCGGTGACGCCGAGATCGGCGCCGTCGCCGCCGAGGGTCTGAAGAAGACCCTGCTGATGTTCGACTACTTCCACGACGTGAAGGCCCTCGCCGATGCCGGCAACGCCAACGCCGAGGGCGTGCTGCGGTCCTGGGCCGACGCCGAGTGGTTCACCTCGCGTCCCGAGGTGCCGCAGTCGATGACGCTCACCGTGTTCAAGGTCTCGGGCGAGACCAACACCGACGACCTGTCGCCGGCCCCCGACGCCTCGACCCGTCCGGACATCCCGCTGCACGCCCTCGCCATGCTCAAGAACCCGCGCGCCGGCATCGAGCCGGACGAGGCGGGCGCCCGTGGTCCGACGAAGCAGCTCGCCGCCCTCATCGCCAAGGGCAACCCCGTCGCCTATGTCGGCGACGTCGTCGGCACCGGCTCGTCGCGCAAGTCCGCCACCAACTCGGTGCTGTGGTTCACCGGCGAGGACATCCCGTATGTCCCCAACAAGCGCTTCGGCGGCGTGTGCCTCGGCACCAAGATCGCCCCGATCTTCTACAACACCATGGAAGACGCCGGCGCGCTCCCGATCGAGCTCGACGTCGGTCAGATGGAGATGGGCGACGTCATCGAGCTGCGCCCCTACGAGGGCAAGGCGCTCAAGAACGGCGAGGTGATCTCCACCTTCACCGTCAAGTCCGACGTGATCTTCGACGAAGTGCGCGCCGGTGGCCGCATCCCGCTGATCATCGGCCGCGGCCTCACCGCCAAGGCCCGTGAGGCGCTCGGTCTCCCGGTCTCCACCCTCTTCCGTCTGCCGGGCGTCCCGGCCGACACCGGCAAGGGCTTCACCCTCGCCCAGAAGATGGTCGGCCGCGCCTGCGGTCTCACCGAGGGCAAGGGCATCCGTCCGGGCACCTATTGCGAGCCGAAGATGACCACCGTGGGGTCGCAGGACACCACCGGCCCGATGACTCGCGACGAGCTCAAGGATCTCGCCTGCCTCGGCTTCTCCGCCGATCTGGTGATGCAGTCCTTCTGCCACACCGCGGCCTATCCGAAGCTGGTCGACGTCCAGACCCATCACGAGCTGCCGACCTTCATCTCGAACCGCGGCGGCATCGCCCTGCGTCCGGGTGACGGCGTCATCCACTCCTGGCTCAACCGCCTGCTTCTGCCCGACACCGTCGGCACCGGCGGCGACAGCCACACCCGCTTCCCGATCGGCATCTCGTTCCCGGCCGGCTCCGGCCTCGTCGCCTTCGCGGCGGCGACCGGCGTCATGCCGCTCGACATGCCGGAATCGGTGCTCGTCCGCTTCAAGGGCGAGATGCAGCCGGGCATCACCCTGCGCGACCTCGTCAACGCCATCCCGATGGCCGCGATCAAGGCGGGCACGCTGACGGTCGAGAAGAAGGGCAAGAAGAACGTCTTCAACGGCCGCATCCTCGAGATCGAGGGTCTGCCGAACCTGAAGGTCGAGCAGGCCTTCGAGCTCTCCGACGCCTCCGCCGAGCGTTCGGCCGCCGCCTGCACGGTGCGCCTGAACAAGGAGCCGATCATCGAGTACATGAACTCGAACATCGTGCTCATGAAGTGGATGATCGCCAACGGCTACCAGGACAAGCGGTCGCTCGAGCGCCGCATCGCCGCCATGGAGGCCTGGATCGCCGATCCGGTCCTGATGGAGCCCGATGCCGACGCCGAATACGCGGCGGTCTACGAGATCGATCTGGCCGAGATCAAGGAGCCGATCCTGGCCTGCCCGAACGATCCGGACGACGTGAAGACGCTCTCCGACGTCGCCGGCGACAAGATCGACGAGGTCTTCATCGGCTCGTGCATGACCAACATCGGTCACTTCCGCGCCGCCGGTAAGATCCTCGCCGGCAAGTCGGACATCCCGACCCGCCTGTGGATCGCCCCGCCGACCAAGATGGACGCCATGATCCTGACCGAGGAGGGCTACTACGCCACCCTCGGCAAGTCCGGCGCCCGCATGGAGATGCCCGGCTGCTCGCTGTGCATGGGCAACCAGGCGCAGATCCGCAAGGGCTCGACCGCGCTCTCGACCTCGACCCGCAACTTCCCCAACCGTCTCGGCATCGACACCCGCGTGTACCTGTCGTCGGCGGAACTGGCGGCGGTCGGCGCGCTGCTCGGCAAGATCCCGACCATGGAAGAGTACATGACGGCCGTCGGCGGTCTCGCCGGCAAGACCGCCGAGGTCTACCGCTACATGAACTTCGACCAGATCCCGGAGTTCGTCGCGGTCGCCGAGACCGTCTGATCGCGCCGGTCCGGGCCCGGCGCCCGGACCTCGCCAGGCTCTGAAACGAACTCACCCGCCGGAGCGATCCGGCGGGTTTGTTCTTCCCGCGAGCGAGTCGCGCCTCATTCCAGGAAGAACCGCTCCGTCAGTCCGTACTTGGCGATCCACTCGACCCAGGTCACGTCGGTCGGCCCGAGATCGTATTCGGCGATCCGCCACTCGGTGCCGTCGTGGCGCAGGAGCGCCAGCAGCACCGTGCTCATCATGTCCTTGGCGATCTCCTCGGCGAAACGCGTCCTCGTCCAGTCGATCGGCGCGCCGCCCGGACGCACCGGCGTGGCCGAAACGAAGGCCCACTCGCGGTCGACGTTGATGCGCGAGACCTCGAACTCGACCGGCGCGCCGAGATCCTGCTCGACCCGCCCGCGCAGGGCGTCGAGGATCGCCTTGCGCAGGGCCGACCCGCGCGGCGGCGCCTCCGCTCGGGCGAGCCGAGGACCACTCCCGACGGCGAGGAGAGCGAGCGACACGAGGAGAAGAAGGCGGCGGGTGATCATGCTCGAACCCTCCCTTCTCACGGATTGTCCCCCTGCCCTCGCCCACCGGCATTGACCTGGGTCATCGATCGCCGAGCCCGCTTCACCGTTGCAATTGCGCGATCGAGTGGAGATATGTTGGCCCCTCGCCCGCTCGACCGGGCAGGAGAACGGACGGCGTCGACGGCGCCGCGGGAAGAGGGGATGGAATGCGCTTTCTGGTCACCGGCACCGCGGGTTTCATCGGCTTCCATCTGGCGCGGCGTCTGATCGCCGACGGCCACACCGTCGTCGGCATCGACGCCATGACCGACTACTACGACGTCGCCCTCAAGCGCGCCCGCCACGACCTCCTCGCCCGCTCCAACGCCTTCCGTGGCCACGAGATCCGGCTGGAGGACCGCGCCGCGCTCGAGCGCGTCCTCGCCGACGAGACCCCGGAGGTGATCGTCCACCTCGCCGCCCAGGCCGGTGTCCGCTACAGCCTCGAGGACCCGCGCTCCTACGTCGACACCAACGTCGTCGGCACCTTCAACGTGATGGAGATCGCCCGCGCCTCGGCCGTGCGCCATTTCCTCCTCGCCTCGACCAGCTCGGTCTACGGCGCCAACGTCGAGATGCCCTACGCCGAGACCCAGCGCACCGATCATCCCCTGACCATCTATGCCGCCACCAAGAAGGCGACGGAGGCGATGACCCATTCCTATGCGCACTTGTGGAAGATCCCGACCACCGCCTTCCGTTTCTTCACCGTCTACGGCCCCTGGGGTCGCCCCGACATGGCACTGTTCAAGTTCGTGAAGGCGGCGCTCGCCGGTGAGCCGATCGACGTCTACGGCCACGGCCGCATGCAGCGCGACTTCACCTACGTCGACGATCTGGTCGAGGCGATCGTCCGTCTGGTCGACGCGGTGCCGGTCGAGGGCGCCCCCGTCGGCGCCCACGATTCGCTCTCCCCCGCCGCGCCGTTCCGGGTGGTGAACATCGGCGGCGGCAATCCGGTCGGCCTGCTCGACTACGTCGACGCCGTCGAGGCCGCCGTGGGCCGCCCGATCGCGCGCAACTACATGGAGATGCAGAAGGGCGACGTCCCCTCGACCGCCGCCTCCGCCGCGCTGCTGGAGGACCTGATCGGCTACAAGCCCTCGACCCCCGTCCCCGACGGCGTCCGCGCCTTCGTCGAGTGGTATCGCGACTACTATCGGGTCTGAGGAGGCGGTCGGGCCACCGCGAAGAACTCGGGGGACCCCCGTCGCGCATCGCCGATGCGCGACGCCGCGCGTTCACACCCGAAGCCGAGGTCGGGAGAGAATCCGAAAATAGGAAGAGAAGAAGTGGCGCTCCCTAGGGATCGGAGGGAGCGCAATGAAGGCAACGCACTAGGCGCGGGTTCGGGGAAAACTCCCCCCATTGACGCAAAAGAGAATTCCGCCACGCCCCCCAAACATGACGGGGGCGCCGAATGACCGACTTCGCCGATCTCATCGGACCCGTGGCGCAACGTCTTCTCGGCGATCCGGCACCGCATCTCTCGTCCAAGGACGAGTGGCGCTACGGCACGCGCGGTAGCTTGTCGGTGAAGGTCGGCGGGCAGCACAAGGGCACATGGAGCGACCATGAGACCGCGACCGGCGGCGGGGTTCTCGATCTCGTCGCTCGCCAGAAGGGCGGCGATCGGAAGAGCGCGGCAGAATGGCTGAAGCAGGAATTCCGCCTAGCCGATGATCGCCCGGCACCAACCGCGCGCCGCGAAGTCGCCGCCTATCCCTACACCGACGAGAACGGCGAGCTGCTCTTTGAGGTGGTGCGCTTCGAGCCGAAGGACTTCCGCCAACGCCGCCCGGACGGGCGCGGCGGCTTCGTCTGGAATTTGAAGAGCGTGCGGCTCGTTCCCTATCGCCTGCCCGATCTGATCGAAGACCTTGCCCAGGATCGAACCGTCTTCCTCGTCGAAGGCGAGAAGGACGTCGACCACCTGCGCTCGCTCGGCATCCCGGCGAGCTGCAACCCGGCCGGTGCCGGCAAGTGGCGCGACGACTTCTCGCCCGTCTTCAACGGCGCCGACGTCGTGATCCTGCCGGACAACGACGATGCCGGTCGTGAGCACGCCGAGAAGGTCGCCCGGTCACTCGCCGCCCACGCCTCGCGAGTTCGCGTTGTCGAACTGCCGAACCTGCCCCGCAAGGGCGACGTCTCGGACTGGTTGAGGGCCGGCGGCACCGTCGACGTGCTCCACCAGCTCGTCGACCAGTCGGCCATGTGGCGGCCGAAGACGCCGACCCGCCTTCCCGTCGTCTGGTACGGCGACGAGGACGCCGCACCGCCGCTCTCGTGGCTGGTGAAGGGCCTTCTGGTCGATGGTGGCCTCTCGGCGATCTACGGCCCGCCGGGCACGTCGAAGACCTTCGTCGCGCTCGACCTCGCGCTTCACGTCGCCCACGGGCGGGACTGGTTCGGCCGCCGCGTGGCGGCGGGCGCCGTCGTCTACGTCTCGGGCGAGGGACAGAGCGGAATGCTCCTGCGTATGAAGGCGTGGCGCCAGGCGAAGGGCGACGGCACCCGCGCGCCGTTTGCGCTCGTCCCTTCGTCGGTGAACCTCTTCGACGACGACACCGGCGCCGACATACTGATCGCCGACGTGAAGGCTCATGCGGCAGCACTCGACGTACCGCTTCGCCTCGTCGTCCTCGACACGCTCTCTCGCATGATTGGATCGGGCGACGAGGACAAGGCGCGGGACATCAACGTCGTGGTGCAGCGCGCCGAGAAGATCCAGCGCGAGACCGGGGCGCTCGTCCTGATCGTGCACCATTCCGGCAAGGATCGAGATCGCGGCATGCGCGGCTCGAATGCTCTTCTCGGTGCGGCCGATGCCGTGATCGAGATCTCCCGGCACGAAGAGTCCGGGATCTGTGAAGGCAAGATCGTCAAGGTGAAGGACGGTTCGGCCGACGTTCCTCTCAAGTACACGCTGCGGCAATCGGTTCTCGGGCAGGACGAGGACGGCGAGGACATCACCTCGTGCGTCGTCGAGCCCACGGACGCGAGCCCCGGTGTGACCAGGGGAAAGCCGAACCTCACCAACGCCGAGAAGATCGCTCTGGAAGCCCTCGACGAGGCGCTGATCGAGCAAGGCGTCGTGCAGCCCATCATCTCGGTTCCGAGCGGCGGACGCGCCGTGAAGGTCGAGGTGTGGCGAGGCCACGCCTATCGAAAGCGCATCTCCGAGACGGACAACCAAGAGGCCCGCAAGAAGGCGTTCCAGAACGTCCGGATGGGGCTTCAGGCGAAGAAGGTGATCGGCATCGAAGGGGATTGGGCATGGCGGGGAATGTGACCGGGAACGGGAAGGGGCGGGAAATTTCCCGGTCTTCCCGGTGCGACGCGGGAGACGGGAAACCCCCTTTAGGGGGGATTTCCCGTCTCCCGACGTCGGAGGGCACGGCGCTCGTCGACCTCGCCGAGCGGGTAAGGCGGCTTGTCCCGTCTCACCGAGACCCCGAGCGGTTCCACGTTGAGAAGTCCGAGATCGCGGCGGAACTGCGTCGGCTGGCGAGGGTCCTTCCGGACGCCCCTGCGCGAGGGTCGCCCGGCCCCGAGGTTTCGGCAGCTATAGGACATTTCGAGGCTAAAGTTTCGGGTTGGAGACGCTAAAGCCATGCAGGAAACGCAAGGCTTTCTGCCGATTTCAGGGATATCGACCTCGTCGGCGACCTTCTCGAAGAAGGCCTTCGGCGAGGCGATCGGCGTCTCGCCGGGCCGGGTGTCGCAGATGATCACCGCCGGCCTTCCGGTCGAGCCGAATGGCCGCATCGACCCGGCGAAGGGCCGGGCATGGGTCGCCGACAACGTCGACCCGAACCGTCGTCGCGCCAGCGTCGACGGCTCGCCCCTCGGGTTCGCCTCGTCGAGGGCGGAACGCGAGGCCGCCGACGCCAAGACGGCCCGGCTCAAGGCCGAAAGGCTCGAAGGCAACCTCATCGACCGCACCGCCGCGCTGATGGCGATCGAGACCCGAGCCCGCGCCGAGCGCGACGCCTGGATCTCATGGGTGAACCGCGTCGCCCCGGAAGTCGCCACTGAGACTAACGCCGACCTCGGCGCCGTCGTCGCTTTGCTCGACCGCCTCGTGCGCGACCAGCTCGCCACCCTCGCCGAGATGACTATCGAAGGGCTCGCCCCATGAACGACCTCGCGACCGAAACCCGCCTTCTCGTCGAAGCCGCATGGCGACGCGGCCTCGCCCCGGAACCGCAGATGACGGTCTCCGAATGGGCCGATCGCTTCCGCGTCCTGCCGCCGGAGAGCGCCGAGCCCGGCCCGTGGCGCACCTCGCGCCTGCCCTACCTGCGGGAGATCCAGGATTGCCTGTCGATCGCTTCGCCGATCGAGCGCGTCGTGCTGATGAAGGGCGCGCAGACCGGCGGGACGGAAGCGGGCTTGAACGCCGTCGGCTATTGGATGCACGCCGCCCCCGGCTCGATCATGATCGTTTGGCCGTCGCTCGGTCTCGTCCGCCGCAACTCCCGCACCCGCGTCGACCCGCTGATCGCGCTCACCCCGGCACTACGCGCCAAGGTCGCCCCGCGCCGGTCCCGCGACAGCGACAACACGGTGAATTCGAAGCTCTTCGCCGGCGGCCAACTCCTCATGGTCGGCGCCAACGCCGCCGCCGAGCTGCGCTCGACCGCCGTGCGCTATCTCGTGCTCGACGAGGTCGACGCCTTCCCGACCGACGTCGAGGACGAAGGCGATCCGGTCGCTCTCGCCGTTCAGCGCACCGTCTCCTATCGCGGCCGGCGCAAGATCATGCTCATCTCGACGCCGACGATCGCCGGCGTCTCGCGCATCGAGAAGGCCTATGCCGAGACCGACCAGCGCAAGTTCTTCGTGCCGTGCCCGCATTGCGGCGAGCACCAGGTGCTCGCCTGGTCGAACGTCCGCTGGCCCGAGGGCGAGCCGCGCAAGGCGGCCTATGCCTGCGATTTCTGCGGCGTGCTGATCGACGAGCGCGAGAAGCCGGTGATGTTGGCGGAGGGCGAATGGCGCCCGACGGCGACCGGCGACGGCCGATCCGCCGGCTTCCATCTGCCCTCGCTCCTCTCCAACTTCGAGCCGTGGGGCGAAATCGCCGCCGACTTCCTCGCCGCCAAGTCCGACCCGACGCGGTTGAAGTCGTGGGTCAACCTGAAGCTCGGCGAGGCCTTCGAGGATCGCGACACCGCGCCGCTCGCCGCCGACCTCCTCGCGGCGCGCTCGGAACCTTTCGGCGACGAGCTGCCCGAGGGCGTCGCCGTGATCACCGCCGGCGTCGATACCCAGGACGACCGCCTCGAGGTCGAGTTCGTCGGCTGGGGCCGGGGCGAGGAATCGTGGTCGCTCGACTATCGCATCATCCACGGCGACACGACCAAG
>JBEOKB010000184.1:0-7854 GCA_040275425.1 Siculibacillus sp. | reverse complement strand
TGGTGGCGATCATGATCACCGGTCACGCCGACGTGCAGGACGCCATGCGGGCGGTGCGCGAGGGGTTGTTCGACTATCGCACGAAGCCCTTCGAGGACCTCGAGGATCTCGAGCGTGTGATCGAGAAGGCGTTGGAGATGGACCGCGCCTATCGGGAGATCGACCGGCTCCAGGCCTCGCTCGCCGGTCCGACCCTGATTGCCCGCTCGCCGGTGATGGCGCATCTCGCAGAGCAGATTCGCCAGATCGCACGGCTCGACACCACCGTCCTCTTGGAAGGCGAGAGCGGCACAGGCAAGGACGTCGTAGCCCGTATGCTGCATGCCGAGAGCCGGCGCGCCAAGGCGCCCTATCTCGACGTGAACTGTGGTGCGCTGCCGGAGAGCCTGCTCGAGGGCCTTCTGTTCGGCTACGAGAAGGGTGCCTTCACCGGCGCGGTGAAGACGACGACCGGTACGTTCGAAAAGGCCGACGGCGGCTCGCTCTTCCTCGACGAGATCGCCGACATGAGTCCCAAACTGCAGGCGGCTCTGCTGCGGGTGTTGCAGGACGGTTGCTTCTCGCGGGTCGGGGCCACCGAACGACGGTCGAGCGACTTTCGCCTCATCTGCGCCACCAACAAGCCGCTCGCGGCAGCCGTCACCAGCGGGGCGTTCCGAGAGGACCTCTTCTACCGGATCAACGTCGTTGTGCTGCGCCTGCCGCCGCTGAGAGAGCGAACCGGTGACGTGTTGCTGCTCGCCGCCCATTTCCTCGAGCACTTCAACGCCAAGTTCGCCAAGAAGGTCGGCCCGTTCTCGCCCGAAGCCCTACGGGTGATGGAAGCGCAGACCTGGCCCGGCAACGTGCGCCAACTCAAACACGCGATCGAACGGCTGGTGGCGTTGCACCCGGGCGGTCCCGTCGATGTCGTCCATCTCGGCGCCATCGTCGACGACACCGCGCCTGCGAGCGAGACGGCGGTCACCGCCGTCGAGGCGCTCGGTTATCAGGAGGCTCGGCAGGACTTCGAGCGCGACTATCTGCGTCGCCTGCTGGCCTCGGCCGGGGGCAACGTCTCCGAGGCGGCGCGTCTCTCCGGCATCCCGCGCCAGAACCTCTACGTCCGCATGAGGCGCTGGGGCGTCGTCACCGAATGACGACATCTGTCGCGAATTCGTGACAGTCGGCGCCGCGGCCGACGCATCGGACGCCATCTGGAAATCGGCGGAAAGTCACGACTTCCGGAATTTCACCGGACTGGCCCGGGTCTTGCGGTTCTCTCTTCGACCGGAAGGGGGAGTCCTCCATGAGGCCCATCTCGAAATCGCTCTTCGCCGCCTTCGCCTTCGCGGCGCTCGCGGTCTCGTCGGGAGCGGCGACGGCGGCCGACACCAAGGGTGCCGCGCCGACCGACCCCGCGCTGATCGAGAAGATCCGCAAGTCGAACGCGGAGTGCTACGCCTGCCACACCGAGGCGGGGCTGAAGAACCCGCCGCGCGCCGACATGGATCTCACCGCGCTGGCGAAGTTTCTCCACGACCCGAAGCAGTTCGACGGCTCCAACCATACGGGCATGGAGTGCAAGATCTGCCATGGTCAGGGCTACGTCGCGTTCCCACACGCGCCGGAGGCGAAGAAGTCGATCAGCGAGTGCGGCGAATGCCACGCCACCAAGTCGCTCCGGGTCGAGACTCAGTTCAAGGACTCGGTCCACGCCAAGAACCTCGCCGACAAGTTCACCTGCCAGACCTGCCACGACCCGCACGTCTACAAGGTGGCGGCGAAGGTCGGTGATCCGCGCAAGATCGTGGCCCAGGACAACGCCATGTGCGTCGACTGCCACAACTCGGACCTGCGCTACGGCGCCTTCTCCGCGGCGCTGCCGACGAAGAAGGCCCGGCCCGACCTCTACGCCACGCACGACTGGCTGCCCAATGCCCGGCTGCACTGGTCGGCGGTGCGCTGCATCGAGTGCCACACGCCCGTCTCGCCGGTGAAGAGCCTGGCCACCTCTCACGAGATCCTCGCCAAGGACAAGTCGGACAAGGCCTGCGTCACCTGTCATTCGCAGGACACGGCGCTCGCCACCCGGCTCTATCGCTTCGCCGCCGCCAATGCCGGCACCGATCTCGGCTTCACCAACGCCTCGGTGCTCGGATCGGCCTATGTCGTCGGCGCCACTCGGCATCCGCTGATCGATCGCGCCGTCATCGGCCTGTTCGGCCTCACCGTGGTCGGGCTCCTCGGCCACGGGGCCGTGCGGATCGTCATGGCCCTCATCCGCCGCAGGAGGACGTCATGAGCCATCGCATCTATCTCCTGCCGCCGTGGCTGCGCCTCTGGCACTGGACCAATGCGCTCCTGATGATCGTGCTCGCCTTGACCGGCGCCAGTCTCCACTTCGCCGGTTCCGGCCCGTTGCTGGTGCCCTTCAGCCTCGCGGCGAAGATCCACGACATCGCCGGTGTCGCCCTGCTTCTCGCCTACGGCTTCTTCGTGCTGGCCAACATCGTCACCGGCAACTGGTGGCAGTACGTGCCGAAGCCGCCGGGTGTGCTCGCCCGCTGCTGGAAGCAGATCGTCTTCTACGGCTGGGGCATCTTCTGGGGCGCGCCGCATCCCTATCCGCCGACGAAGGAGGCCAACTTCAATGCCCTCCAGGCGATCGTCTACTGGGTGATCATGTATCTGGTCGTGCCGACCGTGATCCTCACCGGCGTCGTCTTCCTCTTCCCCGATCTCGCCCCGGCCAAGATCTTCGGCCTCGACGGCCTCCTGCCGGTGGCGATGCTCCACTACCTCTCGGGCGCCGCCGTGATCCTGTTCATGCTGGCGCACATCTACCTCGGCACCACCGGTGTCCGACCCACCTCGCTCTTCAAGATGATGATCACGGGCTGGCACGAGGAGTGATCCTCGCCGCTTTCCCCCAGAGAAGGACCACGATCCATGAAGACCCTGCTGCGCACCGCCGTCCTCGTATTGCCGCTGTCGCTACTCGCCGGCACCGCGCTCGCGCAAGAAGAGAAGAAGGTTCCGCTGAAGCCGGTCCCGGTCCATGCGGTCAAGGCCGCCGCCGCGCCGGTGCTCGACGCCGACGTCGCGACCGGCGTCTGGGAGAAGGCCCCGGTCACCCCGCTGAAGGCGACCAAGGGCGTCAACTTCAAGGACAATCTCGGCGAGACCGCCGGCACCGTCCAGGCCGCCTATGACGCCAAGTCCGTCTATCTGCGCCTCACCTACGACGACCCGACCTATTCGGTGCGTCGCAGCCCCTTCGTCAAGCAGGCCGACGGCAGCTGGTTGAAGATCAAGGACCCCAACGACAAGGGCGGCGACAACAATCTCGTCTACGAGGACAAGGTGGCGCTGATCTGGAACATCGACGGATCGATCTTCGGCTTCAACGAGAAGTTCGGCTGCCAGTCGTCGTGCCATGCCGGCGAGCCGGGCAAGCCCTACGGCAACAAGTACACCGAGGACGAGGGTGAGCTCGGCGACATCTGGCATCTGAAGTACGTCCGTGGCGGCTTCCTCGGCCAGATCGACAACCAGTATCTCGACAGCACCCGCTTCGATGCGGCCAAGTCGCCGGAAGCCGGGCGCAAGTCGGACGCCAAGACCGGCGGCGGCTATGCCGACGTCAAGCTCGTCGACGGCAAGCCCGAATTCATGAACAAGAGCGGGCTGCCGGCCAACAAGGGCGGCACCTACTGGCTGCGCGAAGCCGACAAGGCGCCCTTCGACGATACGAAGTTCGTGGCCGGCGACGAGGTCGCCTCGATCGTGGTCGAGCCCTTCACCGGCGACCGCGGCGTGATCAAGACCTCGGCCAAGTGGAACGCCGGCAAGTGGACGATCCTGATCGAACGCCCGCTGACGACCGCCTCGAAGTTCGACGTGCAGTTCGCCGACCTCGCCAAGGTCTACGGCTTCGGCGTCGCCTTCTTCGACAACGCCCAGGTCCGCCACGCCCAGGTGCGCGAGCCGCTGCATCTGATCTTCGACAAGTGAGACGCCCCGCGAGGCGAGCGCCGGTTCGTTACGGCGCTCGCCTCACGACTTTCCGGCCGGTCGAAGCGGAAGCCTCGGCCGGCCGGACTTTTCCGTGCGACGGCGCGCCGTCGCCGCGTCGAGCGGGCCTCGTCACATCTCGAGGGCGTATTCGATCGCCAGGGGGCCGGTGGCGTCGGAGATCTCGCGCAGGGCGGCGAGGAAGCGATCCCATTCCTCTCGGCTCAGTTCGGCCAGGGCGCCCGCGCGGGTGCGCGCGACCTCGACGAGTTCCGCGACGCCGCGATCGGCGCGGACGATGCGCCGTCCGGTCTTCTCCTTGAGGCGAGCCAGCAGCGAGGGGAACGGCATGTTCCAGCGCCGGGCCGGATCGCGGGCGACGGTCTCCTCCACCGGCAGCATCGCCACGAGATCGCGGTGCGTCATCAGCTCCAGACCGCGTTCGCGCAGGGTCGCGTTGTCGCTGCCGTGGTGGCCGACCTTGTAGAGCACGGTGCGGGCGAGCAGATCCTCGATCCCGACCTCGCGCCGGCGATCGTCGGCGTCCGTCACGGTCCACTTCAGGTCGCCCCAGGACAGCCAGTTGCCGACCTGCGCGTCGCCGGGGAAGAGCATGACGCGGGCGTCCCGGCCCCGACCGATCTCGAAGGCGAGGGCGAGGCTGGTGTTGTTGGTGTCGTTGTCGAGCTTCAGGGCGAGTTGCTCGCCCGCCATCAGCCAATCCTGCTCGATCCGGCGCCACTCGTCCTCGGGGCGCAGATAGACCTCGCGGTGGGCGGCGCGCGCCTCGATCTCCTCCCGGGTCCGAGAGGTCGGGCTCGGGTCGGGCTCGGTCGGCAGCAGCAGGCGCTTGCCGAAGGGGAGGGCGAGATCGACTTCGGCCGAGGTCGGACCGTCTTCGGAGCGCGCGAGGGCGGCGAGATGGAACAGCTCGTCGGTGCCGTCGCCGACCAGCTGGTAGACCTCGCCGGTGCCCTTGCGGGGATCACTGCGCTTCAGCAGGCTCTCGTCGCGGGGCGGACCGAGCACGAAGGCGCGCAGATCGTCGAGGCCGGCGACCGGGACCGGGTCGACGCCGGGACGGAAGTAGCGGACCGACTTCGCCTTGGCGCGCAACCCGTCGAGGATGGTCGCGGTCGTGGCGCGCGCCGCGGCCGCGAGCGACGGACCGAGGGCGGCGGTGCCGGAGCCGGCGTCGATGCCGTAGAAGGCGAGCAGTTCGGAGAGGCCGTGGTTGCGCGGCGGCTCCTCCTCGGGCTCGGCGTCGCCGTCGGACGATCGCGACGCCATCGCCACGGCGGCGGCGTGACAGCGGCAGACCACCGCCAGCGCCCGGCGGCGGCTCTCGCCCAGATGCCGGGCCATTTCGTCGCGCGGGTCCTCGGTCCAGGCGAGCCACAGCTCACCGACCGTGATTTCGGCGAAGACGTCGGCGGCCTGACCGAAGCCGGAGACGTGGTCCCAGTGCTCATGAGTGACGATCAGCACGTCGAGATGGTTCGCCGTCTCGCGGGCGACGTCGGTCATGATCCGCGCCGCCCGTTCGGCGGCGGCGGGCGTGCCCTGAAGGATGCCGCAGTCGATCAGCACGGCGACGGTGCCGTCGCCCTTCGGCGCGCGGATCAGGAAACAGTCGCCGAGGATGTCGCGGTACATGCGGACCGTGAGCCGGCGAGGTATCGGAGCAGTCGGCCGTTTCGCCATGGATGACCCCGTCAGTACATGCGGTGAAGGAAGGCGAAGGGTTCGTCCCGGCGGGTCGCGCCGAAATAGGTGGCGCCCAGGGCCTCGGTCTCGCTGCCGAAGCGGAACGCGCGCTCCGCCTCGAGCCGGGCCTCGCTCCGGATGCCCTTGACGATCGCGTAGCGGATCCTCCGGCTGCGCAGGTCGACCACCAGCGTCGCTCCGCCGCGGAAGACGAAGTCCGGGCGCACCCCGCGCTTGCGGCCGACCTCGTCGATCTCCTTCTGGAGTTCGGCGGAATGGTAGCCGCGGCGATCCTGGGTGATCTCGATGATCACCTGCGGTTCGCGCTGCCCTTCGGGGCCGACGCGATCGGCCAGGCGCACCGAATGGACGTGGACGTGAGGGCGGCCGGTGTCGCGGGCGCGGCGGATGGTCTTCGGCGCGTCGTCGTCCAGCCACAGACCGAGGTTGCGCACGGCGGCCGTGCCGAGGCGATCACGGTTCTCGGCGATCCAGTTCTGGAGACGGGCGGCGCGAATCCCGGCGTCGGAAAACAGCGTCCCGCGATCGTCCTCGTGCGCGAACGGGTGGGTCCACAGGCCGCCGAGCTCGATCTGCGTCTCCGGCGGTTCCCACAGGAGGTTCTCGACCGAGAGCGACCGGCAGCCCTTGGGGAAGATGCCGCGGCGACGGAACGCCTCGATGAAGGCGATGCGGTAGCCGCGATCGTCGTCGGCGACGAGATCGTGGTCGGCGGTGATCAGAGCGCGCAGATAGTCGCCGAAGGTGATGTCGACGGGCGGCAGGTAGTCGAGGGCGCGGATGCAGATCCGCAGCACGTGACCGGCGGCCTTGACCGCTTCGGTGGCGAGGCGGCCGACGAGATCGGGGTGGAGATCGCCGTCGGGGAAGCGGGCGCCGTCGCCGGTGACGAGGCGCAGGAGATCGGCGATGCGCGAGCGGTAGATGGTGACGAAGGCGTCGAAGACCGCCGCGACCAGGATGGCGCCGCGTTCGTGCGGCTCGGTGGTGTGTTGCAGGCGGGTGGGGTCCGGGTCCTGGTCGATCGCCTCGCGCAGGGCGCCGTAGTGGCCGATCGCCTCGCCGAACTGTCGGGCGAGACCCGAGAGCATCGAGCGCCTGCCGAGGTCGCCGCGCGTCTGCTCGATCTGCTGGCGCAGCGCGTCGGCCAGCGTGAAGTGCTGGAACAGCGCGACGATGTCGGCGAAGCCCTCGTGGAAGGCCAACATGTCGACGTTGGAAGGCTCGATGTAGCGCCGGTGCATGCCGTCGAGGATCGCGTGCGTGGTCTCGTGGGCGATGACGTCGTGCGACAGGCAGGTGAAGACGAGGCCGCCGGGCAGATTGCGTCCGGCGGCGGTCTGCGAGGCGCGGAAATAGCCGAAGAGCAGGGCCTTGTGCCGGGGGCTGTAGTAGGCGTTGGCCTCGCGGAGCGCGTGGGGGTAGATCCGCAGTCGAGCGACCGGCTCCTGCTTCTCGTCGCGGCCGACGCGGGGCGCCCACAGAACCTTGCGGCCGAGCGCCCGCTCGAAGTTGCGGATGGTGGTCATCGCCACGGCGTAGACCATCTGCTGATGGAACTCGGGATTGCCCTCCGACGGCGGATGGCCGTTCTGGACCAGGAGGGCCGGATCGTCGAGATCGACGGGGGCGTAGAAGCCGCCCGAGGCGGGATCGACGTCGACCACCTCGAGGTATTCGCCGATCGGCCCCGGCTCGAGCCGTTCGCCGTCGAGTTGCACCGTCGCCTCGTTGACCACGGCCAGCTGGAGGTCGAGCGAGGCCGACGGGTCGAAGGCGTAGATCCTCAGGCGCCGGAAGGGCAGCGCCGGGCGGGCAGGTGTCTTTCGTCGAGTGACCGCCATGCGATGCCTCTCCCCTGGTGCGATGCCTCGTCTCGGTGCCGTCCGGGTCCGGCGGCGCCTTGGAACGGCGATGGCGCCGCCGCCGCTTCGAACCGGCGCGCTCCACCGTTCGGCGACGACCGATCGGCCGCCGCTCGTCGGGTCGAGCGGTACGTGCAAAACGTGTAATATTGAGACGATACACCCTTTATCGAGGGCCGACAATCCGCGTGGCGGGAAGGGTCGGTCGGCCCTCGAGGCGTCACCTTGTCTCGAAGCGGACGGGGATCGAGGAGGTGAACAGGCC
>JBEOKB010000183.1:0-7013 GCA_040275425.1 Siculibacillus sp. | reverse complement strand
GGTCGGCGGACTGAGAGGGATGCGCGGCTTCAGCGCTCGCGGCGGCGGAAGGCGGCGAGCCGCCCCGCCAGCTCGACCGCCGAGCGCACCCCGAACTTCTCCAGAATGCGGGCGCGGTGCACCTCGACCGTGCGCATGGCGATGCCGAGATCGTCGGCGATCTGCTTGTTGAGCAGCCCGCGCAGCATCAGCTCCATCACCTCGCGCTCGCGCGTCGACAGCGAGTCGAGTCGCCGCTCCACCGCCCGCTCGACCGAGGCCTCCTCCTGCCGCCGCTCCTCGAGCGCCAGCGCCGCCTGCACCCGCTCGACCAGCTCGGACGTGTCGAACGGCTTCTCCATGAAGTCGATCGCCCCCTTCTTCAGCGACTGCACCGCCAGCGGCACGTCGCCGTGCCCGGTCAGCACGATCACCGGCAGGATCGATCCCTGGGCCTCCAGCCGATCGAGCACGTCGAGCCCCGACAGCCCGCCCATGCGCAGATCGAGCAGCACGCAGCCGCGCATCGTCGGCCCGAACGCCGAGAGGAACGCCTCGCCGTTCGCCCACGCCTCCACCGGCAGCCCGCGCGATCCGAACAGCCACACCAGCGAATCCCGGATCGCCGGATCGTCGTCGACCACGTGCACGGCCGGCGTCGCGAGGATCGGCAGGGTGGTCATGCGGAAGTCCCTTTCTCCGCCACCGGGAGGGTGACGGTGAACACCGTACCGCCTCCGACCCGCGACGCAAATTCGAGTCGACCCTGGTGACGCTCGACGATCGATCGGCAGATCGACAGCCCCATCCCCATGCCCTCCGGCTTGGTCGAGAAGAACGGCGAGAACAGCCTGTCCGCCGTCTCCGCCGAGATGCCGCAGCCGCGATCGGCGATGGCGATCGACACCGTGCGCGGCCCGTCGGCGGCGGGCGGCGTCACCGTCACCTCGAGTCGCCGCTCCTTCGGCCGCACCCCGGCCATCGCCTCGGCGCCGTTGCGCATCAGATTGACCAGCACCTGCTCGAGCAGGATGCGGTCGGCGGTGACCTCGACCGGCTCGTCCGGCCCGTCGAGGACGATCTCGACCTTGGCCTTCTTGGCGTCGAGCGCCACGAACGGGATCAGCGCCGCCACCAGCCCGACCACGTCGACGGCCGCGAACATCGGCTCGCGCTTGCGCACGAAGTCGTGGACGCGCCGGATCACCTGCCCCGCGCGCTGAGCCTGGGCGTCGAGTTTCTCCAGCGCCCCGACCAGATCGCTCGACGGCCGCCCCTCGCGCACCAGATGCAGGCAGCCGCTGGCATAGGACGAGATCGCCGCCAGCGGCTGATTGAGCTCGTGACTGATGGTGGAGGCCATCTCGCCGAGCGAGATCAGGCGCCCGGTGCGGGTCATCTTCTCCGCCTGCACCCGCTCGCGCTCCTCCGCCCGCTTGGCCTCGGTCACGTCGATGATCGAGCCCATCCAGCCGCGATGCGCCCCGGTCGCGTCGATCAGCGGCGCCTCGTAGACCAGCACGTCGAACACCGTGCCGTCGCGGCGGCGAAACCGCGTCTCGAACGAGATCGGCTCCAGCGCCGCATGGGCGAGCGTGTGGTGACGCGCCAGCGTCTCGTCGACCAGATCCGGCAGCCAGTAGGGCAGCGGCGGCGTCCGCCCGACGACCTCCTCCGCCGACCAGCCGACCATCCGGCAGAACGCCGGGTTGACGTAGATGATGCGGTCGTCGAGATCGCGCGCCCGCATGCCGATGGTCAGGCTCTCCTCCATCGCCCGCCGGAGCGCCTGCGCCTCCTCCAGGCTGCGCTCGGCCGCCTTGCGTCGCCGGTAGTGGCGCATCAGCCCGACCAGCGACACCAGCGCCACCACCGCGAGCCCGAGAATGCCCGCGCCGAGCACGTTGCGCGTCAGGCCGGAGCCGTCGTGCCGCGCCGCCAGCGCCAGCTCCACCCCCGGCAGCGGCGGATCGAACGCCAGCACGTGGCGCATCGTCGCCGGGGTCGCCGACGGCGCCGACTTGGCGGCGATCTCGGCGCCGTCGCGATCGAGCAGCGCCACCCGGTTGTTCTGCGAGATCCACCACGGCACGTGCAGCGCCAGCAGTCGGTCGAGCTGAACCCGCGCGATCAGCCGTCCGACCCGCATGTCGTGATCGAACACCGGGATCACCAGATCGACCACCCCGCCGAGCCCCGCCGCCCGCCGCGGCTCGCCGAACCCTCGCGGCGGCCGCACCGCCGGTCCCTCCGGCGCCTCGGCGACCCCGTCCGGCGGCACCGCCACCCGCACCGCCCCGCTCTCGTCGCGCCATTCGAACTCGACGATCTCCGGATGCGACGTCACCAGCGTGCGCATACGCGCCGCCGCGCGATCCTCGCTCATCGGCGCCGAGCTCAGGTCGAACGCCAGCCGTTCGACCCCGTCGCGCGCGGCGTCGATCTGGAACCGCAGCGCCTGCTCGACCCACAGCGTGTCGCGGATGAGATTGTCGCTCGCCTCCTGCCGCTCGCGCCGATCGGCCAGCCACACCAGCACGCCCATCAGCACGACGATCACCACCATCACGACCAGCGGCGTCGCCTCGATCAGCAGCGCCGTGCGGTCGCGCCGCCCCGGCGCCGGCGACACGAACATGTCCGGCACGAACGTCGCCACCCGCGCCGTCGGCGGCGGGGGAGCCGGGGGAGGGGAGGGGGCGGGCGAGGTCATCGGTCCGGTCGAACACTTACGGCGAATTGGCGCCGAGGGGATTTCGGAAAACCACGATAGCGTGAATTCGCATCTCGGCGGTACCCTCGCGACAGACCCTGCGGAAGACGGGGTGAACAAGAGGGTTTCGCATCGCCGGAACCCGAATCGATTCAGGGAGTGGATACATGAAGGTCTTTGCCGTCGCCCTCGCGCTGGGCGCGCTGCTCGTCACCCCGGTCGCCGCTCAGGAGGTGGTGATCAAGTTCTCCCACGTCGTCGCCCCGAACACGCCCAAGGGCAAGGGGGCCGACCGCTTCAAGGAACTGGCGGAGAAGTACACGGCCGGCAAGGTCAAGATCGAGGTCTACCCGAACTCGCAGCTCTACAAGGACAAGGAGGAGCTCGAGGCGCTCCAGCTCGGCGCCGTGCAGATGCTCGCGCCCTCGCTGGCCAAGTTCGGCCCGCTCGGCGTCAAGGAGTTCGAGGCCTTCGACCTGCCGTTCATCTTCCCGTCCAAGGACGCCCTGCGCAAGATCACCGAAGGCAAGGTCGGCAAGTCGCTCCTGGCCAAGCTCGAGCCCAAGGGCATCACCGGCCTCGCCTACTGGGACAACGGCTTCAAGGTCATGAGCGCCAACAAGGCGCTGAAGAGCCCCGACGACTTCCTCGGCCAGAAGATGCGCATCCAGTCGTCCAAGGTGCTCGAGGCCCAGATGAAGGCCCTCGGCGCCCTGCCGCAGGTCATGGCCTTCTCCGAGGTCTATCAGGCGCTGCAGACCGGCGTCGTCGACGGCACCGAGAACCCGCCGTCGAACATGTACACCCAGAAGATGCACGAAGTGCAGAAGTTCGCCACGCTCTCCGACCACGGCTATCTCGGCTACGCGGTGATCGTGAACAAGAAGTTCTGGGACGGCCTGCCGGCGGAACTGCGCGTCGCGCTCGAAAAGGCGATGGCCGAGGCCACGGTCTACGCCAACGACATCGCCCAGAAGGAGAACGACGACGCCCTCGCCGCCATGAAGGCCGCCGGCAAGACCGAGTTCATCGCTCTCTCCGCCGCCGACAAGGCCGCCTGGATCAAGGCGCTGAAGCCGGTCCACGAAGAGATGGCCTCGCGCATCGGCAAGGATCTCATCGAGGAGATCTACAAGGACACCGGCGCTCGTCCGTGATCCGAGGTCGCGGCCGCCCCTCTCGGGCGGCGGCCGCGCGCGACCCACGTCGTCCGCCGCCGAGGTTTCCGCGCGCGTCGCGGTGAGTTCGGCCGCCCGCCCGTAGGACGAGAGGCCCGTCATGCTCCGTCTGCTCGATCGGCTGGAGGAGGTGATCATCGCCTTCCTCATCGCCGCCGCCACCACCATAATCTTCGCCGCCGTCGTCCACCGTTACGGCCTCGGCGCCTTCGCCAAACTCATCGGCACCGCCAATTCGATGGGCCTGCCGCTGGTCTCCGACTTCGCCCGCTCCGCCTACAAGTGGCTCGCCGGCATCAGCATGACCTGGGCTCAGGAACTGTGCATCTACATGTTCGTGTGGATGGCCAAGTTCGGTGCCGCCTACGGCGTGCGCACCGGCATTCACGTCGGCGTCGACGTGCTGATCAACGGCCTGCCCGCGCGCGGCCGCGTCGCCTTCATCCTGTTCGGTCTCTTCGCCGGCGCCCTCTTCACCGGCATCGTCGGCTCGCTCGGCGCCACCTTCGTCTGGGAGATGGCCCACACCGGCCAGACCTCGGCCGATCTCGAGATGCCGATGTGGATCGTCTATCTCTGCGTGCCGATCGGCTCGTGGCTGATGAGCTTCCGCTTCCTCCAGGTCGCGGTCTCCTATTGGAAGACCGGTGAACTGCCCAAGCACGACCACGGCCACGTCGCCGGCCTCGACAAAGAGGAGGCGCACGCATGAGCGCGCTGATCATCTTCGTCCTGCTCATCGCACTGATGTTGACCGGCATGCCGATCTCGATCGCGCTCGGTCTCACGGTGCTGACCTTCCTCTTCACCCTGACCACGGTGCCGATCGAGAGCGTGGCGCTGAAGCTCTTCACCGGCATCGAGAAGTTCGAGATCATGGCGATCCCGTTCTTCATTCTCGCCGGCAACTTCCTCACCCACGGCGGCGTCGCCCGACGAATGATCCGCTTCGCCTCCTCGATGGTCGGCCATTGGCACGGCGGTCTCGGGTTGGCGGGCGTCATGGCCTGCGCGCTCTTCGCCGCCGTCTCCGGTTCCTCGCCCGCCACCGTGGTGGCGATCGGCTCGATCATCCTTCCGGCGATGGTCAAGCAGGGCTTCCCCCGCCGCTTCGGCGCCGGCGTCATCACCACCTCGGGCGCGCTCGGCATCCTGATCCCGCCCTCGATCGTCATGGTCATGTACGCGGTCGCCACCTCCGGTCAGCTCGCGCTCGGACCGGACGGCAAGGTCGTCACCGCCGCCTCGGTCGGCCAGCTCTTCATCGCCGGCGTCGTCCCCGGCCTGATGCTGGCCACCCTGCTCGGCCTGACCACCTGGTATCGCGCCTGGAAGAACGACTATCCGCGTCTGCCCAAGGCGAGCTGGCCCGAACGGCTGAAGGCGCTGTCGGAGAGCTTCTGGGGTCTGTTCCTGATCGTCATCGTCATCGGCGGCATCTACACCGGCGCCTTCACGCCGACCGAGGCCGCCGCCATGAGCGCGGTCTACGCCTTCGTCGTCGCGGTCTTCGTCTACAAGGACATGAAGCTGCGCGAAGTCGGCAAGGTGCTGCTCGACAGCGCCTCGATGTCGGCGATGCTGCTCTACATCATCACCAACGCCGTGCTGTTCTCCTTCCTGATGACCTCCGAGAACATCCCCCAGGCCATGGCCGGGTGGATGGTCAACCAGGGCCTCGGCTGGATCGGCTTCCTGCTGTTCGTCAACGTGCTCCTGCTGCTCGCCGGCAATGTGATGGAGCCGTCGTCGATCGTGCTGATCATGGCGCCGATCCTGTTCCCGGTCGCCGTGCGGCTCGGCATCGATCCGGTCCACTTCGGCATCCTGATCGTCGTCAACATGGAGGTCGGCATGTGCCACCCGCCGGTGGGCCTCAACCTCTACGTGGCCAGCGGCATCACCAAGATGGGCATCACCGAGCTCACCGTCGCGGTGTGGCCGTGGCTCCTGACCATGCTCGGCTTCCTGGTGGTGGTGACCTACTGGCCCGACCTGTCGCTGTTCCTCCCGCGCATGCTCGGCATGATGTGAGACGCGGGCGTCGAGACGAAATCGACGAGGGCGGGGGGAGACCTCCGCCCTCTCGCGTCTTCCCCGTCGCTCGCGGTCGCCTCGCCACGAAATGCGACTCGAATGCATGTCGTCCGTCGCGTCGCGCGCAGCGCGATCGCCTCGGAATGCGCCTCGAATGCATGCCGGAGGCACGCTCCGTCCGTGCCCCGCGCCATCGTCGTGCCATCGTCGCACCGCCTCGCTAGCCTCGGGGCCCCACCGACCCCACGAGGAGAGCGAACCCGTGACCGCCTTCGCCATCGACGATCTCACCGACGACGACGTCGCCGCCGTGGTGGCGCTGTGGGCGCGCTGCGGCCTGACCCGTCCGTGGAACGATCCGGTCGAGGACATCCGTCTGGCGCGCGAAAGCGGCCACGGCGCGGTGCTGGTGGCGCGGGCGCGAGGGGAGATCGTCGGCGCGGTGATGACCGGCCACGACGGCCATCGCGGAGCGGTCTACTACCTCGGCGCCGATCCCGATCGTCGCCGCGAGGGGATCGGCCGCGCGCTCGTCGCCGCCGCCGAAGACTGGTGCCGCGCCCGCGGCGTGCCCAAGATCAATCTCCTGGTGCGCCGGGAGAATGCGTCCGTGCTCGCCTTCTACGAGGCGCTCGGCTGGCGCGACACCGACTGCGTCGCGCTGTGGCGCTCGCTCGACCCCGAACGGGGCGACCGCGAGGCGGAGATGAAGGCGGCCTGGGCGACGCGAACAGCGTCGCCCGAAACGAATTGAGACCGGCGACGCGTCGCGCGACCTCAGCCGAAGTCGTCGTCGAAACCGAAGTCGTCTCCGCCGCCGTCGTGGGAGGCGGTGTCGAAGAACCCGCCGTCGGCCGCGTCGTTGGCCGATTTGCCGTCGCCGGTCGAAGCCGGCTCGGCGGGGGCGGAGACGGCGGGGGCCGCCGTCGGCGTGGTCTGCGGTCCGTCGAACAGGCCCTTGGCGTTGGACGCGTCATAGGCCGATCCGCCGCCGAGACCGGCCGTCTGGGCGCCGTGCGAACCGCCGCCGAACAATCCCTTCAGCGCCTCGAAGGCGAACAGACCGCCCGCCACGCCCGCACCGGTCCGGAGCGCGCTCGACAGGA
>JBEOKB010000182.1:0-5058 GCA_040275425.1 Siculibacillus sp. | reverse complement strand
GGCGGAGATCGTGAGATCACGGCGACGCGAACGGCGACCCGAGCGCCGGTCTAAGGGTTTGCGCCGACGCCTCGTGGGCGGGCAGACGAGAGCCGTCGCCGGGCCGGATCGGGTCGAACGGCGTGACGGCCCGTGCGGAGGGGGCGAGCACGGGGTTCGGTAACGGGGCGGCGAGCGACATCGGTGACGGCCCGCGCGCGAGGGGGCGAGCCGGAACGGGGCGGCGGTGGCGTTCGGTGCCGATATTTCGGTGCGCGCGCGAACCGCGGACTGTCGACCCTCCTGCGCCACCGCCGACACTGCCGTGCGTGATCGGGCGAACCTCTCGATCGTCGTCGATCCGGTGCGATTCGACGGTGTTCCACGCGCGGGGCAGCAAGGCCGACCCCAGGCCGCCGAAAGCGGGCGAGGCTCGTGCGCGGCGCATGGTGGGAGGCGGAGGTGGCGCGCGTTCGTGACGGCGCGGGGAGCGAGGGCGTCGCCGGCCGGCGCGACGGGGCGGAGGCGCTCATGGCGGAGGTCGAAGGCATCAGGGAGAAGGGAGGATCGATCGAAGGGAGCGCTCGTGGGGTGGTAGTCGTCGGCGCCGGGCCTTCTCCGCCGCTTCGGCGGGCGGAAGCCGGGCTCGCGGAAGCGGGGAGACATGGCGCGGTCGAGCCGGAGCGGATCCGGTTTCGGGCGATCGAGGATCGCGACGATCCGGTTCTTCGGGTGTCGGAATCCGGATCGTCGAGCGGGCGGCGCGGGAGGCGGAGAAGCCTGCGGACGGCCTCGGCCGGGGCGCGCCGAAGCGGCATCGACCGGAGACGGGCGTGCGGCGTACGGCCGGTGATCCGCTTCCGGGAAGGACGGACGCCCGGGGGTACTCGCGTCGTAGGCGGGTCGGGGGTGCGGGTCGGTGTCGGTCGAGAGCGAGGAGCGCCTTCCCGTCGAGACCGCTGCGGTTCGGCCTCGAGGGGAGCCGCGCGCGGGCGTACCGGCCGAGTGGAGCATCCACGGGTCGCGCGGAGGCGCTCGGGGTCGCCGGTCGCGTCGATGGGGCGCGTTGCGCCGGTCCCGTTCGGGCGGCGATCAGGCGGCGTCGATGAGGGCGGCGACGTCCTCGTCGTCGACGATCTCGGCGAAGCGGCGCGGGGTCAGCATGCTGTCGGCGAGGTCGATGAACAGCTTGGCCGGCAGCGCCGGGGCGAAGACGTAGCCCTGGGCCGAGGTCACGCCCTTCTCGCGCAGGCGCTCCAGCTGTTCCTGGGTCTCGACGCCCTCGGCGACGACGCCCATGTCGAGCGAATTGGCCAGTTCCACGAGGACGTCGACGATGGTGGAGGCGCCGAGATCGGAACTCATGACGTCGACGAACATCTTGTCGATCTTCACGATGTCGATGCCGAGCTGCTGGATGTAGGCCAGACCGCCGTGACCGGTGCCGGTATCGTCGAGGGCGACGCGGCAGCCGAGGGCGTGCATCTCGGCGATGATGCGGCGGGCCTGGACGATGTCGCGCAGCGGATAGCGCTCGGTCACCTCGAACACCAGCTGCTCGTAGGCGATCGGACCGTTTTCGAAGATCGAGACGATGTCCTCGACGATGCGGCGGTCGTCGAAGTGACCGGCGAAGAGGTTGATCGACAGTTTCAGCTCGGGGTGACGGCGATAGAGGTCACCGAGCTGGGCGACCGACTTGCGCATCAGAAGGCGCGTCATTTCAAAGACGTGGCCGGAGGTCTCGACGTAGCCCATGAAGGCGCCGGGGGTGACGGTGGTGCCGTCGGGGCGGAGCCAGCGCACGAGCATCTCGCAGCCCTCGATACGGCCGGTGTCGATGTTCATCACCGGTTGATAGTAGGGCTCGAACTCCTTGCGGCGCAGGGCGACGGTGATCTCGTCGTCGACCTCGTTGGTCGGCTTGCGGAACAACCAGAAGGCGAGCCCGACGAGCACGACGGAGACGGCGAGGGAGCCGATGGTCAGCGTCATCTCCAGCGGACGGACCAGATCGCGCAGGGCGGCGCCGTCGGCCTCGACCCGCACGGTCAGGGGGAAGTAGTCGGAACGGACCTCGGTCGCGACGACGTCGCTCCCGCTCGGGCGGTTGCCGGAGACCGACCAGACCGCGCTGTCGCCGACGAGGGTCGTCACCGAGCGGGCGGCGCGGATGTAGTCGGCGCCGACGTCGAGATCGAGAACGGAGGGGGAGATCTCGCCGACGAGATGGACGCCGGAGGCGGTGCGCCAGGCGACCAGAACGGTGCCGACGGGGGCATCGGGCACGGTCTCGGGATCGAGCACGGAGACCACGACCTGACGCGACTTGTCGGGCGCGGGCATGACGGCGCCGCGGCGGCGGGCGGGCGGCGGATCGAAGCACATGGCGTAGCCGCCCGCGTCGACCACGCCGATACGGCGCAGGAAGCGCGAACTGCCGGCCTTCTCGCCGAAGAGGGCGAGATCGTTCGGCAGACAGCCGGACAGACCGGCTCGATCGGCCTCGCGCAGCACGGAGATCGCCTCGGCGAGGGCGAGTTCGGCGCGCGCCATCTGGCGGGTGGCGATGGCGGCGATCTCGTTGCGGCCGAAACGCTCGGAATGGGCGTGGAGCACCAGGCGGCCGAGCACGAGCGGAGTGAGGCCGATCGCCGCGACCAGACCGACAGCCATGAAGATGAACGCACTACGCTTGGCCACGGGCTCACCGGCTCTTCGAACGCGACCGAATTTTCAACCAGATGAGGTAAACAGGCTCTGAAGAGCGGTGCATTCTCCGGGCTTCGCGCGATTTTCTCGTACACAGGTCGAATATTCCGCGCGCGCACGCCGCCTCGATCGTGCCACACTGACGGTGTTCGCGTGGGGAGGGAGATCGCCGCGAGCCGGGGCGAGGAGAAATGCGGCCGATCCCGTCGGCGGCGTTCACTCGGCGTTCAACAGCTTCGACGTACGCAGCCCAACGAAACGGCGCCCGCCGATCGAACGGCGCCGGTCGCCGCGCTCAGCGCGCGAGAGGAAACCGAAAGGAAACGACATGACGCGCCACGTCCGCAACCTCAGCCTTCCCGTCGCCACCTTCGCGGCCGGGTGCGCCGTGTTCGGTCTCACGATGCCCTCGCAGGCGCAGTCCGCGCGCGAGGCCGTCCATCAGCGGATCGTCGAGGCGATCAAGGCGAGCGGGGCGACCGACGTCAAGGTCGGCAGGATCGAGGGCGACGACGCGCGCTTCACGGTGTCCTCCACCACGATCACCACCAAGGACGGCGACAAGACCGGGACGCTCGAGTTCGGGCCGACCACCTACGTCGACGCCAAGACGACCGCCGACGGCGGTTACACCATCGGCGAGATGACCTCGGAGGCGATGAAGTTCCGCACCAGCGACGGCAAGTTCGTCGCCGAGAAGCTCCGGGTCGTCAACTACGCCGGGCAGGCGCCGAGCAAGATCAAGGCGGGCGACGTCACCGGCGAGAAGTTCGAGCGCATCGAGGTCTCCGGCATCACCGTCACCTCCGACGACGGCAAGATCGTTCCGATCGCCTCGGTGGCGATCACGGCGGGCGACTACGTCGGCAACACGGCGCGCAAGGGCTCGCTGTCGGTGACGGGGATCGCGGTTCCGATCGACGCCAAGGACCCGGAGATGGCCCAGATCGTGGCGCTCGGCTATTCGAAGATGTCGCTCGACTTCTCGATGACCGGCTCGTGGGACGACAAGACCGGACGCCTCGATCTGACCGACCTCACCATGCGCGGGGCGGAGATGGGCGCGCTCAAGTTCACCGCCACCATCGGCGGCCTGACGCCCGAGGTGATGGCCCAGCTGCAGAAGAGCACCGGCAGCGACGAGAAGCAGATCGAGCTGCTGCAGGGGCTGACGGTGGAGAAGGTGGCGCTGCGCTACGACGACGCCTCGCTCGCCACCCGCCTGATCGATCAACAGGCCAAGGAGCAGGGCGTGGACGGCAAGACCTACGCCAAGCAGCTCAAGATGATGGTGCCGATGATGGTGTCGATGATCGGCAACAAGGACTTCGAGAAGAAGGTGGTCTCCGCCGCCGGCGCCTTCCTCGACGCACCGAAGTCGCTGACGATCTCGGCCATGCCGAAGTCGCCGCTGCCGGTGTCGCAGATCATGGGCGCGGCGATGATGGCGCCGCAGAGCCTGCCCTCGGTGCTCGGCGCCGAGGTCAAGGCCAACGACTGACCGGCTCGACCGGACCGATCCTCGAGGGCGGGGCGACGCGGGTCGTCCCGCCCTCGGCACGTCCGGCCTGCGACGAAGCGTGGCGGGCGTGGTCCACGGTTCGTCGCCGGCGGGGTGTTTACCGCGCAGCCCAAATCGACTAGTTTGCCGCTCGTCCGATCTCACGGTGATTTGCATCTCGGCCCCGGCCGCGACGCGACGCGTGAGCGAGCGCCCAAGACGAGAGCGAACCCGCGCATGCGCAGATCTCCGGCCACCAGCGACCGTGGAATTCGCTCTATCTTCGCTTCGGCGATGGGCCTGGAACCCAAACCCCTCACCTTCTCCGAACGGATGCGCGCGAAGTTCGATCGCCGCGCCGTGCGTCATGCGATGGTCGGCGGCTCCGTCGGTCTGACGGCGGCGATCGGCGGCTTCGTGACGCTGTCGGCCTCGGTCTCGGCCGAGACCCCGCACGCGCCGATCGAGCGCGAGGCACCGACGCGTTCGGCCAAGGCCGACCGACTCGATTCCCATGGCGGCAAGCTCGCGGCGATGTCGCGCGAACTCGGGCTCGACGGCCGGTCGGCGGGCACGCTGCCGATCGCCTCGACGGTCACCGCCTATGCCGCCGACGCGCCGCGCGGCGGGGCGCTCGCGGCGATCGAGACCAACATCGAACCGTCACGGCTCAGGGTGGCCTCGCTCGGCACGCCGGAGGTCCCGGCGGTGTCGGTGCGCGGCTCGGTGGCCGAGGACGACGAGGACGAGGACGACGTCGCGATCATTCCGGTGCCGCAGGCGCGGCCGGAGCGTCCGCTCGCCGATCTGCCGCTGCCGCGGCCGCGGCCGCGCGTGACGGCCGCGCTGACGACCGGCGCCGACGG
>JBEOKB010000181.1:0-30408 GCA_040275425.1 Siculibacillus sp. | reverse complement strand
CGCGGGCGGCTGCATCATCTGGCGCGGCTCGACGCGGACGGGCGGATCGCCGCCTACGCGATCCTGGCGCCGACGGAATGGAACTTTCACGCCGACGGCCCGCTCGCGGTGACGTTGGCGGCCAATCGCTGGGGCGGGGCGGGCGACGCGGCGCGGGTGGAACGGATCGCCTCGCTGTTCGACCCCTGCGTCGGGTTCGACGTCGAGATTCGGGAGTGCGGCGATGCATGAGATGTCGCTGATGGAGAGCGTGCTCGAGATCGTCGAGGACGAGGCGAGGAAGGCCGGGGCGACCAAGGTCAAGGCGGTCAGGCTCGACATCGGGGAATTGTCCCACGTCGAGCCGGAGGCGATGCGGTTCTGCTTCGAGGCGGTGGTGCGCGGCACGATCGCGGGCGAGGCGGTGCTCGAGATCGTGCGGGTGCCGGGTCAGGGCTGGTGCATCGACTGTTCGGAGACGGTGGCGCTGTCGGAACGGTTCGGGGCCTGTCCGAAGTGCGGCAATCATCGGGTTCAGATGACGGCGGGCGACGACATGCGGGTCGCCGAGTTGGAGGTGGAGTGATGTGCACGGTGTGCGGCTGCGGCCAGGCGACGGTGGAAGGCGCGAAGGTCGGCGAGCACGATCATCATCACCACCATCACGATCACGGGGACGGGCACTCCCATTCCCACGATCACGATCACGACCACGGGCACGACCACGGGCATTCGCACGGGCACGACCACGATCACGTCCACGACGCCGATCACGCCCATGATCACGATCACGGCGCGGTCCATGCCCATGCGCACGCCCATGCCCACGGCGAGACGGTCCACGCCCATGCGCACGTGCACGGCCACGATCACGGCCATGCCCATTCCCACGGCCATGCCCACGCGCACACTCACGACCACGACCACGACCACGACCACGACCACGACCACGACCACGACCACGACCATGATCATGGGCACGTGCACGGGCCGGGTTGCGGTCACGATCATTCGCACGACCATGACCACGGCCATTCCCACGATCACGATCACGACCATGGGCACGACCACGGCCACGTGCGGCGGGGCGAGGGGGCGATCGACTATTCGGGCGGGATCGCCGGTGTCCACGTGCCGGGGCTGTCGCAGACGCGGATCGTCGAGATCGAGCGCAACATCCTGGGCAAGAACGACGGGCTCGCCCGCGCCAACCGGCGACGTCTGGCCGAGCAGGGGGTGTTCGCGCTGAACCTCGTGTCCTCGCCCGGCTCGGGCAAGACGACGCTCCTGTGCAAGACGCTCGCGGATCTGAAGGCGCGGCACGCCATCGCGGTGATCGAGGGCGATCAGCAGACCTCCAACGACGCCGACCGCATCCGCGCCACCGGCGTTCCGGCGATCCAGGTCAACACCGGAAAGGGCTGTCACCTCGACGCCTCGATGGTCGGCCATGCGCTCGACGATCTCGCCCTGCCGACCAACGCGCTGCTGTTCATCGAGAACGTCGGCAATCTGGTGTGTCCGGCGGCGTTCGATCTCGGCGAGGCGCACAAGGTGGTGGTGCTGTCGGTGACCGAGGGCGAGGACAAGCCGCTCAAGTATCCGGACATGTTCGCCGCCGCCGATCTGATGCTGCTCAACAAGGCCGATCTGCTGCCCTACCTCGACTTCGACGTGGCGGCGTGCATCGCGGCGGCGCGCAAGGTCAATCCGCGGCTCGAGGTGCTGACGGTGTCGGCGCGCTCGGGCGAGGGGATGGAGGCGTTCTACGCCTGGATCGAGACCCGCGCCGCGCTCGCCGCCCGCCCGACGGCGTGAACCCGGAAGGGGTCGTCCCGATGTCCGCCGAACCCGCGACCGTCGCCTTCGCCGAACCGCGCGCCGTCGCGGGGGCGGCGGCGCGCGTGCGGCTCCGGGTGCGCGGCGCGGTGCAGGGGGTGGGGATGCGCCCGTTCGTCTACGGGCTCGCCGTGCGCCACGGCCTCGCCGGTTTCGTGCTCAACGACGGCGAGGGCGTGCTGATCGAGGTCGAGGGGGCGGCGGTCGCGCCGTTCCTGGCGGCGCTCGAGGCGGAACGGCCGCCGCTCGCCCGGTTCGACGCGATCGAGCGGGCCGAGGCGGTGCCGATCGGCGAGGAGGGGTTCCGCATCGTCGAGAGCGTCGGGGGCCGGGTGAAGACGCGGGTGCCGGCGGACGCGGCGACCTGCGCGGCCTGTCTCGACGAGCTGTTCGATCCGGCGAGCCGGTTCCATCGCTACCCGTTCGTCAACTGCACCCATTGCGGGCCGCGCTACACCATCACGGCGCGGCTGCCCTACGATCGGCCGCAGACGGCGATGGCGGGCTTTCCCTTCTGCCCCGACTGCGCGCGCGACTATCGCGATCCGCTCAACCGGCGCTTCCACGCCGAGCCGATCGCCTGCCCGGCGTGCGGGCCGAAGTTGACGCATCCGGTCGGGGAGGTGGTCGCGGCGATCCGGGCGGGGCGCATCGTCGCGCTCAAGGGGCTCGGCGGGTTCCATCTCCTGTGCGACGCCCGCGACGCGGCGGCGGTGGCGGAACTGCGGCGGCGCAAGGCGCGCGACGCCAAGCCGTTCGCGGTGATGGTGGCCAATGCCGCCTCGCTCGACGGCGTGGTGCGGGCGAGCGCGGCCGAGCGCGCCCTGTTCGCGTCGAGCGCGGCGCCGATCGTGGTGATGGACGCGGTTGCCGGCGCGGTGGCGGGACCGGTGGCGCCGGGGCTGTCGCGGCTCGGGGTGATGGCGCCGCCGACGGCGCTGCATCATCTGATCTTCGCCGAGGCGGAAGGGTGGATCGACGCGCCGGAGCGGCGGGGCGAGGCGTCCAGTTTCGTCATCGTCGCCACCTCGGCCAATCCGGGCGGCGAGCCGCTGGTGATCGACGACGCCGACGCGCGGCGGCGGCTTTCCGGCATCGCCGATCTGATCGTCGGGCACGATCGGCCGATCGTCATCCGCGCCGACGACTCGGTCGCCCAGGTGATCGCCGGGGCGCCCGCCCTCATCCGCCGGGCGCGCGGCTTCGTGCCGGAGCCGATCGATCTCGGGTGCGACGGGCCGAGCGTGCTGGCGACGGGGGCGCATCTCAAGGCGACGGTATGCGTGACGCGCGGGCGCGAGGCGTTCGTCTCCCAGCACGTCGGCGATCTCGACAGCGCCGAGACGGTCAAGTTCTACCGCGAGACGGCGGCGCATCTCCTTTCGCTCGTCGACGTGAGGCCGGAGATCGTCGCCTGCGATCTCCATCCCGACTTCCGTTCGTCGCGGTTCGCGAGCGAGTTCGACGCGCCGGTGCTGCCGGTGCAGCATCACGCCGCGCACGTGGCGGCGATCGCGGCCGAGCACGGCATCGACGGGCCGATCGTCGGCCTCGCGCTCGACGGCATCGGCCACGGCGACGACGGGGCGGCGTGGGGCGGCGAGGCGATGCGGGTGTCGGACGCGGGCTGGGAGCGGCTCGGCCATCTGGCGCCGCTGGCGCTGCCCGGTGGCGACAAGGCGGCGCGGGAGCCGTGGCGGATGGGGCTCGCCGCACTCCATGCGGTCGGCGAGATCGGGCGGGCGGACGAGATCTTCCCCGGTCTTCCGCTGGTCGCGGCGGTGGCGGCGCGTCTCGCCTCGGGGCGCGAGGCGACGACGACCTCGGCCGGGCGGTTGTTCGACGCGGCGGCGGGGCTGCTCGGTGTGCGGACGACGCAGGATCACGAGGGGCAGGCGGCGATGGAACTCGAGGCGCTGGTGGAACGGCCGATCCTCGGCTCGGGCCTCTACGCGCTTCGCGACGGCGTGCTCGACTTCTCGGCGCTGCTCGTCCGGCTGATCGAGCTGCGCGGCGACGTGCGCGAAGCGGCGAGCCTCTTCCACGGGGCGCTGATCGACGGGTTTTCGGCGCTGGCCGCCTCGGTGGCGCGGCCGGGCGAGGTGGTGGCGCTCGGCGGCGGCTGCCTGATGAACCGGGTTCTGGCCGAGGGGCTCGTGGCGGCGCTGGAGGCGCGGGGGCTGAGGCCGCTGCTCGCTCGCGCGGTGCCGGCCAACGACGGTGGGCTCTCCCTCGGCCAGGCGGCGCTGGCGCGCGCCTTCGCCGCAACGAACACGAACCGAATTCCCTGAAGAGGAGACGATCCGATGTGCCTCGCCATACCCGCTCTGGTGAGCGAACTCCTGCCCGACGGCATGGCCCGGGTCAGTCTCGACGGGGTCACCAAGGAGATCTCGATCGCGATGGTCGACGACGTGCAGGCGGGCGACTACGTGATCATTCACGTCGGCTATGCGCTCGCCAAGATCGACGCCGAGGAGGCGGAGAAGACGCTCGCGCTTCTCGCCGAGGCCGGGGCTCTGGGGGGCGCGCAATGAAGTACGTCGACGAATATCGCGACGGCAAGCTGGCGCGCGCCATCGCCGCGACCATCGCCGCCGAAGCCGATCCGGCCAGGACCTACCACTTCATGGAGTTCTGCGGCGGCCACACCCACGCGATCTCGCGCTACGGGCTCGAGGACCTGTTGCCGACGAACGTGCGGATGATCCACGGGCCGGGCTGTCCGGTGTGCGTGCTGCCGATCGGGCGGATCGACGAGGCGATCGAGCTGGCCAAGAATCCGAAGGTCACGCTGCTCACCTACGCCGATCTGATGCGGGTGCCGGGGTCGAAGGGCACGTCGCTGATCAAGGCCAAGGCGGCGGGGTCGGACATCCGGATGATCTACTCGACGCTCGATGCGATCCGCATCGCCGAGGAGAATCCGGACCGCGAGGTGGTGTTCTTCGCGATCGGCTTCGAGACCACCACGCCGCCGACGGCGATGGCGCTGAAGCTCGCCGAGAAGAAGGGGCTGACGAACTTCTCGATCTTCTGCAACCACGTGCTGACCCCGTCGGCGATCCGGGCGATCCTGGAGGCGCCGGAGACCGGCAAGCTGCCGCCGGTCAAGATCCAGGGCTTCATCGGTCCGGCCCACGTGTCGGTGGTGATCGGCTCCAAGCCCTACCTGCCCTTCGTGGAAGAGTTCGGCCAGCGCATCGTCGTGTCGGGCTTCGAGCCGCTCGACGTGATGCAGTCGATCCTGATGCTGGTGCGGCAGGTCAACGAGGGGCGGGCGGAAGTCGAGACGCAGTACATCCGCGCGGTGACGCCGGACGGCAATCTCCAGGCCCAGCGGCTCTGCGACGAGGTGTTCGAGCTGCGCGACGCGTTCGAATGGCGCGGACTCGGCTCGATCGAACGGTCGGCGCTGAAGCTGCGCGAGGCGTGGTCGAAATACGACGCGGAGAGGCGGTTCGAGGTGAAGCGGATCGAGGCGTCGGACAATCCGGCGTGCGAGTGCGGCACCATCCTCATCGGCGCCAAGCAGCCGGCCGACTGCAAGCTGTTCGGCACGGTGTGCACGCCGGAGACGCCGATGGGCAGCTGCATGGTGTCGTCGGAGGGCGCCTGCGCGGCGCATTGGACCTATGGGCGCTTCCGGGTGAAGGCCAAGCAGGACGCCGGGAGGGCGCAATCGTGAGCGACGTTCAAACTCCGCGTCTCAGAACCCGCAAGCCCGATCTCAAGAACGGGCGGGTCGATCTCAGCCACGGCTCGGGCGGCCGCGCCATGGCGCAGCTGATCGGCGACATCTTCCACGAGGCGTTTTCGAACGAGTTCCTCGCCCAGGGCAACGATCAGGCGACGTTCCGGGTCGAGCTGCCGCCGGGCGGACGGATGGTGATGACCACCGACGGCTACGTCGTCTCGCCCTTGTTCTTCCCCGGCGGCAACATCGGCTCGCTCGCCGTGCACGGCACGATCAACGACGTGGCGATGGGCGGGGCGACGCCGCTCTATCTGTCGGCGAGCTTCATCATCGAGGAGGGGTTCCCGCTCGGCGATCTCAAGCGCATCGCCGACGCGATGGGGGAGGCGAGCCGCGAGGCGGGCGTGCCGATCGTCACCGGCGACACCAAGGTGGTGGAGCGCGGCAAGGCGGACGGGGTGTTCATCTCGACGGCGGGCATCGGCGTGGTGGCGGACGGGCTCGAGCTGTCGGGCGACCGCGCGCGGCCGGGCGACAGGGTGATCGTTTCGGGCTCGATCGGCGACCACGGCGTCGCGATCATGTCGAGTCGCGAGAACCTCACCTTCGAGACGGCGATCCTGTCGGATTCGGCGGCGCTGCACGGGCTCACCGCCGCGATGATCGCGGCCGGGGGCAGGCACCTGCGCCTGATGCGCGATCCGACCCGGGGCGGGCTCGCGGCCACGCTCAACGAGGTGGCCAACCAGTCGGCGGTCGGCATTCGGCTGGAGGAGGACGCCATCCCGGTGAAGCCGGAGGTGGCGGCGGCGTGCGAGTTTCTCGGGCTCGATCCGCTCAACGTCGCCAACGAGGGCAAGCTGATCGCGGTGGTCGATCCGGCCGGCGCGGAGGCGGTGCTGGCGGCGATGCGGGCCCATCCGCTCGGGGTGGACGCGGCGATCATCGGCGAGGTGATCGCCGACGATCAGCACTTCGTGCAGATGACGACGTCGTTCGGCGGGGGGCGCATCGTCGACTGGCTGTCGGGCGAGCAACTGCCGAGGATCTGCTGAGGTGGCTCACGACGGCGACATCGCGCGGCGACGCGACGGGGGGAGGCGAACCATGCCGGGAAGCGCCACGGTTCTGGTGATCGACGACGAGATCCGCAGTCTGGAGGCGATCCGCCGCGTGCTGGCGGAGGAGTTCGAGGTCATCTCGGTGCGCGGGGCGGCCGAGGCGGAGGAGGTGCTGGCGGGCGAGATGGTGCAGGTGATCCTGTGCGATCAGCGCATGCCGGGCGAGAACGGCGTCGACTTCCTCAAGCGCGTCCGCGATCTGTGGCCCGATCCGATCCGCATGATCATCTCCGGCTACACCGACAGCGAGGACATCATCGCCGGCGTCAACGAGGCCGGGATCTATCACTACATCACCAAGCCGTGGCATCCGGAGCGGCTGGTCGATTCGGTGCGCGAGGCGGCACGGCTCTACTGGGTGCAGCGGGAGGCCGGCGCGGCGACGGTGGTGGAGGCCAAGCCTTCGCCGAAGCGTCTCAACAAGGTGGTGGGCGACCGGCGCCAGGCGCAGCGGCGGCTCGGCGACTTCGAGCGGATCGTGCACGAGCCGGTGAGCCCGGTGGCGGCGGCGATCGGGCTCGCGAAGCGGGCGACCGACTACGACATCTCGGTGTTGATCACCGGCGCCTCGGGCACGGGCAAGGAACTCTTGGCGCGGGCGATCCACAACGGCTCGGGGCGGGCGGATCAGCCGTTCGTGGTGGAGAACTGCGGCGCGCTGCCGGACGATCTCCTGGAGAGCGAGCTGTTCGGCTGCAAGAAGGGGGCGTTCACCGGGGCCTATCAGGACCGCATCGGCCTGTTCGAGGTCGCCGACGGCGGCACCATCTTCCTCGACGAGATCGGCGAGACCTCTCCGGCGTTCCAGGTCAAGCTGCTGCGGGTGCTGCAGGAGGGCGAGATCCGGCCGCTGGGGGCGCAGCGGCCGCGCAAGGTGGACGTGCGCGTGATCGCGGCGACCAACCGCAACCTCATGGGCGAGGTCGACGCCGGGCGGTTCCGGCGCGATCTCTACTATCGGCTCGCGGCCTTTCCGATCCATCTGCCCTCACTCAGCGAGCGGCCGATGGACATTCCGGCGATCGCGGCGCGGCTGCTCGCCGACGTCAATCAGGCGTTCCGGCGCGACGTGCCGGGGTTCGAGCCGGAGGCGCTGGCGGCGATGTGCGCCTACGAATGGCCCGGCAACGTGCGCGAGCTCGCCAACGAGATTCAGCGCATGGTGGCCTTGTCGGACAGCGACGGGCCGCTCGGGCTCGATCTCCTGTCGACGCGGATCTCCTCGTCCGGGCCGGGATGCGCGACGGGGGCGAACCTCGCCATCCGGCCGCAGCTGAAGGAGCGGGTCGAGGGGCTCGAACGGGAGGTGATCGCCGAGGCGCTCGATCGGCTCGGAGGCAACATCAGCCGGGTGGCGATCGAACTGGGTCTGTCGCGGGTCGGGCTCCGGGCCAAGATCCAGCGCTACGATCTGAGGCGCGATCTCGATGACGACGAGTGAGAGCGACACGCGACCGCGTCCGGCCAATCTGCTCGACCACGTGATGTCGGGGGAGGAGCCGGCGTTCGACGGCACCGGCGAGGAGATGTGGATCGACGTCATCGCCAAGATGGACGCGGTCTACTCCGACCTCCTGCGCTACGAGGCCGATCTCGAGGCCAAGAACGCCGAGCTGGAGGCGGCGGAGGGGTTCATCTCCTCGGTGATCGCCTCGGTCTCGGACGTCCTGGTGGTGGTCGACGAGCAGGGCCGGGTGATGCAGGCCAATCCGGCGCTCGCCCGGGTGATCGGGCGGACGGCGGCGGAGGTGGTCGGGCAGCGGCTGTGCGACATCGTGATCGAGTCGGATCGGGCGCGGGCGCGCACGGCGCTGATCTCGGGCGTCGAGGGCGAGGTGCGCGAGCTGGAGCTCAGCTTCGTCACGCCGGTCGGGCCGTCGGATCTGATGGCGATCAACGTCTCGGCGCGGTTCGACCACAATGGCCACCGGGTCGGGGCGGTGCTGACGGGGCGGCCGATCGGCGAGTTGCGGCGGGCCTACGAGGCGCTGCACAAGGCCCATCTCGAACTCCAGCAGGCGCAGCGCAAGCTGATCGAGCAGGAGAAGATGGCGAGCCTCGGTCGACTGGTGGCGGGCGTCGCGCACGAGCTCAACAACCCGATCTCGTTCGTCTACGGCAACATCCACACGCTGGAGCGCTACCGGCTCGGGCTCGATCGCTACATCTCGGCGCTGGAGGCGGAGGCCCCGGCGGCGGCGGTGGCGCGGCTGAAGCGCGAGACGCGGGTGGAGACGATCCTCGGCGACCTCGAGCCGCTGATCGAGGGTACGCTCGAAGGGGCGATGCGCATCTCCGAGATCGTCAAGAACCTGCGGCGGCTGTCGTTCAGCCGGGCGAGCCGGCGCGAGCCGGTCGATCTCGCCAAGCTGATCGGCACGGCGGCGCAATGGGCGATGCGGGCCAAGAACGGGAGGGCGCGGCTCGAGACCGATCTCGAACCCGGCCTGACGGTGGAGGCGGAGGAGGGCAAGATCCATCAGGTGCTGCTCAACCTGATCGACAACGCCCTCGACGCGGTGCGGGCGGTGCCTCAGCCCCACGTGACCATCACCACGCGCTCGCAGGGCGAGGACGTGTCGATCGAGGTGGCCGACAACGGCGAGGGCATCGCCGAGGGCGCCGCCGACAAGATCTTCGAACCGTTCTTCACCACCAAGGTGGTGGGCGAGGGCACCGGGCTCGGCCTGTGGATCTCCTATGCGATCGCGCGGGAGCACGGCGGCTCGCTGACGGCGCACAATCGGCCCGATCGCGGCGCGGTGTTCACGCTGCATCTGCCGCGTCACGGCACACGTCGTCCGGCCTCGCTCGACACGACGGCGTAATTTCACGATGAGGCGTCTCGCCGCCTGTCGGGGTCGACGCGCCTACTTTACGGTCGTGCAAATCGACCATCTTCGAACCGACGAGACGAACGGGACCGGACCATGCGTGACGTGATCGTGGTGGGGGGCGGCCACAACGGCCTGGTGGCGGCGGCCTATCTGGCGGGTGCGGGGCTGAAGGTGACGGTGCTGGAGAAGCGCTCGGTGGTGGGCGGGTGCGCGGTCACCGAGGAGTTCCATCCGGGCTTCCGCAATTCGGTCGCGGCCTACACGGTGTCGCTGCTCAATCCGAAGGTGATCCGCGATCTCGATCTCACCGGACACGGGCTCGAGGTGGTCGAGCGGCGGATGTCGAACTTCCTGCCGCTGCCGGACGGGCGGGCGCTGGAGGTCGGACCGGGGCGGACGCGGGCGTCGGTGGCGCAGTTCTCGACGCGCGACGCCGACCGGCTCGACGCCTACGGCGACCGGCTGGAGCGGATGGCCGACGTGCTGCGCGATCTGGTGCTGGAGACGCCGCCCAACGTCACCACCGGCCGGGGGGTGACGGCGATGCTCGGTCAGCTCCTGTCGGCCGGCAAGGTCGCCAACCGGTTTCGGCGGCTCGATCTCGAAGGCCAGCGCGATCTCCTTGAGATCTTCACCCGCTCGGCCGGCGACTATCTCGACCAGTGGTTCGAGAGCGATCCGATCAAGGCGATCTACGGCTTCGACGGGATCGTCGGCAACTATTCCTCGCCCTATGCGGCGGGCACCGCCTACGTGCTCCTCCACCACTGCTTCGGCGAGGTGAACGGCAAGCGCGGGGTGTGGGGCCATGCGATCGGCGGCATGGGGGCGATCGGCCGGGCGATGGCGCGGGCGGCGACGTCGCGAGGGGTGGAGATCCGCACCGGCACCGGCGTCGCGGAGATCCTGGTGGAGCGCGGGCGCGCGGTCGGGGTGGTGACGGACGCGGGCGAGAGGATCGCCGCGCACATGGTGGTGTCCAACCTCAATCCGAAGCTGATGTTCGAGAAGCTGGTCGATCCCGGTGTGCTTCCGGCCGACTTCCGGGCGCGCATCGCCTCGTGGCGGTGCGGGTCGGGGACGTTCCGCATGAACGTGGCGCTCAGCGAGCTGCCGAGCTTCACCTGCCGTCCGGGGCGGGAGGTCGGCGACCATCACACCGCCGGCATCGTGGTGGCGCCGTCGCTCGGCTACATGGAGCGGGCGTGGATGGACGCGCGGATGCACGGCTGGGCCAGAGCGCCGATCGTGGAGATGCTGATCCCCTCGACGCTCGACCGGTCGCTGGTCGATCGCGACGGCTGCCACGTGGCCAGCCTGTTCTGCCAGCACGTGGCGCCGGAACTGCCGGACGGGCGGTCGTGGGACGACTGCCGCGAGGAGGTGGCCGACGTGATGATCGATACGATCGACGCGCAGGCGCCGGGCTTCAAGGCCTCGGTGATCGCGCGGCAGATCAATTCGCCGCTCGATCTGGAGCGCACCTTCGGGCTGGTCGGCGGCGACATCTTCCACGGGGCGCTCGGGCTCGATCAGATGTTCTCGGCGCGGCCGGTGCTCGGGCACGCCGATCATCGGGCGCCGATCTCCGGGCTCTACATGTGCGGATCGGGCACGCATCCGGGTGGTGGCGTCACGGGGGCGCCCGGGCACAACGCGGCTCGCGAAATTCTACGTGACGTGCGGGCCGGGCGGGTGATCAAGGGTTGAGCCTGGGCGACGGGGAGGAGAAATTTTCCTACAGGTTCGCTCGAGGCCGATGCTTTTTCCCGGTTCCCATCGGCGAAATCGGCGTTAACATGCCGTTCACGGATCCGGCACCCGGCCGGATACGAAAGCCTTTCGCCACAAGAGGCAGACCCAAATGACAGTCACGTCCAAGTCCCGCTTCGGCATCGCCCTGGCCGCGTTCTCGGCGCTCGCCGTCCTCTCCGGCACGGCGTCGGCCGCCGACAAGATCGGCAATTGCGAACTGACCGGAAAGAAGGGCGAGTTCTCGATCACCCCGGCGGTGGCCGGTCAGCTCACGTACGAGACCAACCTGCCGGCCCCGGGCTGGAACAACGGCGATACGCCCGACACGATCAAGGACGGCTACGAGTACTGCCTCGCCGCCAACATCGCGTGGCGCGTCGGTCTCGACAAGGTGAAGGTGGTCAACGTCGACTTCGACGCGCTGGTCGCCGGCAACACCAAGGACTTCGACATCGCGCTGTCGCAGATCTCGATCACCGAGAAGCGCAAGGAAGTGGTGGCCTTCTCGGTGCCCTACTTCGATTCCGACGTCGGCGTGCTCGCCAAGAAGGGCAAGAAGGTCGAGAGCGGCGACATGAAGGGCCTGCGCATCGGCGTCCAGGCCGGCACCACCGGCACCGACTTCGTGGCCGGCACGCTGAAGCCGAAGACCCCGGCCAAGGTGTTCCCGGACACTCCGTCGATGTTCACCGCGCTGATGGCCAATCAGATCGACGTGGCGATGACCGACACGGCGATCGTGCTCGGGCAGGCGGCGGAGTCCAAGGGCAAGATGGTCGTGGTCGGTCAGTATTCGACCGGCGAGCAGTACGGCGCGCTGTTCCCGAAGAACTCGGCCAATGCCGCGACCCTCGACAAGGTGTTGCAGGCGCTGATCGCCGACGGCACCACCAAGAAGCTGGCGGCCAAGTATCTCGCCGCGACCTGGGGTGCGGATCCGACCAAGATCCCGTACTTCAAGCCCTGATCGACACGCTTTCGCGAGGGGGCGGCGGAACGGCGGCGGCGCCGTCCCGTCGTCCCTCTCGTGGGCGTCGATCCGCCGCGCGGACGTCCCTCGTCGCGCGCGGTCTCGGTCGCGAGACGGGCCCGTCGGTTCCGTCTCGCCGACCTCCTCTCCCAGGCGAGTGACCGATCGATGGACGAGACCCCCAGCAGCGAAGCGGTGAACCGAATTCGGGCGCCGAGACCCACGCGAACGTGGGCGCCGGCGCCTCCGAAGTCCGCCCTGGGGTTGGCGCTGGCCGCGCTCGCGGTGGCGATCGGCCTGGTGGGGACGGGGTATTTCACCGCCGCCTCGATCCGGGAGGCGCTGGCGTCGATCGGCATCGACGAGAGATGGATGACGCTGGCGCTCTACGGCGCGGCGGCGTCGCTGGTGCTCGTGTTCGTGCCGGCGATCCGGGGCGTGCGCGGCGCGGTCGCCGCCGATCGTCTGGCCTCGACGGATCTCGCCGAATCGCGGGCGACCAATGCCGACGCGCGCGAGAAGTCGTGGATCGCGATCGGCTATTCGGTCGCGGCGGCGATCGTGCTGACGTTCGGGCTGTTCCTGATCGTCAACGAACTGGCGGTCGGCAAGACCTTCTTCGATCTCGCCCTGATCTTCGAGACGTTCCACCTCGTCGGGTCGGCGTTCTGGACCAACGTCGAGATCTTCGTGATCGCCGAGATCCTGGTTCTGATCTGGGGCCTCGTCATCGCGGTGGCGCGATTGGCGCCGGGCAAGGCGGGAGCGCCGGTGCGCCTGATCGCCACGGCCTACGTCGATCTGTTCCGCGGCCTGCCGGCGATCATCGCGATCTATCTGGTCGGTTTCGGCCTGCCGCTGACCGATCTGCCGATCCTGCGCGACATGACGCCGACGATGTTCGCCATTCTGGCGCTGACGCTGACCTACGGCGCCTACGTGTCGGAGGTCTATCGCTCGGGCATCGAGAGCGTGCACTGGTCGCAGACGGCGGCGGCGCGCTCGCTCGGCTTCAGCCACACCCAGACGCTGCGCTTCGTGGTGGTGCCGCAGGCGGTGCGCAGAATCATCCCGCCGCTGCTCAACGACTTCATCTCGTTGCAGAAGGACACCGCGCTGGTCAGCGTCATCGGCACGGTCGACGCCTTCAACCAGTCGAAGATCATCGCCTCGAACCACTTCAATCTGTCGTCGGTGACGACGGTGGCGGTGCTGTTCGTGCTGATCACCATCCCGCAGGCGCGTCTGGTCGACCGGCTCATCGAGCGCGACCAGAAGCGGATGCGGGCGGGCGGCTGAACGGGTCTCGGGAGACACACACATGGCACTCGTCGAGATCCGCGACGTTCGCAAGGCCTACGGCGGGGTGGTCCCCGTGCTCAACGGCATCACCCTCGACATCGAGGAGCATCAGGTGGTCTGCCTGATCGGGCCGTCGGGCTGCGGCAAGTCCACCCTGCTGCGCTGCATCAACGGGCTGGAGACGATCGATTCGGGCGAGATCCGCCTGCACGGCGATCGGGTGTCCGGGCCCGGCGTCGATCAGGACGCGCTGCGGCGCGACGTCGGCATCGTGTTCCAGAGCTTCAATCTGTTCCCGCACATGAGCGTCATCGACAACGTCACGGCGGCGCCGACGCGGGTGCTGGGGCAGTCGAAGGCGGAGGCGCGGGAGCGGGCGTTGGAGCTGCTGGCGCGCATCCGGCTCGACCACAAGGCCGGGGAATACCCCGATCGCCTGTCGGGTGGTCAGCAGCAGCGCGTGGCGATCGTGCGGGCGTTGGCCATGGATCCGATCGTGCTCCTGCTCGACGAGATCACCTCGGCGCTCGATCCCGAGCTGGTGGCGGAGGTGCTCGACATCGTGCGCGATCTGCGCGAGGAGGGCATGACCATGGTGCTCGCCACGCACGAGATGGGCTTCGCCCGCGAGGTCTCCTCCAAGGTCTGCTTCCTCTACGGCGGCGTGGTGCACGAGGAGGGACCGCCGAGCGAGATCTTCTCCAATCCGAAGGACGAGCGGACCCACGCGTTCCTGCAGCGGATCATCGAGGCGGGGCGGCTGTGAGCGCGGCCGGTGAGGAGCGCGCGGCGCGCGAGGCGGTGGTGGCGGCGATGCGCGAGATGGGGGCGTCCGGCCTCAATCGCGGCACGTCGGGCAACGTCTCGCTGCGGTTCGGTTCGGCGATGCTGATCACGCCGAGCGCGGTGCCGCCGGCCGAGCTGACCGCCGATCTGGTGTGCCGGATGGAGCTCGCCGACGATACGGGCGCGTGGGAGGGGGCGCGGCCGCCCTCGACCGAATGGCGCTTTCATCGCGACATCCTCAGGGCGCGGGCCGAGGCGAACGCGGTGGTCCATTGCCATTCGCCCCACGCCACGGTGCTGGCGTGCCTCCGGCGCGAGATTCCGGCGATCCACTACATGATCGCCGGCTTCGGCGGCTCGACCATCCGCTGCTCCGGCTACGCCACCTTCGGCACGGCCGAGTTGTCGGCGCATGCGCTGGCGGCGCTCGAGGGGCGCAACGGCTGTCTCCTCGCCAATCACGGTCAGATCACCGTCGCTCCGACGCCGGCGCGGGCGCTGTGGCTGGCGGTGGAGCTGGAGACGCTGGCGTTCCAGTATCATCAGGCGCTTCTGCTCGGCGAACCGGTGATCCTGTCGGAGGCGGAGATCGCCGAGACGGCCGCGAAGTTCGCCGGATACGGCAAGAGCTGACGCGCCCTCGCGCGAGGACTTGAACGGCGCGGGGCTCGACCCGGTCGGGCCGTTGCCCCACATTCTCCACGATGGCGGGCGAAGGCTCGCGCGGACGTCGACCGACTCGAGGGCGCGGGATGAGTGAGAGCATCAGGACCGGAACCGGGCGGTGGACGCGACGGGCGCTGCTCGCCGGGTTGGTGCCGGCGCTGGCGGGATGCACGGCGAGCGCGCGGTTCGAGCGCTTCGACGTCGGCCTCGACGAACCGGTGCGGCGGCGGCGCGGCGCCGTCGACGGCTACGACAGCTACGGCGAGATCGACGACGGGCGGTTCGTGATCGAGGCGCTCGACGTGGCGCAGATGGACCCGGACAATCTGCGTCGGCTGGTGGCATGGCGTGGGCCGGAGCGGCCGGGGACGATCGTGATCGACCCGCGCGAGCGGTGGCTGCATCTGGTGCGCGACGACGGCTCGGCGATCCGCTACGGGGTCGGGGTCGGGCGCGAAGGGTTCGAATGGTCGGGGCGGGCGACGATCGGGCGCAAGGCGGAATGGCCGACGTGGACGCCGCCGCGCGAGATGACCCTGCGCGACGCCGAGGCGGCGCGGTGGGCGAGCGGCATGCCGGGCGGGCCGGACAATCCGCTCGGCGCGCGGGCACTCTATCTGCACCAGGGTTCGCGCGACACGCTCTACCGCATCCACGGCACCAACGACCCGACGAGCATCGGCGAGGCGATGTCTTCGGGGTGCATCCGCCTGCTCAATCACGACATCGTCGATCTCTACGCGCGGGTGACGATCGGCACGCCGGTGGTGGTGCTGGGCTGAGCGAGCGTATCCGTGACCGGACACGGAAACGGGCGGGCGCCATCCTCGCCCGCCCGTCGTCCGTCGGGGTCTTCGCGCCGGGCGCCGCCCTCACGGCGCGTCGTGCGCGATCGCCCGACGGTAGAGATGCCAGGTGGCGTGGCCGAGAATCGGCAGGACGACGATCAGGCCGAGGAAGGCGGGCAGAACCGCCAGGAACAGAAGGCCGGCGACGGTCAGGCCCCAGGCGATCATGGTGCGGGGGTTCATGGTCACCGACTTCACCGAGGTGATCATGGCGGTGACGAAGTCGACCTCGCGATCGAGCAGCAGCGGGAACGACATCACCGTCAGCGAGAAGGTGATCAGCGCGAAGATCAGGCCGTCGAGGTGGACGAGTCCGATGAACAGCCAGCCCTCGGGGGTCGAGGTCACGACGTTCAGGAACTCGGCGCCGGAGGTGAAGTTCTTCAGGCCGAGGCACAGGATCAGCAGAATGCGGACCTGATACATCCACAGAATGAAGACGAACAGGGTGACGAAGGCCATCCAGCCCAGTTCGCGCGACGACTGACGGAAGATCACGCCGAGGATGCCGCCCCATTCGAGCGGTTCGCCCGCCTCGCGGCGGCGGCTGACCTCGTAACAGCCGACGGCGACGAAGGGGCCGATCAGGGCGAAGCCGGTGGCCATCGGATAGGTGAGCCAGCCGACCCCGGCGCCGGTGGTCAGCCACACCAGCAGCAGGCCGCCGAAGGCATAGATCGCTCCGAAGAACAGGCCGAAGAGGGGCGCGGCGCGGAAGTCGTCGATCCCGGCCCTGAGGGCGGCGAGGACGTCGTCGCGGCCGATGTCGCGGACGCGCGGGGGGGTGGGACAGGTCACCGCGGGCGACGCGGCCGGAACGGGAGCCGGGACATCCACCATCGCTTCCTCCTCGAAGAGGGACCGCCGAGCGGCGATCATATCGATTAGAATAGCGCAAAACGAAGCGAATGCCAGGGAAAATACGTAGCCGGCGCGGGGTCGCGAGCGGACGGACGGGACCTTCGCGACGGGGCGGGGCGGGGCGCGGCGGGCGGACCGACGCGTGTGCCGCAGGTTCAGGGGGCGGAGGTGGCGCGACCTTCGAGGGCGGAGCCGGGAGCGGCGGGGTTCCGGGTCTCGTCGGGGCGGGCGGCGCTCGGGTCGGGGCTCTCGATCACGTCGACGGCGACGGAGAGGCCCTGATCGCCGGTGGTCGAGAGCACGCCGACGACGGGGGCGGTGTCGGCGTAGTCACGGCCGAAGCCGACGACGATGTGCTCGTCGGAGGCGACGATGCCGTTGGTCGGGTCGAAGCCGATCCAGCCCAGCACCGGGCCGCACCACGCCTCGACCCAGGCGTGCATGGCGTCGGCGCCCTCGAGGCGCGGCTTGCCGGGCGGGGGCAGGGTGCGCAGGTAGCCGCCGACATAGGCGGCGGGCAGGCCGAGGCCGCGCAGGCCCGCGATCATGACGTGGGCGAAGTCCTGGCAGACGCCGCGCTTCTCGGCGAAGACGCGGGCGAGCGGCGTGGCGACGTCGGTGACGCCGGGGGCGTAGTCGAAGTCGCGGTGGATGCGCTTCGTCAGGGCGAGGACGGCGTCGAAGATCGCCCGGCCCTCGGGGAAGTCCTCGGCCGCCCAGGCGGTGACGGCGGGGGTGAGGAGGACGTGGCGCGAGGGAAACAGGAACTGGACCGGATCGTCGGCGTCCAGCGTGCGCGACAGGGCGGCGCGCGAGCGGATCTCCTCCCAGCCGGGCGAGGTGCCGGGCGGCACCTCCGGGGTCGGCTCGATCGTCACCGAGGCGGTGGCGCGCAGGGTCAGGCGCGAGTGGGGGGCGCGGAAGGCGATGCGGGTGACGTGGTTGCCGAAGAAGTCGAGTTCGTCCTGGACGAAGTCGGGTTTCGGCTCGATGTCGAGGCGGGAGACGTGGACGCGCTGGCGGCGGCGCTCGATCGGGGTCAGGCGCAGACGGCAGTCGGCGAAGGGCACCGGCGCGCCCCAGTCGTAGACGGTGACGTGGCGGATGTCGAAACGCATCACGCGCTCTCCTCGGGGCGGCCGGGCAGGGGCGAGGCGTGACCGAAGTAGTGGGCGCCGACCGCGTCGGAGATCGCCATCAGCTCGGCGACGACGCGGTCGATGGCGGCGGAATCGAAGGCGGCGGCGTCGTTGGTCTCGAGGGTGGTGACGAGGCGCTGGGCGATGCGCTCGGCCGGCTCGAGCAGGTCGCCGGGGCGGCGGCCGGTGAGGGCGGCGAGGTGCTCGCGGATGCGCACCACCTGGAAGGCGACGGCGCGGGGGTTGCCCTCGTCGAGCAGGACGAGATCGAGCACAGGGCGTCGGGCGGAGCCGGAGAGATAGCGCGTGCGGTAGGTGACGCGGCCGTCGGCGAGGTCGAGCAGCAGGTCGAGGGCGTCGGTGTCGGTGCGGCCCTCGGTGAAGCGGCGGGCGGAGCGGGCCAGCCCGATGGCGCGCTCGACGCGGCGGCCGAGATCGAAGAAGTGCCAGCCCTCGCGGCGGTTCATGGTCTCGTGGGCGAGGCCGACGATGGCGGCGATCGAGCGCAGGGCGGTCTCGATCTCGCCGAAGACGTGGGGCAGGCGACCGCCGTCGCGCTCGGGGCGGTGGAGACGGTCGCGCAGGTCGGTGAGGGTGCGCCAGGCGTCGGGGGAGAGGCGGTCGCGCACGATCGAGCCGGTGCGGTGGGCCTCGTCGATCAGCCGCACGACCGAGCCGACCGCCGGGCCGACGGCGGCGTTCTCGGCGACGGTGAGGGCGTCCTCCTCCTCGGCGGGGATCGCGCCCCACGACCACAGCAGCGAGGTGATGCGGCGGGTGAGGTCGCGCGAGACCTCGAGGACGCCGTCGTCGCCGTGGCCGTCGAGGCCGCGCAATAGGCGCAGGGTGGTCTCGGCGCGCTCGAGGTAGCGGCCGAACCAGAACAGGTTGTCGGCGGCGCGGCTGGGCAGGATGCCGTTGTCGCGGCGGATCTCGGTCGCCTCGGCCTCGGGGACGAGGCGGGTTTCGGTCTCGTGGCGGGAGCGTTCGCCGAGCACCCAGACGTCGCCGGAGCGGCCGCCGCGCTGCATCGACAGATTGCGCACGTCCTCCTTGTCGGAGAAGCGGGCGAGGCCGCCGCGCATCACGGTCCAGCCGGCGGCGGTGCGGGCGACGAAGACGCGCACGGCGAAGGGGCGGGCGACGAGGCGGCCCTTCTCCCACACCGGGGCGGTGGAGAGGCGGATCGGCTCGCGACCGACGAAGTCGATGCCGCGGCGGGCGAGCTTGACGGCGAAGCGCTCGCGCTCGGCGCGGCTGAGGCGGGCGCCGAGCACGCCGGCGCTGTCGAGAATGCCCGGTAGGGTGCGGCCGAAGGCGGGGGCGAGGGCGAGGCGCTCGAGCTCGCGGATCACGGTCTCGCGGGCGGGGGGCTCGCCGCACCACCAGGTGGCGACGTTGGGCAGGCGCAGGTTCTCGCCGAGCAGGCGGCGGGAGAGCGTCGGCAGCCAGCCGGTGAGGGCGGGAGCCTCGACCAGGCCGGAGCCGAGGGCGTTGGCGACGACCACGCGGCCGGCGCGCACCGCCTCGACCAGACCGGGCACGCCGAGGCGGGAGCCGGGGTTGAGCTCGAGCGGGTCGGCCCAGTCGGCGTCGACGCGGCGCACCAGCACGTCGACCGGCTCGAGGCCCTCGACGGTGCGCACGGCGACGCCGCGTTCGGAGGCGACGAGATCGCCGCTCTCGACCAGCTGGAAACCGAGACAGCGGGCGAGGAAGGCGTGTTCGAAATAGGTCTCGTTGCCGGCACCGGGGGTGAGCAGGGCGATGCGGGCGTCGTCGCGGCCACCGGCGGCGGCGAGGCCGGCGCGCATCGCCTGGAAGAACGGGCCGAGGCGCTCGACGCCGAGACCGTCGAAGGCCTCCGGCAGGGCGCGCGACAGGGCGATGCGGTTCTCGATGGCATAGCCGGCGCCAGACGGCGCCTGAGTGCGGTCGGCGAGCACCCACCAGCGGCCGTCGGGGGCGCGGGTGACGTCGGCGGCATAGAGATGGAGAAAGCCGCCGCCGGCCGGATCGATGCCGGCGAGGGGGCGCAGGTATTCGGGATTGCCGGTGACGACGGCGGCGGGCAGGGCGCCGGAGGCGACGAGGTCCGCCCTGCCCATCAGATCGCCGAGCAGGGCCTCGAACAGGCGGGCGCGTTGGCGCACGCCCTCGGCCAGAACCGACCAGTCGTCGGCGTCGAGGACGATCGGCAGATGGGCGAGCGGCCAGGGACGATCGGCGTCGCCGCTCTCGTCGTAGACACGGTAGACCACGCCCGATTCGCGCAGATAGCGATCGGCGCCGGCGAAGCGGCATTCGACCTCGGGGCGGCCCATGCGGGCGATGCGGGAGAGCAGCGGCAGCCAGTGCGGACGCAGGCGCCCCTCCGCGTCGACGAGTTCGTCGTGGACGCCGGGAACGGTGCGGTAGGTCGCGAGAAGTTCGGCGAGCGCCGGGTCGGCGTCGCCGTTCCACCGCATCGCCAATTCCAACTGCCTGGATGCCACGAAGTCCCCCGGACGTCCCCTCGATCAGCCCCGAGAGGGGGGGCGTCTGAGGTCGAGTGTCAAGGGGTATTCGCCGGTGCGCTCGGGAACGGGCACCTCGACGAAGCCGGGCGTGTGGCCGTGGTCGACGAAGCGGGCGAGGCGGCGGGCCTCGGCCTCGTAGGAATTGACCGGATAGGTGTCGTAGTTGCGCCCGCCCGGATGGGCGACGTGATAGACGCAACCGCCGATCGAGCGGCCGGTCCACTTGTCGACGATGTCGAAGGTGATCGGCGCCTGGGGCGGGATGGTCGGGTGGAAGCCGGAGGCCGGTTGCCATGCCTTGTAGCGGACGCCCGCGACCGCCTCGCCGACGACGCCGGTCGAGGTGAGCGGCACGGGGCGGCCGTTGGCGGTGACGACGTGGCGCTTGGGGTCGAAGCCCTCGACACGGACCTGGAGGCGTTCGACGGAGCTGTCGACATAGCGCACGGTGCCGCCGATCGCGCCCTCCTCGCCGGTGACGTGCCAGGGCTCCAGCGCCTGACGAATCTCCAGCTTCACGCCGGAATGTTCGACCGAGCCGTAGAAGGGGAAGCGGAACTCGAACTGCGCCTTGAACCACAGCGGGTCGAAGGCGTAGCCGGCGCGGCCGAGATCGCCGAGCACGCCGAGGAAGTCCTCCCACACGAAGTGCGGCAGCATGAAGCGGTCGTGGAGCGCGGTGCCCCAGCGCGAGAACTCACCCGCCTGCGGCTCGCGCCAGAACCAGGAGACGAGGGCGCGCAGGAGGAGTTGCTGGGCGAGCGACATGCGCGCGTCCGGCGGCATCTCGAAGCAGCGGAACTCCACGAGGCCGAGGCGGCCGGTCGGGCCGTCGGGCGAGAACAGCTTGTCGATGCAGATCTCGGTGCGGTGGGTGTTGCCGGAGACGTCGACGAGGAGATTGCGGAACAGCCGGTCGACCAGCCACGGCGGCGGGGCGTAACCCTCGCCGGGGGCGGGCACGTTGGAGAGCGCGATCTCGAGCTCGTAGAGCGTGTCGTGGCGGGCCTCGTCGATGCGCGGGGCTTGGCTCGTCGGGCCGATGAACAGGCCGGAGAACAGATAGCTGAGCGAGGGGTGGCGCTGCCAGTAGAGCACCAGGCTCTTGAGCAGATCGGGGCGGCGCAGGAACGGGCTGTCGCCGGGGCGACGGGCGCCGATCACGACGTGGTTGCCGCCGCCGGTGCCGGTATGGCGCCCGTCGATCATGAACTTCTCGGTGCCGAGCCGCGACTGCCGGGCCTCCTCGTAGAGCTTCGTCGAGATCTCGACGCATTCGTCCCAGCTCTCGGCGGGCTGAACGTTGACCTCGATCACGCCCGGGTCGGGGGTGACCCTGATCACCTCGAGGCGCGGGTCCCACGGCGGCGGATAGCCCTCGATGTGGACCGGAATGCGGTTGGCCTCGGCGGTGGCCTCGACGGCGGCGATCAGCTCCAGATAGTCGTCGAGGGTCTCCACCGGGGGCATGAAGACGTGGAGGATGCCGTCGCGCGGTTCGACCGAGAGCGCGGTGCGGACCTGATCGGCGCCGATCTCCTCGACGAAGCGCTGGGTGCGGCGCTCGGCCGGGCCGGTGCGGCGGTAGACCTGGGCGAGTTCGTCGGGGTCGGGCAGATCGGGGCGCTCGACGAAGGGGTCCTGCTCCATCACGTAGGGGTAGGAGGAGGGGGCGATCCACGGCAGCGAGGCGATCGGCAGGCGATAGCCGACGGGGCTGTCGCCGGGGATCAGGAACAGCTTCTCGCGGCGCAGGCGCCATTTCTCCGAATACCAGCCGGTGCCGGCGGCGGCGTTCCAGCGCTGGACCGGCAGGACGTGACCGGTGGTGCGGGTCAGGCCGTGGTCGAAGACGCGGGCGATGCGGTGGCGGTCCTCGGGGTTCTCGAGCTTGGAGTTCGAGGGGTCGAGGTTGACCGGCAGGCTCGCCTCCTGGACCAGCCAGTGGGCCGGGTCCTCCCAGGCGGGGATGACGTAGTCGGCGCCGATGTCGAGGCGCTCGGCGATGCCCTCGGCGAGGATGCGCGACTGTTCGACGTCGGCGTCGCGGCGGCCGGCCTCGAGGGCGATCAGGGAGGGATCGCGCCAGATCGGCTTGCCGTCCTTGCGCCAGTAGAGGGCGAAGGCCCAGCGCGGCAGGCTCTCGCCCGGATACCACTTGCCCTGGCCGTAGTGGAGGAAGCCACCGGGGGCGAAGCGCTCGCGCAGGCGGCGGACGAGGTCGTCGGCGCGGGTGCGCTTGGTGGGACCGACGGCGGCGGTGTTCCATTCGGCCGACTGGTAGTCGTCGATCGAGACGAAGGTCGGTTCGCCGCCCATGGTCAGGCGGACGTCGTTGCGGGCGAGGTCCTCGTCGACACGGCGGCCGAGGGCGTCGAGCGCGGCCCAGGCGTCGTCGGAGAAGGGGGCGGTGACGCGCGGCTTCTCGGCGATGCGGTCGACGCGCATGCGGAATTCGAACTCGACCTCGGCGGGATCGACCAGACCGGTGATCGGGGCAGCCGACTGGAAGTGCGGCGTGCCGCACAGCGGCAGGTGGCCTTCGCCGGCGAAGAGGCCGGAGGTGGGATCGAGGCCGATCCAGCCGGCGCCGGGCAGATAGACCTCGCACCACGCATGCAGGTCGGTGAAGTCGTGATCGGTGCCGGAGGGGCCGTCGAGGGCGGCGACGTCGGGCTTCAGCTGGATCAGGTAGCCGGAGACGAAGCGGGCGGCGAGGCCGAGGCGACGGGCGAGCTGGACCAGCAGCCACGAGGTGTCGCGGCAGGAGCCGGAGCGGAGCGCGAGGGTCTCCTCGGGTTCCTGGACGCCGGGCTCCATGCGGATGACGTAACGGATGTGCTGCGACAGCTTCTGGTTCAGCTCGACCAGGAAGTCGACGGTGCCCATGTCCTCGCGCCGCGCGCTCTCGAGATAGGCCTCGAACAGCTCGCCGGTCTTCTCGGGCGCCAGATAGGGCTTCAGCTCCTCCGCCAGCTCGGGGCGGTAGGTGAAGGGAAAGGTCTGGGCGTAGTCCTCGAGGAAGAAGTCAAAGGGGTTGAACACCGCCATCTCGGCGAGCAGGTCGACCTCGATGCGGAACTCGGTCGACTTCTCGGGGAAGACGAAGCGGGCGAGCCAGTTGCCGTGCGGGTCCTGCTGCCAGTTGACGAAGTGGTTCTCCGGACTCACCCGCAGCGAATAGCTCGTCACCCTGGTGCGGCAATGGGGGGCGGGTCGGAGCCGGATCACCTGGGGTCCGAGCTGGACCGGGCGATCGTAGGAATAGGCGGTGAGGTGGTGCAGGGCGACTTGAATGGCCAAGGCGGGGCTCTCTCGGCAAGAAGGATCGGCCGCAGATGCGACCACGCGCCAGCCTAATCGGTGGGCAGCGTCATGCAAGGGACGAAAGGTGGCAGCCGGTGCCGTCTTTTTGGGCAGATCCACCCGCAAACGAAGACACCCCGGAGGCGGGCCTCCGGGGTGTGAGATCGTCGTCGGTCGCGCCGTCGATCACGCGGCGCGGGCGTTCAGCGCGGCGATGATGGCGGCGCCCATCTCCTTGGTGGAGATGGTCTTCTCACCGGGATTGGCGATGTCGGCGGTGCGGATGCCGGAGGCGAGCACGTCGGCGATGGCACCGTCGAGGAGATCGGCGGCCTCGCCGAGGCCGAGCGAGTAGCGCAGGGCCATGGCGAAGGAGCCGATCATGGCGATCGGGTTGGCCAGCCCCTTGCCGGCGATGTCGGGGGCGGAGCCGTGGACGGGCTCGTACATCGACTTGCGCTTGCCGGTGACCGGGTCGGCGGCGCCGAGCGAGGCCGACGGCAACATGCCGAGCGAGCCGGTCAGCATGGCGGCGACGTCGGAGAGGATGTCGCCGAACAGGTTGTCGCAGACGATGACGTCGTACTGCTTGGGGCGGCGGACGAGCTGCATGGCGCAGTTGTCGGCCAGCACGTGCTCGAGCTCGACGGAGGCGTGTTCCTCCTTGCCGATCTTCGAGACGACCTGCTTCCACAGCACGCCCGACTTCATGACGTTGTGCTTCTCGGCCGAGGAGACCTTGTTGCGACGGGTCTTGGCGAGGTCGAAGGCGACACGGGCGATGCGCTCGATCTCGTGGGTGGTGTAGAGCTGGGTGTCGACGGCGCGCTTCTCGCCGTTCTCGAGGGTGACGATCTCCTTCGGCTCGCCGAAGTAGACGCCGCCGGTCAGCTCGCGCACGATCAGGATGTCGAGGCCCTCGACCAGCTCGCGCTTGAGCGAGGAGGCGTCGGCCAGCGCCGGATAGCAGATGGCCGGGCGCAGGTTGGCGAACAGGCCGAGATCCTTGCGCAGGCGCAGCAGGCCGGCCTCGGGGCGGACGTCATAGGGGACGTCGGCCCACTTCGGACCGCCGACGGCGCCGAAGATCACCGCGTCGGAGGCCTGGGCCAGCGCCATGTCGGAGTCGGAGATCGCCTTGCCGTGGGCGTCGTAGGCGGAGCCGCCGACGAGGCCGGACTCGCACTCGAACTTCGCCACGCCGCGCTTCTCGAACCAGGACACGACCTCCTTCACTTCGGCCATGATCTCGGTGCCGATGCCGTCACCGGGGAGAAGGAAGAGGTTGAAGGAGGCCATTGGTTCGATCCCGCCTTGAGAGAGTGTCGGTCTTCACGGGGTGGGGCAGCCGTCCCGCGTGCGCGCCTCCTTTATCAAGGGCGGCGCGCGGCTTCAACGGCGGCGGTGGGGGCGTTCGCGCGATCAGCCGATCATGTCGGGGGTGTCGAGACGTGCCCAGGTGCCGGTCTCCTCGTCGTAGACGTGGAGTTCGCCCAGGGCGATGTCGAACCAGGCGCCGTGCAGGCGGATGCGGTCGGCGCCCTCGAGGGCGTTGATGCAGGGGAAGGTGCGCAGATTGGCCAGCGAGTGGACGATCGACAGGTGCTCGAGGCGCTGCTGACGGGCGCCGGGGTCGGTGTCGCCGGCGCACATGCATTCGGCGACCGGCTTCTCCAGGAGCGAGATCCACTTGCCGATGAAGTCGCCGGGCGACAGCGGTTGCGAGGCGTCGGCGAGGGCGGCCTTGATGCCGCCGCAGCGGCCGTGGCCCATGACGACGATGTCGCGGACGCGCAGGCCCATCACCGCGAACTCGAGCGCGGCCGAGGTGCCGTGATATTCGCCGTCGGGGGCGTAGGGCGGCACCAGATTGGCGACGTTGCGCACCACGAAGATCTCGCCGGGCGAGGCGTCGAAGATCAGTTCGGGCGCGGCGCGGCTGTCGCAACAGGCGATGACCAGGACGCCGGGGTCCTGTCCGGTCTCGGCGAGGGCGCGGTAGCGCTGGTTCTCGGTCTGGAAGCGGCCGTAGCGGAAGGAGGCGTAACCTCTGAGCAGGCGGTCGGGCAGCATGGCGGTCTCCGGTGGCGGGCGGGTCGGGGAGCCGACCCGCCGTTGTCAGTCGGTGAGGGCGGCGAGGGCGGCGAGATCGACGTTGCCGCCGCACACCAGGACGCCGACGCGTTCGCCCGAGCGCGGACGCCAGGCGCCGGCGAGCAGGGCGGCCAGCGCGGTGGCACCGCCGGGTTCGGCGGCGATGCGCAGCCGCGACCACAGGCGCCGTTGGGCTTCGACGATGGCGCTGTCGGGCACGAGCACGCTCTCGACCCCGAGGTCGCGGGCGACGGCGTGGACGAGATCGCCGACGCGTTTGGCGCCGAGGCTGTCGACGGCGATCGACTCGGTCTCGACGTCGACCGGGCGACCGGCCTCGAGGGCGGCGTGGAGGGCGCGCGAGCCGCGCGGCTCGACGGCGACGACCTTCGTCCGCCCGGCGAACCACAGGGCGATGCCGGCGACGAGGCCGCCGCCACCGGCGGCGACCAGCACGGTGTCGAGGCCGTCGTGGGCGTCCTCCTCCCATTCCAGGCCGACGGTGCCCTGACCGGCGATGGTGAAGGGGCTGTCGTAGGGGTGGACGACCAGGGCGCCGGTGTCGCGGGCGTACTGCTCGGACAGGAGCGCGGCATCGGCGTAGCGGTCGCCGGCGACCACGACCTCGGCGCCGTAGGCGCGGATGCGCTCGATCTTCACCGGGCTCGACACGGTCGGCACGAAGATGCGGGCGGGGTGACCGAGGCAGGCGCTCGCATAGGCGACGGCGGCGCCGTGGTTGCCGCCCGAGGCGGCGGTGACGCCGACGGCGGGGACGCGGCGGGCGAGCAGATTGTTGAAGGCGCCGCGTGCCTTGAACGAGCCGGTGTGCTGGGTGAGCTCGAGCTTGAGCGAGACGGGATCGGCCAGACCGAAGGCGGCGCCCTCGACGGTCATGGTCGGGGTGCGGCGCAGGTGGGGTGCGATGCGCGCGGCGGCGGCCTCGACCGTCGACGGGGACAAGAGCTCGGCCATCGGGTCCTCCTCGGCTCGGTCGCGTCTCGCCCGAGCCATGACGCATCCGCATAGCGGATCGCGGCATCTTCGCCAAGAGCGCGGGCGAACGGCGCCACGGACTCGCGCGATTTCAAACGGATCTCTCGTCGGGTCGACCGCGGCGGACGTCGGCGATCGATTCATGCTGCAATGCAACAAGGCTCTATCATCGCGGACGGAAGGCGGCTAACATGATCAGGACCGGACCGGGCCGAACCGCCCGGTCGCCGTCGTGGTCGAGCGCGGTTCTCCTGCGAGGAGCCGGGGCTCGGCGAAGCCGACGCAGCGAAGTCGCACGGAGTTTTCGATCATGCCCATGGGCGTCTATTCCCGAGCGATGGCCTCGACGATGGCCAGTCTGGTCGCCTACGGCGAAGCGTGGGGCGAAATCGTGCGCCTGTCGCCGATGGTGGTGGCCCTCAGGACCGACGCCGCCCTGGCGGCGATGCGCGATCCCGGCTCGCTGCCGGCGGGCGAACCGATCCGCATGGTGGCGGAGAAGATCGACGCGGCGGCGCAGGGCGCGCTGGCGGCGACGCTGGAGACCGGGCTGGCGCTCGGGCGCTCGCTCACCGGCCGGGTCGGTCCGCTCGAGGCGGTGCTGGGGATCGCCACCGAGGCGGTGGCGCCGGCGCGGGTGCGGCTGCGGGAGAACGTCGAACGGTTGGCGCGGGCACGCGGCGACTGAGAGCGCGGCGACCCGACGAAGGTCGGGGGCGGGGTGGGCGGCTGCGGCTTTGACTCGACCCGGCCGGTTCGCTACCGGGTTCGCGATCCGGCCGAGCGCGAGGCGACGGTCGACGGGGGCGCGGCGAAGGACGGTCCGACACATGCCGATGAGCGCAGACAGGCTCTCCACGGTCGCCGGTCGCTACGAGGAGATGGTGGCGGCGGGCGCGGTTTCGCGCGACCCGGCGCAGGAGGCGCTGGCGCGGCGGCTCGACCGGCTCGACGAGGAACTGTCGCAGAGCGAGCTGGCGGTGAAGGGGTCGGCGCTGGGCTGGATGTTCAGCCGCAAGGCGCCCAAGCGCGAGACCATTCGCGGGCTCTACGTCCACGGCGAGGTCGGGCGCGGCAAGACCATGCTGATGGACCTGTTCTACGAGGTCACTCACGTCAAGAAGAAGCGGCGGGCGCATTTCCACGCCTTCATGGCCGACACTCAGGACCGCATCCACAGGGCGCGGGCCGACATCCTGGCCGGACGGATCAGGGGTGACGACCCGATCCAGCCGGTGGCTCAGTCGATCGCCGACGAGACGCGGCTCCTGTGCTTCGACGAGTTCGCGGTCTACGACATCGCCGACGCGATGATCCTGGGGCGGCTGTTCGAGAAGCTGTTCGAGCTCGGCGTGGTGATGGTGGCGACGTCGAACGTCGCGCCGGAGCGGCTCTACTGGGACGGGCTCAACCGCTCGCTGTTCCTGCCGTTCATCCGCCTGCTCGGCACCCACGTCGACGAGGCGGTGCTGGCGGCGGCGACCGACTATCGCATGGAGAAGACCGACACCGACGAGGTGTGGACCATGCCGCTCGGGCCGGAGTGCGATCTGGCGATGGAGGAGGCGTGGTTCCGCCTCACCGAGCATCGGCCGAGCGAGCGGGTGGAGATCCCGTTCCGCGGACGGCAGATCGTGGTGCCGCAGGCGTGCGGCGGGTGGGCGCGGTTCGACTTCGCGGACCTGTGCGAGCGGCCGTTGGCGGCGGCGGACTATCTACAGATCGCCCGGCGCTTCCACACGGTGATGATCGAGCGGATCCCGGTTCTCGGCTTCGAGAAGCGCAATTCGGCCAAGCGGCTCATCAATCTGGTCGACGCCCTCTACGACTGTCGGGTCAAGGTGCTGGTGTCGGCGGCGTGCGGGCCGGAGGGGCTGTGGGCGGGGTCGGACGGCACCGAGACCTTCGAATTCGCGCGGACGGTGTCGCGCCTGACGGAAATGCGCTCGCAGGAATACGCGGCCTCGCCCCATCTCGACGGCGCCGGCCAGACGATCGCCGACGACTTCGACGAGGCGACGGAGGACGACGAAGGTCGGTCGAGCGGCGACGATCGCCGCGCGTGAAAAGTCTTGCAAATTGCACTCAAAATGCCGTTTTTCCGGGCGCTTTGCGAGCGCGTAATAAACCTTCGGCCGACTTGCACCCCCGATCGGAACAGAGTATCGAACCGCACGACAGGATGTCGCACCGACTTCCAATTGACGTGAAGGGAAACCTCTGAAATGGCGCGGAAAAAGATCGCCCTGATCGGCGCGGGTCAAATTGGTGGCACGCTCGCTCATCTGGCGGGCCTCAAGGAACTCGGCGACATCGTTCTGTTCGACATCGTCGACGGCGTGCCGCAGGGCAAGGCGCTCGACATCGCCGAGTCCTCGCCGGTCGACGGCTTCGACGCCGCCTATGCCGGCGCTTCGTCCTACGAGGCGATCTCCGGCGCCGACGTGATCATCGTGACCGCGGGCGTGCCGCGCAAGCCCGGCATGAGCCGCGACGACCTGCTCGGCATCAACCTCTCCGTCATGGAGAAGGTCGGCGCGGGCATCCGCGAATATGCTCCGAACGCCTTCGTCATCTGCATCACCAACCCGCTCGACGCGATGGTGTGGGCGCTGCAGAAGTTCTCGGGCCTCCCGGCGAACAAGGTCGTCGGCATGGCCGGCGTGCTCGACAGTGCCCGCTTCCGCTACTTCCTGTCCGAGGCCACCGGCGTGTCGGTCAAGGACGTGCACGCGATGACGCTCGGCGGTCACGGCGACGACATGGTCCCGCTGGTGCGCTATTCGACCATCGGCGGCGTGCCGCTGCCGGAAATCGTCAAGATGGGCTGGCTCACCCAGGACAAGCTCGATGCGATCGTCGACCGCACCCGCAAGGGCGGCGCCGAGATCGTCGGCCTGCTCAAGACCGGCTCGGCCTACTACGCTCCGGCCGCTTCGGCGATCGCGATGGCGGAGTCCTACCTCAAGGACCAGAAGCGCGTTCTGCCGGTGGCCGCCGGCCTCAACGGCGAATACGGCCTCAAGGACATGTACGTCGGCGTTCCGGCGCTGATCGGCGCCGGCGGCGTCGAGAAGATCGTCGAAGTCAGCTTCGACGCGGCCGAGAAGGCGATGTTCGACAAGTCGGTCGCCTCGGTGACCGGTCTGGTCGACGCCTGCAAGCAGATTCAGCCGGCGCTCGCCTGAGCCCGACCTGAACCCCATCGAGGGCGCCTCCGAAGGGGGCTCCCGACGGAAGCGGTCGAGCGACGAACGGGGCCGGATTTCCTCCGGCTCCGTCTTCTTCCGGACGAAGGTGTCCGTGAGCGGGTCGTGGTCGGTTCCGAAAACCTCAGAATCGAATCTCGAGGGCGAGACGAGGCGATGAACATCCACGAATATCAGGCGAAGGCCGTCCTTCGCGAGTACGGCGCGCCGGTGTCGCGCGGCATCCCGGCCTTCACGCCGGCGGAGGCCCGCAAGGCGGCCGAAGAGCTCGGCGGCCCGCTCTGGGTCGTCAAGTCGCAGATCCACGCGGGTGGCCGCGGCAAGGGCAAGTTCAAGGAACTGTCGGCCGACGCCAAGGGCGGCGTGCGTCTCGCCAAGTCGATCGACGAGGTCGAGGCCTTCGCGAAGGAGATGCTCGGCAACACGCTCGTGACCGTGCAGACCGGCCCGGCCGGCAAGCAGGTCAACCGCCTCTACATCGAGG
>JBEOKB010000180.1:0-14172 GCA_040275425.1 Siculibacillus sp. | reverse complement strand
GTCGCCGTCCTGTTCGACCCCGCCACCGGGCGGCTCCACCTGCGTCTGTGGAGCACGCCCGCCTCCGATCTCGACGACGCCCGTGCCCGCGCCGAGCGCCTCGCCGCCGCCGCGTCCGCCCGCGCCGCCGCTCTCGCGCTCCCGGCGCCCCTCTCGATCGAGACCCGCGTGTTCCATCGCTGTCGCTGACCGCGCCCGTGAACGCAAAATTTCTTACGCAGATCTCCCACGCTTGACACCTGTCAAGACGACGAATCCCGAGTCAGCGCAAATCTACCCGTGGACAGCGTTCGAGAATTCGGCGTCGTCCATCGGATTGCCCTATCTGACTTCGGCGATACCCGTGTCCTCACGAGGAACACTGGTATCGCCGTTCTTTTTTCTCGTGTGGCGTTTCGATCCACCGCTCGGAGCGGTGTGATTACCAAATATCAAGGATTTCGGCGCCCCCCCCTCGCATGGTCGCCTCGGAGCTGTACCGATGTCACGGGGGACTCTATGTTCGATGCGCTCACGAAATCCGCGGCGCGAAACATCTTCTACGGTGGGTCTCTGGCCTTTCTGTTGATCTTCGTTTCGCTCACCGCCCATAGCCACATGTATGTGGTCAACACGTCGACGGCGAAGGCGCCGTTGACCGATTCCGTCGCTCGCGGCAAGCACGTGTGGGAAAAGCACGCCTGCATCGATTGCCACACCATTCTCGGTGAGGGCGCCTACTTCGCTCCCGAAGTCGGCAACGTCTTCATCCGCTACGGTGGCGACAAGGACCCCGCCGGGGCCCGCGAGGCGATCAAGAGCTGGATGAAGTCTCAGCCGTCCAAGATCGAAGGCCGTCGTCAGATGCCGCAGTTCAATCTCTCCGAGAAGGAACTCGACGATCTGGCTGCCTTCTTCGAGTGGGTTTCGAAGATCGACACCCAGAACTGGCCGCCGAAGGTTTCCGGCTGAGCGAGGGGGACGGATCATGAAATATGAAAGCCAAAAGGTCGCGCTGGCGTACTTCGCCGTTGCGGCGGCCCTCTTCGCCGTGCAGGTGATCGTCGGCGTCGTCGCCGGCTACATCTACGTGGCTCCGAACTTCATTTCGGAGCTGCTGCCGTTCAATCTCGTCCGCATGATTCACACGAACTCTCTGATCGTGTGGCTGCTTCTCGGCTTCTTCGGCGCCGCCTACTATCTGGTGCCCGAAGAATCGGAGATCGAGATTCACTCGGTCAAGCTCGCCTACCTCCAGCTCGCCATCCTCGTGGTCGGCGCGCTCGGAGCGGTGATCGGCTACGTCTTCCGCATTCACGAGGGGCGCGAGTTCCTCGAGCAGCCGCTGTGGGTGAAGCTGGGCATCGTCGTCGGTGCGCTGATCTTCCTCTACAACGTCTCGCTGACCGTGCTGAAGGGCCGCAAGACCGCGATCACCAACGTGCTCCTGCTCGGTCTGTGGGGCATCGCGATCTTCTTCCTGTTCTCGCTCTACAATCCGTCGAACCTCGGTCTGGACAAGATGTACTGGTGGTACGTCGTCCATCTGTGGGTCGAGGGCGTGTGGGAACTGGTGATGGCCTCCATCCTCGCCTTCCTCATGCTGAAGATGACCGGCGTCGATCGCGAAGTGATCGAGAAGTGGCTCTATGCCATCGTCGCTCTGTCGCTGTTCACCGGCGTGCTCGGCACGGGTCACCACTACTACTGGATCGGCACCCCGGCCTATTGGCAGTGGATCGGCTCGATCTTCTCCTCGCTCGAAGTGCTGCCCTTCTTCGCCATGGTGCTGTTCACCTTCGACATGGTGTGGAAGCGTCGTCGTGAGCATCCCAACAACGCCGCGCTCCTGTGGGCGCTCGGCTGCGCCGTTCTCGCCTTCTTCGGCGCCGGCGTCTGGGGCTTCATGCACACGCTGCACGGCGTCAACTACTACACCCACGGCACTCAGGTGACCGCGGCGCACGGCCATCTCGCCTTCTTCGGTGCCTACGTGGCCCTGAATCTGGCGGTCATGACCTACGCCATGCCCCACCTGCTCGGCCGCCGGCCCTACAACCAGGTGCTCAACATGGTGAGCTTCTGGGTGATGTCCTCGGCGATGGTGTTCATGACCTTCACCCTGACCTTCGCCGGCGTCGTGCAGACCCATCTGCAGCGCGTGCTCGGTCAGGACTTCATGAGCACTCAGGATCAGCTGCAGCTGTTCTACGTGATGCGCCTGGGCTCCGGTCTGGTCGTCGTCATCGGCGCGGTGATGTGGCTGTGGTCGGTCTTCGGTCCGGCCAAGAACGAGATCGTCGCCCGTGGTGCCGAGGCCGCCCCGGCCGAGTGAGGCTCGACCCTACGCAAGGCCCCCGGACGATCTCGCCCGGGGGCCTCTTCACGAACGGACGACGATTGGAACCGACCCGATGACCGCTTCAACGGACCGATCCGCCCTGCCGACCACCGACGGAATCGAAATTCCGTGGTATCGGCCGGTCGGGGACGAATGCGCGATCTTCGAACGCGCCTTCCGCCTCCGTCTGCCCCTGCTTCTCAAGGGGCCGACCGGTTGCGGCAAGACCCGTTTCGTCGCCCACATGGCGGCGCGGCTCGGCCTTCCGCTCCATACCGTCGCCTGCCACGACGACCTGACGGCGGCCGACCTCACCGGTCGGTTCCTGCTGAAGGGTGGTGAGACCGTCTGGGCGGACGGGCCCCTGACCCGCGCCGTCCGCTCCGGCGGGATCGCCTATCTCGACGAGATCGTCGAGGCCCGCAAGGACGTCACCGTCGTCCTGCATCCCCTGACCGACGACCGGCGCATCCTGCCGCTCGATCGCACCGGGGAGACGCTGGTGGCGCCCGCCGACTTCATGCTCGTCGTGTCGTACAATCCCGGCTACCAGAACCTTCTGAAGTCGTTGAAGCCCTCGACCCGCCAGCGCTTTCTGGCGATCGAGTTCGACTATCCCGCGCCCGCGATCGAGACCGAGATCGTCGTCGCCGAGACGGGCCTCGCGCCCGACAAGGCCCGCCGTCTCGTCGACCTCGCCGGCCGGTTGCGGTCGTTGAAGGGGCAGGACCTCGAGGAGGGATGCTCCACCCGCCTCGTGGTCTATGCCGCCGCCCTCATCGCCGACGGCGCCAAGGTCGACGACGCCATCGAAGTCGCCATGATCGAACCGCTCTCCGACGATCGCGACGTCAAGCAGGGCCTGCGCGATCTGGTCACCGCCGTCTGGGGGTGATCGCCCGAGCGTGCCGCGCCCGTCGCACCCGCGACTGCGGCTCGGTCGTGAGTTGAGGACCGCGACATGGATTGGCACGCCTTCTTCGAACCCGAGGAGACCATCGGACGGCTGTGGAACGCGCTCGTCGGCGAACGCCCGACCCTGCCGCGCTTCCCCGAGGCCGCCGTTCCCTTCTCCGCCGTTTCCCGCTCGCTCGGCGTGCTCCATCGTGGTCTCGGTGGTGGACGCGGCATCGAGATCAAGGCGGCCGAGGACCTGCTCTCGCGCCATCGCCTGAGCTGGCGCCAGCGCCTGTCGCGCGACGACGAACGCGTCACCGCCGCCCGTTTCACCGGCGAGGCGCTGCTGATGCCCGCCGAAATCGCCCTGTGGCCCGACCCCGCCCTCAACCGCGCCCTCTACCTGTGGCTCGCCGGTTGGGCCGTGGTCGCCGCCGAGCGGCCGCCCGAGCGCTCCGCCGATCCGCTCGTCGCCGATCTCCTGCGCCTGCGCCACGTCCGCGCCACCGCCGAGGTGGTCGAACACCGCTTCCCCGGCCTCTCCGCCAAGGGCCGCGACCTCGCCGCCGCCACCCTCGCCGCCCGGCCCGAACGCGGCCTTCCCGCGATCGAGGCCGAGGTCGAGGCGGTGATCCGCACCCTCCTCGGCGCGCCAGCCCCGCGCGAGGATCGCCACGGCCTCCTCCGCTTCGTCCTCGACGACGTCGCCCCGATGCCGCGCGTCGACACGCCCGACGGCTACCACGCCTATCTGCCCGTCGCCCTATGGGGCGAGGTCGACCCGACCGTCCCCACCTCCGGCCGTCGCTCCGGCGACGGCGACGAGGACGCCGGCTCGAGCGGTGCCTCCCCCGACGGCGAGAAGAAGAAGACCCGCCGCGCCGTGCGCCGCAAGTCCGATCAGGTCGAGCGCCCGGATGCCTTCTTCATGCATCGCTTCGACAAGATTCTGAGCTGGGCGGAGTTCCTCAACCTCCACCGCGACGTCGAGGACGACGACGAGGAACAGGCCAAGAAGGCCGCCGACGACCACGACGAGATGGGCCTCGCCCAGATCAAGAAGAAGGCCGCGACCAAACTCGCCTTCGATCTCGATCTGGCGCCGGAGGAGGTCGCCGGCGATCGGCTGGCCGGGCGCTTCGTCTATCCCGAGTGGGACTGCCGTCGCCAGGTCTACCTGCCCGACCACACCCACGTGCTCGCCGCTCCCGCCCCGGAGGTCGCCGACGGCGTCTGGCGCCTCGACGCCGCCCAGCGCCGCCGCATCCGCGAGGTCAAGCGCCGCTTCGAGGCCCTCACCGCCGGTCGCTCCCGCCATCGCGCCCAGGTCGACGGCGCCGAACTCGACATCGACGCCCTCGTCCGCGCCACCGCCGATCTGCGCGCCGCCGGCGAAGGATCCGACCGCGTTTTCGAACAGGTCCGCACCACCGAACGCGATCTCGCCGTCACCGTCCTGGTCGACACCTCGCGTTCCACCGAGAGCTGGGCGGACGGTCACCCGGTCATCGAGGTCGAGAAGGAGGCGTTGATCGCCTTCACCGAAGGCCTGACGGCGATCGGCGACAGCCACGAGCTGTTGTCCTTCTCCTCGCTCCGCCGCACTCGCGTGCGCGTCGACGTGCTGAAGGGCTTCGACGAACCCTACGGGCCCAAGGTCAAGGCCCGCATCGGCGGCCTTCGCCCCGGCCACTACACCCGCCTCGGCGCGGCCATCCGCCACGCCACCGTCGGGCTCGCCGCTCGCCCCAACCGCCGCCGCCTGCTCATCGTCCTGACCGACGGCAAGCCCAACGACCTCGATCACTACGAGGGCCGTTTCGGCATCGAGGACAGCCGCAAGGCGGTCGAGGAGGCCCGCGCCCAGGGTTGCGCGGTGTTCGGCATCACCGTCGACAAGGAGGCGCGCGACTACGTGCCCCGCCTGTTCGGCGCCAACGGCTTCGCCGTGATCGGCCGTCCCGGCAAACTGGTCGAGGCCCTGCCGGTCCTCTACCGCCACGTCGTCGGCGCCTGACGCCCGGAAAGGACGCCCCCTTGAACGCCCCGCTCTCCGAACAGCCCGCCGCCCCGGCTCACGCGCACGCGGCCACCGGCGCTCTGCCCGGCAACCCGATGATGTGGCTGCTGATCGCCGCCGAGCTGATGGTCTTCGGCGGCGCCCTCGTCGCCTATGCCGGCGCGCGCTCCCTCGATCCGGCCGGCTTCGTGCTGGCGCAGGACGGGCTCGACCGCCTCGCCGGAGCGATAAACACCGCCGTGCTCCTGACCAGTGGCCTGTTCGCGGCCTTCGCCGTCACCGCCCGCGAGGCCGGACGCCGCGGCCTCGCCCGGGCCTGGCTCGGCGCCGCGAGCCTGCTCGGCGTGGTGTTCCTGCTGGTCAAGGCGCGCGAATACGGCGCCGAGTTCGACGCCGGTCACGGCCTCGGCGACGGCGGCTTCTTCACCCTCTACTTCCTGATCACCGGCTTCCACGCCGTTCACGTCGTCTTCGGCATCGTGATCCTCGCCGTCGTCGCGGTGTTCGACGACATCGAGCACGTCGAGACCGGCACCGCCTTCTGGCACATGGTCGATCTGGTCTGGGTGGTGATCTTCCCCTGCCTCTATCTGTTCCGGTGACCGCGATGAACCGTCGACTGATCCTCACCTGGGCTCTGCTGATGGGACTGACCGTCGCCACCGGTTTCGCCGGCGGCGTCGGCGGCGCGCAGCATCTCGGCGCCCTGTGGATCGCCGTGCTCGCGGTGGTCACGGTGGTCAAGGCGCGGCTGATCTTCGCCCGCTACCTCCGTCTCGAACAGGCGCCCGCCTTCCTCGGCGGCTTCACCTCGGCCATCGTCGTCACCGTCGCCCTGGTCGCGGTGTCGTTCATGGTGATCACCAAGCCGATCATGCCGCCGAAACCGGGCCCCGCGGCGACGGTCGCGCCCGTGCGTTGAAGACTTCATCCGTATTCGAACGGGTCCCTCCGTTCGTCTCTGATTAACAAAAGTCAAGGGTGTGATATCGCTCGAAATGCATGGTCTACCTCGATTTCGAAGGGAGTCTCCATGTCCGTAGCGCTCGCTCGTCGTGACCTCTTCCGTGGGCGCATCGCGCCCGCGCAGAAGGCTCACGGTCTGCGTCCGCCCACCGCGATCCCCGAGACCCGCTTCACCGACCTGTGCGACGGCTGCGCCGCCTGCGCGCCGGCCTGCCCCGAGACGGTGATCCGCCTCGATGCCGACCGTCGCCCGGTCCTGCGCTTCGAACACGGCGAATGCACCTTCTGCGGTGCCTGCGCCGACGTCTGCCGGCCCGGGGCCCTGGCGCGCGAGGGGATCCGTCCCTGGACCGCCGTGGCCACGATCTCCGGCAAGTGTCTGGCCGTCGGCGGCGTCCATTGCCGCACCTGCGGCGACGCCTGCCCGCATTCGGCGCTGAAGTTCGCACCGCGTGTCGACGGACGGTGGCTTCCCGCCGTTCTCGACGAGACCTGCACCGGCTGCGGCGCCTGTGTCGCCGGCTGTCCGGTCGATGCGGTGAGCGTCGTCGAACGCCCCGGCCCGAGAGGAGTGACGACATGAACGTGATCGGAGTGCTGGTTCACGCGGTTCCCGGGAGCGTGCCCGCCGTCGCCGCGGCGATCGCCGAGATGGCGGGGGTCGAGGTCCACGCCACCACCGACGACGGCCGTCTGGTCGTCACCGCCACCGACGTCGGCGAGCGCTTCGCCTCCGACGCGCTGATGGCCATGAACCACGTGCCGGGCGTGATCACCACTTCGCTGGTCTATCACGCCTGCGAACCGGAATCCGAGGTCGGCGCCCGCGCCGCCTGAAGAACGGCGCGCGAGCGCCCCGACGCAAGACCGCAGGGCGCGCCGACGCCCACGATTCGAGTGCCAATCGACCCCGAGGAGGTCGCGACCGATGACGATGGAAACTTCCCGCCGTGACGTGCTGAAGGCTTCGGCCGCTGCCGCCACCGCGGCGGTGGCGGGCGTCTCTCTGCCCGCGTCCGCCGCCCCCGTCGGCGATGCCGGCATCCGCTGGGACAAGGCCCCGTGCCGCTTCTGCGGCACCGGCTGCTCGGTGCTGGTCGGCACCCGAGACGGCCGCGTCGTCGCCACCCAGGGTGACCCGGAAGCCCCGGTCAACCGTGGCCTCAACTGCATCAAGGGCTACTTCCTGTCCAAGATCATGTACGGCCAGGACCGTCTCAAGACGCCGCTCCTGCGCATGAAGAACGGGAAGTACGACAAGGAGGGCGATTTCACCCCGATCACGTGGGATCAGGCCTTCGACATCATGGCCGAGAAGTGGAAGGCCGCGCTCAAGGCCAAGGGTCCCACCTCGGTCGGCATGTTCGGCTCCGGTCAGTGGACCGTGTGGGAGGGCTATGCCGCCGCCAAGTTCATGAAGGCGGGCCTGCGCTCCAACAACCTCGATCCCAATGCGCGCCACTGCATGGCCTCGGCCGTGGTCGGCTTCATGCGCACCTTCGGCATCGACGAGCCGATGGGCTGCTACGACGACCTCGAGCACGCCGACGTCTTCGTGCTGTGGGGCTCCAACATGGCCGAGATGCACCCGATCCTGTGGTCGCGTCTCACCAACACCCGCCTCACCAAGCCGGGCTCGGAAGTTCACGTCCTGTCGACCTTCGAGCATCGCTCGTTCGAGCTCGCCGACAACGGCATGATCTTCAATCCGCAGACCGATCTGGCGATCCTCAACTACATCGCCAACTACATCATTCAGAACGGCGCGGTGAACAAGGAGTTCGTCGCCAAGAGCGTCAACTTCGTCAAGACCGCCACCGACATCGGCTACGGCCTGCGCCCGAAGCATCCGCTCGAGGAGAAGGCCGTCAATGCCTCGCACAAGGTCGACGCGGGCAAGATGGACCCGATCACCTTCGAGGAATACGCCGAGCTGGTGAAGCCCTACACCCTCGAGTACACCGCCAAGCTCTCCGGCGTTCCCGCCGAGAAGCTCGAGCGTCTGGCCAAGGTCTACGCCGACCCGAACAAGAAGGTCATGTCTCTGTGGACCATGGGCTTCAATCAGCACGCCCGCGGTACCTGGGTCAACAACATGATGTACAACGTGCATCTGTTGGTCGGTAAGATCTCCGAGCCGGGCAACTCGCCCTTCTCGCTGACCGGTCAGCCCTCGGCCTGCGGTACCGCGCGCGAGGTCGGCACCTTCGCCCACCGCCTGCCGGCCGACATGGTCGTCACCAACCCCGAGCACCGCAAGCTCGCCGAGCAGATCTGGAAGCTCCCAGAGGGCACCATTCCCGACAAGCCCGGCTTCCATGCGGTTCTCCAGCATCGCATGCTCAAGGACGGCGTCCTCAACGCCTACTGGGTGCAGTGCACCAACAACATGCAGGCCGCTCCGAACATGAACGAGGAGGGTTGGCCCGGCTATCGCAACCCGGCCAACTTCATCACCGTCTCGGATCCCTACCCGACGGTCACCGCTCTCGCCGCCGACCTGATCCTGCCCACCGCCATGTGGGTCGAGAAGGAGGGTGCCTACGGCAACGCCGAGCGTCGCACCCAGTTCTGGCGCGAGCAGGTCTCGCCCCAGCACCAGGCCCGCTCCGACGTCTGGCAGGTGGTCGAGTTCTCCAAGCGCTTCACCGTCGAGGAGGTGTGGCCGGCCGAACTGATCGCCAAGAAGCCCGAACTCGCCGGCAAGACCCTCTACGAGGTGCTCTACAAGAACGGCAACGTCGACAAGTATCCGGTCTCGGAAATCGCCGAGGGCTTCACCAACCACGAGTCCAAGGACTTCGGCTTCTACCTGCAGAAGGGCCTGTTCGAGGAATACGCCGCGTTCGGTCGCGGTCATGCCCACGACCTCGCCCCCTTCGACACCTACCACAAGGCCCGTGGCCTCAAGTGGCCGGTCGTCGACGGCAAGGAGACCAACTGGCGCTTCCGCGAGGGCTACGACCCCTACGTCAAGGCCGGCGAGGGCGTGAAGTTCTACGGCAACAAGGACGGCAAGGCGAAGATCATCTTCTCCCCCTACGAGCCGGCCGCCGAGAGCCCGGACAAGGAGTTCCCGCTGTGGCTGGTCACCGGCCGCGTGCTCGAGCACTGGCATTCGGGTTCGATGACCCGCCGCGTGCCCGAACTGCACAAGTCGTTCCCGAACGCCGTGCTGTTCATGCATCCGGAAGACGCCCAGTCGCTCGGCCTGCGTCGCGGTCAGGAGATCAAGGTCTCCACCCGTCGCGGTGAGGTGACGACCCGCGTCGAGACCCGCGGCCGCAACAAGCCGCCGCAGGGCGTGGTGTTCTTCCCCTGGTTCGACGAGGGGCAGCTGGTCAACAAGCTCACGCTCGACGCCACCTGCCCGCTGTCGAAGGAGACCGACTACAAGAAGTGCGCCTGCAAGGTCGAGCGGGCCTGATCCGAGACGGAGGGCGCCCGCGTCGGGTGCCCTCCGCGTCTCCCCGCCTTTCCCCTTCGGGGGAGGGAAACGTCGAGGACGGCCGTTTCGAGCAGGGGACGGCGCTTCTTCGATCTCGGCGGCGGACCGGTTCGCGCCGACCGCGCCGATGACACACGGAACTCACATGTCCACCGAAAAAGCCACCAGAGACGGGCTGCTCAGCCCCGAACGTCGGAAGGTCCTCGAGACCGCCGGTCGCTCGCTCGTGGGCGTCGGTGTGGCAGGCGCCCTGCTCGCCACGCACGAACGCTCCGCCGAGGCTCTGCCCGCCCAGTCGCTCCGCCCGCCGGGCGCCTCGACCGACGAGACCGCCTTCCTCGCCGCCTGCGTCCGCTGCGGCCTGTGCGTGCGGGCCTGTCCCTACAAGACGTTGAAGCTGGCCGATCTCGGCGACCACGTCGCCACCGGCACGCCCTACTTCGTCGCCCGCAAGATCCCTTGCGAGATGTGCGAGGACATTCCCTGCGTGAAGGCCTGCCCGACCGGCGCGCTGGACCATTCCCTGGTCGACATCAACAAGGCCAAGATGGGGACCGCGGTCCTCGTCGACGAGGAGAACTGCCTGAACTTCCTCGGGCTGCGCTGCGACGTCTGCTATCGCGACTGCCCGGTTCTCGACAAGGCGATCACCCTCGAGATCGAGTCCAACCCGCGCACCCGCAAGCACGCCATCTTCCGTCCCACCGTCCACGCCGCCGATTGCACCGGCTGCGGCAAGTGCGAGAAGTCCTGCGTGCTCGAGGAGGCGGCGATCAAGGTGCTGCCGCTGAAGGTCGCGCGTGGCGAACTCGGCCGGCACTACCGGCTCGGCTGGGAAGAGTACAAGCGGAACCAGGGTCCGATCCTCAAGGACATCATCGATCTGCCCGATCGCGCGCCGGGCGACGTCACGCCGCCCTCCGGCGTTCCCGACGCCCCCGCGATCTTCAATCCGCTCGATCCGAAGAAGGGGTGGAAGCCGTGACCGCGCTCAGCCCCACCCCTCGGCTCAATCGCGAGGCCCGCCTCGCCACCCAGGACGAGATGCCCGCGCGCGGGTTCCTCGCCCGCAACCGCTTCCTGATCCTGCGCCGTCTGTCGCAGGTGCTGGTCTTCGCCCTGTTCCTCACCGGTCCGCTCGCCGGCGTCTGGATCGCCAAGGGCACGATCGCCGCGTCGATGACGCTGGACGTGCTGCCGCTGACCGACCCCTTGATGCTGCTGCAGATGCTGGTGGCGCGCCATTGGCCCGAGGGGCTGGCGATCCTCGGCGCCGTGATCGTGCTTCTGTTCTACGCCGCCGTCTCCGGCCGCGCCTACTGTGCCTGGGTCTGCCCGATCAACCCGGTCACCGACCTGGCGCAGTGGACCCGCGAGAAGCTAGGCTTCAAGAACAAGGGCTGGCAGCCGCGCCCCGAGACCCGTCTGTGGGTGCTGGCGATGGTCCTCGTCGTCTCCGCGCTGACCGGTACGCTCGCCTGGGAGCTGGTCAATCCGATCACCCACGCCTTCCGCGCCGTGGTGTTCGTCTCGCTGACGAGCCTCGTCCTGGTCGCGACGGTGTTCCTGTTCGATCTCTTCGTCTCGCGCCGCGGCTGGTGCTCGCATCTGTGCCCGGTCGGCGCCTTCTACGGCCTCCTCGGCTCCGGGGCTCTGGTCAAGGTCGCCGCGACCGGTCGCGCCGCCTGCGATCACTGCATGGACTGCTACGCGGTCTGCCCGGAGCCTCACGTCATTTCACCGGCGCTCGAAGGAGCCGCCAAGGGCACGACCCCGGTGATCGTCGATCGCGACTGCACGACCTGCGGCCGGTGCATCGACGTCTGCGACCGCAAGGTCTTCCGCTTCACCCATCGTTTCGATGCCTCCGAGACCACGGCGCGCTGCGCCTCCGGTTCCAACTGTTCGGGAGAAACACCATGAGGAAGCTCATGCTCGTCGCGGCGCTCGGGGTTGCCGCTCTGACCTTCGGGATCGGCTCGGCGCTGAGCCAGCAGTCTCCCGACGTCAAGACGCTGCGCGGCGCCGCCCCCACCGTCGATCTGGCCGCCCCGGAAGTGGCCAAGCAGAACGTCTCCGGACGTTTCGATCGCGCCTATCGTCAGCAGCCGCCGCTGGTCCCCCATCAGGTCGATCGCTATCAGATCGACCTGAAGGCCAATCAGTGCCTCGGCTGTCACGACTGGTCGAACGCCGCCAAGAACGGCGCCCCGACCCTGTCGATGACCCACTACCTCGACCGCAACGGCCAGCAGACCGACACCGTCGCCGGCACCCGTTGGTTCTGCAACCAGTGCCACGTGCCGCAGGCCGACGCGAAGGAACTGGTCGAGAACACCTTCAAGCCGTCCCAGAACGTCAAGTGACAGCCCCGGGAGAGGGGTTTCGGCCCCTCGCTCGCGCTTCGGAGCCACGATCATGACCGATACCAACACGACGGGCGAAAAGCGGCCGGGTCTCGTGAAGCGTTTCTGGAACGCTCTGTGGACGCCGTCGGGCACCATCGCTCTCGGCGTTCTCCTCATCGTCGGCTTCCTCGCCGGCGTCGTCTTCTGGGGCGGCTTCAACTGGGCGCTCGAGATGACCAACCGCGAGGAGTTCTGCATCTCGTGTCACGAGATGAAGGACAACGTCTACGCCGAGTACAAACAGACGCCGCACTTCCAGAACTCCTCCGGCGTCCGCGCCACCTGTCCCGATTGCCACGTGCCGAAGGACTGGGAACACAAGATCATCCGCAAGATCCAGGCGACTCAGGAACTGTGGGGTCACTTCGTCACCCAGTCGATCTGGACCAAGGAGAAGTTCGACGCCAAGCGCATCGATCTCGCCAGGCACGAATGGCAGCGGATGAAGTCGACCGACAGCCGCGAGTGCCGCAACTGCCACAACTTCGACAGCATGGACTTCACCAAGCAGGAGACCCGGGCCGGCAAGGCGCACCAGGGCGCGATCGACCAGGGCAAGACCTGCATCGACTGCCACCAGGGCATCGCCCATCGCCTGCCCCAGGGTGGTCGTGAGGCCTATGACGAGCTGATGAAGACCATGAAGAAGTCCGACGCCGACCCGGCGCGCGACTCGCTGAAGAGCTACGCCGCCGCCCTTCCCGCGAAGTGAGACCGACGGTGGAACGAAGACGTCGGGAGCCGCCGGTCCGCCCTCGGGTGTTCGGCGGCTCTCGTCGTTTCGCCCCTCGTGGTCCCTCCTGAGGTACCGGCCGATGGCCTCCCTGCTCATTCCCCTCGGTTTGGCCTTCCTCATGGCGGCGGTCGGGCTCGAGACCCGTCTCGCCGCCTTCTCCGCGCTCGCCCGCGCCCCGCGCGCCGTCCTCGGCGGGCTGGTGCTCCAGGTGGTCGCCCTGCCGCTCCTCGCCGCCGCGCTCGCCCGCGCGCTCGACCTCGCCCCGGTCCACGCCGTCGGCCTCGTCCTCCTCGCCGCCGCTCCCGGCGGCGTCACCGCCAACTTCGTGACGCTGATGGCGCGCGGCGACGTCGCGCTCTCGGTGGTCCTCACCGTCGTCACCAGCCTGCTCGCCCCCCTCACCGTGCCGCTGTGGGTCGGCGCCGCCTTCGGCTGGTTCGCCGACGCCTCGGTCGAGGTCCGCCTGCCGCTCGGCCCCACCGTCGGCGCGATCTTCGTCACCACCGTGGTGCCGCTGCTCGCGACCTCGTTCCTCGCCGAGAGGAACCCGGCGCTCGCCGAGCGCCTGCGCCCCGCGGCCCGTCGCCTGTCGATGCTGGTGTTCGCGGCGATCGTCACGGCGGCGATCCTCGCCCAGTGGTCCGCGCTCGTCCTCGCCTGGCGCACCGTCGGCCTCGCGGCCCTCGGCTTCGATCTCGCCGGTCTCGCTCTCGTCGCGATCTTCGCCGCCCTCGCCGCGATCGACCGCGCCCGCGCCGCCGCGCTGGTGCTGTCGACCGCCCTGCGCAACGTCGCCGTCGCCCTCACCGTCGCCGTGACCGTGCTCGGCCGCCCCGATCTCGCCGTCGCCGCCACCGTCTACGTCGTGGTGATGAACGCCGTCGCCCTGGTCTTCGTCGCCTGGTCGCGTCGTCGCTTGCCGGATGTCAAGGACGGCGAGGGCGAACCGCCGTTGTCTGGCGCGAGGACCACCGCGTCCGCAAATCGGGAGTGACCCGCCATGCCCCGGCGGCGAAGACACGGATGGCTCGAGACGCTGCGCCGCTCCTCCGGCGTGGTGCTGGCGCTGTTCGCCGTCGTCTTCGCGGTCGGTGTGGCGCGCGCCCACGCCCGTGCCCTGGTCGCGGCCGACGAGACCTGCGCCTTCATGGGCGGCGGCGCCGATGCCCGCCGCGTCGTGCCCGCTCCGGCCGAGCCCTCCGACATCGCCGATCACGCGCACGACTGCTGCGACCTCGGCCTGTGCCACGACGGCGGCGCGCCTCTTCCCCCGCCTGCCCCTCCGGCGGCGGCGGCCCCGCGCCTCGTCCGTCGTCGCCTCGTCCGGCGCTCGCCCCGCGCCGCCGAAGCCAGGCCTCGCCGATAACCCCGAATCCT
>JBEOKB010000179.1:0-8128 GCA_040275425.1 Siculibacillus sp. | reverse complement strand
GACGTGCTCTATTCGTCTCTGCGTGAGATATTTCGATGCTGGAAGACGCTCGCGCGTAAGCGTTGGCCAATCGCTCGTCCGCCTCGTCGACCCGTCTTTTCAAATCGGAGAGGAATTCGGGAGACGGCTCATTGGAGGCGTCGGCGACGAGGATGCGGCCCGAGGAGCGACGCCCTCCATTCGTCGGCGAACCGTCTCCTCCAGAGACCCCATCCGTCCAACGGCCGGCTCCGGTCTGCCCGGTCGGAATGCGCGGCTGGTTCGGATCGTAGGCATTGCGTTCGAGTGCAATTCGGAGCTGCTCGGCAGCACGGAGGAATCGTTCGGTGGACAGTCGCGCCCGCCCGGCGGGGCTGCCGTCGTCGATCGAAGGCGAAGTGAAAGTCCTGATCATGGCACCCATCTCTCAGGTTGTACGATGATGCCATCCTCACCCCGAATTCGTCGAGGGGGATTACTTCGGCTCGATCCCACCCCCTGCTCGATCGCGCGCGGCGGCCACGTGACATTCGCCCCCTCCCCGGCTAATTGTGAGCGCTCGAAACTCGGGAAGGCAGACCCATGTTCCTCGTCGTCGACAACTACGACAGCTTCACCTGGAACCTCGTTCACCTGATCGGCGAACAGGGGGCGGAGTTGAAGGTCGTGCGCAACGACAAGATCTCCGTCGACGAGGTGATCGCGATGGACCCGGAAGGCGTGATCCTGTCGCCGGGGCCGTGCACGCCCAACGAGGCGGGCATCTGCCTCGAGACCATCACCCGGCTCGGATCGCGGATGCCGATCTTCGGCGTCTGCCTCGGCCATCAGGCGATCGGCCAGGCCTACGGTGGCAAGGTCATCCGCGCGCCGCATCTGATGCACGGCAAGACCTCGACCATCCGCCACGACGGCAAGGGCCTGTTCCGGGGGCTCAATCACGACTTCACCGGCACGCGCTACCATTCGCTGATCGTCGAGCGGTCGAGCCTGCCGTCGTGCCTCTCGGCCGTCGCCTCGTCCGACGACGGGCTGATCATGGGGCTGATGCACGCCGAGCATCCGGTCCACGGAGTGCAGTTCCATCCCGAGTCGATCGCCTCGGAGAACGGCGCCAAGCTCGTCCAGAACTTCCTCGACATCGCCCGCGACTTCAACGACCGCACCCGCGATCGCCGCGCCGCCTGACGCATCCGGAGCCTGCCATGTCCGACTTGAAGGCCCTCATCGGCAAGGTGGCGACCGGCGCCACCCTCACCCGCGAGGAGGCGCGCATCGCCTTCGACGTGATGATGTCGGGCGCGGCGACGCCGGCGCAGATCGGCGGCTTCCTGATGGCCCTGCGCGTGCGCGGCGAGACCGTCGACGAGATCACCGGCGCGGTCGAGGTGATGCGCGAGAAGATGCTCAGGGTCGAGGCCCCGGCCGATGCGATCGACATCGTCGGCACCGGCGGCGACGGCTCGGGCTCGTGGAACGTCTCCACCGCCTCGGCCTTCGTGGCGGCGGGCTGCGGCGTGCCGGTGGCCAAGCACGGCAATCGGGCGCTGTCGTCGAAGTCGGGGGCGGCGGACGTGCTGGTCGCGCTCGGGGTCGAGATCAATCTGACGCCGGAGAAGATCGCGGCCTGCGTGCGCGAGGCCGGGGTCGGCTTCATGTTCGCGCCGGCGCATCATTCGGCGATGAAGCACGTCGGCCCGGCGCGGGTCGAACTCGGCACGCGCACCGCCTTCAACCTGCTCGGGCCCCTGTCCAATCCGGCGGGCGTGTCGCGCCAGATGACCGGCGTGTTCGCGCGCGCCTGGGTCGAGCCGATCGCCCACGTGCTCGCCCGGCTCGGCTCGGCGGCGGCGTGGGTCGTCCACGGCAGCGACGGGCTCGACGAGATCACCGTCACCGGCGAGACCCATGTCGCCGAGCTGAAGGACGGCCGGGTCTCGACCTTCGTGGTGACGCCGGAGAGCGTCGGCCTCTCGCGTCATGGGCCAGAGGCGCTGAAGGGCGGCGACGCCGCGCACAACGCCGAGGCGCTGCGCGCCATGCTCGGCGGCGCGGGGGGCGCCTATCGCGACATCGTGCTGTTGAACACCGGTGCCGCGCTGGTGGTGGCGGGCAAGGCGGCGGCGCTCGCCGAGGGCGTTTCTCTCGCGGCCGCGGCGATCGACTCGGGGCGGGCGCTCGCCCGTCTCGACGCGCTCGTCGCCGTCTCCAACTCCTGAGCAGGCGCATGGCCGACATTCTGAAGAAGATCGAGATCTACAAGCGCGCCGAGATCGCCGCCGCCAAGGCCGCCGTCTCCGAAGCCGAGTTGCGCGCGCGCATCGCCGACGTCTCGGCGCCTCGCGGCTTCCACGCCGCGCTGCGGGCGAAGCAGGCGGCGGGCGAGCGGGGCCTGATCGCCGAGATCAAGAAGGCGAGCCCGTCGAAGGGCCTGATCCGCGCCGACTTCGATCCGCCGGCGCTGGCGCGGGCCTACGAGGCGGGCGGGGCGGCGTGTCTGTCGATCCTCACCGACGGGCCGTCGTTCCAGGGGGCGCCGGAGTATCTCACCGCCGCGCGCGATGCGGTGTCGCTGCCCGCCCTGCGCAAGGACTTCCTGTTCGAGCCCTATCAGGTGCTGGAGGCGCGCGCCTGGGGGGCGGACTGCATCCTGATCATCATGGCCTCGCTCGACGACGACGAGGCGAAGGCGCTCGAGGACGCCGCCCTCGCGCTCGGCATGGACGTGCTGATCGAGGTGCACGACGAGGCGGAGACCGAGCGGGCGCTCAGGCTCGCCTCGCCGATGATCGGCATCAACAACCGCAATCTCAAGACCTTCGAGGTCTCGCTCGCCACCTCCGAACGGCTGGCGGCGATGATCCCGACCGAGCGGTTGCTGGTCGGGGAGAGCGGCATCTTCACCCCCGAGGACTGCGCGCGGCTGGAGCGCGTCGGCATCACGACCTTCCTGGTCGGCGAGAGCCTGATGCGGCAGGCCGACGTCGCCGCCGCCACGCGCCGGTTGCTGGGGGGCGCGGCATGAGCGACGCCCCGCGCCTCACCCACATCGACGAGAGCGGCGCCGCCCACATGGTCGACGTCGGCGACAAGGCCTCGACCACGCGCACGGCGGTGGCCGAGGGCTCGGTCACCATGCTGCCGGAGACGCTGGTGCTGATCCGCTCGGGACAGGCCAAGAAGGGCGACGTGATCGCCACGGCGCGAATCGCCGGGATCATGGCGGCCAAGAAGACGCACGAGCTGATCCCGCTGTGCCATCCGCTGCTGCTCACCAAGGTCACGGTCGACATCGAGGCCGACGACGGTCTGCCGGGGCTGCGCGTGCGCGCGCTCGCCCGGGTCAACGGTCAGACCGGGGTGGAGATGGAGGCGCTGACGGCGGTCTCGGTCGCCTGCCTCACGATCTACGACATGGCCAAGGCGGTCGATCGCGGCATGGTGATCGGCGGCGTGCGGCTGCTCGAGAAGTCGGGCGGGAAATCCGGCACCTGGACGGCGGAGTGACGAGCATGGCGTTGACCCCTGTGGAAACGGCGATCGCGGCGGTTCTCGACGGCGTCGCCGCGACGGCGGTCGAGCGCGTGGCGATCGAGAAGGCCAACGGCCGGGTTCTCGCCGAGGATCTGGTGGCGCTGCGCACGCAGCCGCCGTTCGACGCGGCGGCGATGGACGGCTGGGCGGTGCGCGCGGCCGACGCACCCGACGCCGGCGCTCGCCTTTCGATCATCGGCGAAGCGGCGGCGGGTCGCGGCTTCGCCGGCCGGGTGGGCCCGAGCGAGGCGGTGCGGATCTTCACCGGCGCGCCGATGCCCGAGGGCGCCGACACCGTGGTGATGCAGGAGCACGCGCGACGCGACGGCGACACGCTCGTGCTCGACGAGGCGGCCGCGGCCGGACGCCACCTGCGCCGGGCGGGCGTCGACTTTCGCGAGGGCGAGATCGGGCTCGAGGCGGGAACGCGGCTCGGCTACACCAATCTCGGCCTGATCGCGGCGATGAACCACGCCGAGGTGCCGGTGCATCGACGGCCGCGCATCGGCGTGCTGGCGACCGGCGACGAGCTGGTGCGGCCGGGCACGGTGCCGGGCCCCGATCAGATCGTCGCCTCCAACGGCTATGCCGTCGCCGCGCTGATCGAGGCGGCGGGGGGCGAGGCGGTCGACCTCGGCATCGCCGCCGATCGGCTCGACGCCACCCGCGCGGCTATCCGCGCCGGCTTCGAGGCGGGCATCGACGCGCTCGTCACACTCGGCGGCGCCTCGGTCGGCGATCACGACTTCGTCCACCGCGCGCTCGGCGAGGAAGGTGTGGTGTTCGACTTCTGGAAGCTCGCGATGCGGCCGGGCAAGCCGCTGATGTTCGGGCGGCGCGGCGACGTGCGCGTGCTCGGCCTGCCGGGCAATCCGGCGGCGTCGCTCGTCTGCGGCATTCTCTACCTGGCGCCGCTGGTGCGCGCGCTCTCCGGCCTCGCCTCGCCGCGCCCGCTCACGACCACGCTCACCTCCGGCGCCGATCTGCCGGCCAACGACGTGCGCCAGGACTACCTGCGCGCGCGCCTCACGATCGCAGAGGACGGGCGCACGATCGCCCGCCCGCTCGACAGCCAGGACAGCTCGTTGCTGACGCGGTTCTCCGCCGCGGACGTGCTGATCGTGCGCCCGCCGCACGCGCCGCCGGCCAAGGTCGGCGATCCGGTGCCGGTGGTGCGGCTCGACTGAGAACCCGCCCCTCCCCGCTCGCCGAAACCGGGTTTGTTCTCGCGCGCCCTTGCGGAACATCACCAGAACGCGTAGTGTAGGTTCGTGATTTGTACACGTTCGCGAGTCGCGTCCACCGAGGACGGTCCCATGGACCGGTCCTCGTCGGGAAGCGCGGGTCGCGGGGGTGATCGCGAAGACTCGACGGGCGTCCGCTCGGCGGGCACATCGACAATTCGAACAGGAACGGCGCTCGGCGCGCGGACCGGCTCGTGGCGACGCGAGTCCCGGCGCGGTGGCGGCGAAGAAGCGGGGGATGCGGGGCAATGCTGACGCGCAAGCAGTACGAGCTCCTGATGTTCATTCACGAGCGGCTGAAGGAGGACGGGGTTCCTCCGTCGTTCGACGAAATGAAGGACGCACTCGATCTGCGCTCGAAGTCGGGCATTCACCGCCTGATCACGGCGCTCGAGGAGCGCGGCTTCATCCGGCGCCTGCCCAACCGGGCGCGCGCGCTCGAGGTGGTGCGCCTGCCCGATTCGGTGACGCCCGGGCTGGCCAGTCCGTCGCGGGCGGGGTCGGGCGGCAAGGGATTCGCGCCGGCGGTGATCGAGGGTTCGCTCGGCAAGTCGCGGCCGGTGCAGACGGTCGGCGCCGACGGGGCGGAGACGGTCGCCGAGGTGGTGTCGGTGCCGGTGATGGGGCGTATCGCGGCGGGCACGCCGATCTCGGCGATCCAGACCTATACCCATGCCATTCCGGTGCCGTTCGATCTGGTCGGCGGCGGGGAGCACTTCGCGCTCGAGGTGCGCGGCGATTCGATGATCGACGCGGGCATCCTCGACGGCGACACGGTGGTGATCAAGCGCTCCGACAGCGCCGATTCGGGCGACATCGTCGTGGCGCTCGTCGACGAGGAGGAGGCGACGCTGAAGCGGCTGCGCAAGCGCGGCGCGTCGGTGGCGCTGGAGGCGGCCAATCCGGCCTACGAGACCCGTATCTTCGGCCCCGACCGGGTCAAGGTCCAGGGACGGCTGGTCGGTCTGATCCGCCGCTACTGAGGCGACGGGCCGGAGCGCGGGCCCGCGTCGGGATCGACGGCGACCGGGTCCGGCGCGGCGTCGCGACGGGGCGCCTCGGCGGCGGTCGCCGGAGCGGCGAGCAGCGGCGAGGACGGATCGCGCGGGGTCCAGGGGCGAGCGAATCGCGGCAGGCTCGGTGTGGCGTGAAAGCGCGTCCGTGGCGGCGGAGCGTCGTCGTTCCAGAAGGTGATGTCGGGCTCGGGCGGAGAAGAAAGTGGCGGCTCGGCGACGAGCGGCGACGGGGCACCGTGCTCGGCGACGAGCCGGGGCAGAGCGGAGTTCACGGACGCGGGCGGCGCGGGGCGTGGGGACGAGGGCGTTTCGGCGCTCGCCGACGGTGCGGTCGCGGGGCGTGGGGACGACGCGGTTTCGACACCCGGAGACGACGGCGCTCGGCTCACCGACGACGAGGTCTCATCGGCGATCCGCTCGATCTCGTCGGGGTCGCTCGCGACGGCGTCGCGTGCGCCGGGGAGCGGCTCGGCGGTGGAATCGGTGGTCGGATCGGTGGTCGGATCGACTGGGGCCGGCCGGGGGAGCGGTTCGGGGCGCGCGGTCGTCGCGGCTTCGGGCGCGGCGCGTTCGAGGGTGAGCGCGCCGGTGGTCGCCAGAGTGCGACGGTCGATCACGGTGGTGCGCTCGGCGCAGCCGGGCGGAGCCTCCAGGATGGTGACGACGAGGGCGGCGCGGCGGCAGTCCTCGGCGAAGGCCTCGGGGCGGCGCACGACCGCGACCAGGAGGTCCCCGGCCGGGTGGTTCGGATCGGGGCGGGAGAAGGTGCAACCGAGCGGGTCGCAGCGCCAGCCCTCGCGCAGGCCGCGATCGTCGGGGGAACGGGAATCGGCGTCGGCGGCGAGCCAGATCGCCACGTCGAAGCGGTCGCGGCGGTCGGCCAGGACGGCGAGACGGCCGTCGGCGGACCGCACAGCGATGCTCTCGCCATGGCGGCCGACGATCACGTCGGGTCGCGCGCCCGCGAAGAGAAGAAGAGCGGAGAGGACGGCGGGGATCAGGGCGAGGAGGCGGACGTGGGAGCGCCACAGCGACAGCCACAGGACGGCGGCGATGCCGAGCGGTTCGGCGAGGCCGTGGGGCGCGCCGATCAGTCCGGCGCCTCCGGGCAGCGCGGCGGTCCATTCGGCGACGGCGATCATGATCTCGATGCCCTTGCCCATCGCCCACAGCGGCGCGGCGTCGAGGCCGAAGGGCATGGCGAGGGCGGCGAGCACGGCGGCGGGCATGATCAGCAGGCCGGTGACCGGCAGGACCAGCATGTTGGCGAGAATCGAATAGGGCGCGCCGCGATAGAACACGCCGGCGATGACCGGGGCCGTGGCGAGACCGGCGACCAGCGAGGAGAAGGCGAGGCCCTGGACGTGGCGCCACGCCGCGTGGACGCCGTGAGCGATCGGCCCGGCCTCGCGCGCCGGCGGCGGGCGGTGTTCGCTCCACAGCCGCCACAGATCGTAGCCGGCGACGAGGGCGATCACCGCCAGATAGGACATGAGGAAGCTCGGCTCCATCACCGCGGACGGATCCCAGACGAGGATCAGCACCGCCGAGACGGCGATGGTGTGCATGGTGATCGCCGGTCGGTCGACCACGACGGCGAGGAGCGCGATCGACAGCATCAGATGCGAGCGCAGGGCAGCGACCTGAGTACCGGACAGGAGAAGATAGACGGTGGCCACGACGAAGGCGGCGACGGCGGCCCATTTCTTCGCGGAGATTCGCAGCGCGAGCGCGGGGAAGAGCACCAGCATCAGTCGCACCGCGACGATGACGCCACCGGCGACGAGGCTCATGTGCAGGCCGGAGATCGAGACGATGTGGGTGAGGCCGGAGGCGCGCAGCGGCTCGGCCGCCTTCTCCGGGATGGCGCGCTGCTCGCCGACCATCAGCGCGGCGCCGATCGCACCGGGCGCGCCGGGCAGCGTGGCGCGCACGCGCTCGGCCACGGCGTGGCGCAGCGTGCCGATTTCGGCGAGCGCGCGGGCGGCGAGGGTCGGCGGCGGCGTCTCGACCGGCTCGACCCGGCCGAGGACGTAGCCGGAGGCGCCGCGACCCTCGAACCAGGCACGGCGGGCGAAGTCGTAGCCGCCGGGCAGCACAGGGCCCTCGGGTGGCTTCAGCCGCGCCTTGAAGCGCACGCCGTCGCCGGGCGACGGGGCGGGATCGCGCGTGCGGGTGAGGGTGGCGGTGATCGCGGTCGGGGTGGTGGCGGGCGTCAGGCCGCGCCCGTCCATCGCGTCGACGATCAGCCCCATGCGGGTACCGCCGCGCTGGTTGGTGTCGACGTCGACGACGCGACCGGTGACGGTGACGGTGCGTTCGTGATCGAGCCGGGGAGCGGCGACGCGGCGGGCA
>JBEOKB010000178.1:0-4226 GCA_040275425.1 Siculibacillus sp. | reverse complement strand
CGAGGCCGTCGACGTCGCCGCCGCGGAAGCGCTGACCCAGCCGCAGGCCGCCAACGACGACCGTCGCACCAACGCCACCATCGCCCATGCGCTCAACCGGCGCCCGTCGAACGGTCCCTTCCTCTTCGCCTTCGTCGCCTCCGCCCTGTGGCTGGTCGGCGTCGGCTGGCTCGCCTGGTCGCTGCTCGCCGCCGGCAACCCGGCGTTCGATCTCTCCGCCGCCTTGAAGGACCCGCGCGCCCTCGTCGCGCTCGCCGGTCTCGCCCTGCCGGTGATGCTGGTGTTCGCCTTCGCCGGCCTCGTCCGCCGCGCCCAGGAACTGCGCCTGACCGCCCGCTCGATGACCGAGATCGCCCTGCGTCTGGCCGAGCCGGAGACCACCGCCCAGGAGGCCGTGGTGTCGGTCGGTCACGCCATTCGTCGCGAGATGGCCGCCGTCGGCGACGGCCTCGAGCGCGTCGTCGCCCGCGCCGGCGAGATCGAGGTGCTGGTCCACAACGAGGTCTCCTCGCTGGAACGCGCCTATGGTGAGAACGAACTGCGCATCCGCTCGCTGATCGAGGAACTGGTCAACCAGCGCGAGGCCATCGTCAACAATTCCGAGCGCGTCCGCTCCGCCATCACCGGCGCCCACGAGTCGCTGTCGGGCGACCTGATGACCACGCGCGAGCGTATCGTCGAGGCGACCGAGGAGGCCACCGGCCGCCTGATCGGCTCCCTCGCGGCCAAGGGCGAGGAGATCAACGGCACCCTCACCACCACCGTGGAGGGCGTCGTCGGCCGTCTCGACACCAGCGCCGGCCAAGTGGTCGAGAAGCTCGCCGACACCGGCCGTTCGGTCGCCGAGACCATCTCCTCGGCCGGGCAGATCGCCGCCGAGACCCTGTCGATGAAGGGCTTCGAGCTCACCGACACCCTGAACCGCACCGGCGATCAGATCGTCTCGACCCTCACCGACCGCACCGAACTCCTCACCGAGACCGTGCGCTCGATGGGCGACGGCCTGACCTCGACCCTCTCCGAACGCACCGAGACCCTCGTGTCGGCCCTGTCCGAGCGCACCGACACCATCGCCGTGCGCCTCGCCGACAGCACCGACACTCTGGTCTCGGCCCTCTCCGGCCGCACCGACACCCTGGTCTCGGCCCTGTCCGAGCGCACCGACGTCCTCGCCGCGCGCCTCGCCGACAGCACCGACACCCTGGTCTCGACCCTGACCAACCGCACCACCGAGATCACCTCGACCCTGACGTCGGCCGGCGAGCGCATCGCCGGCGATCTCACCGACCGCACCGAGAAGCTCACCGCCACCATCCGCGTCATGGGCGACACGTTCACCGAACGCGCCGACACGGTGAACAAGACCCTCGCCGAGACCGGCGAGACCTTGACCGAGAGCCTCGCCGCCACCGGCCGCCTGATCGACGGTTCGCTGTCGCAGACCGGTCGCGACGTGGTCGACATGATCGCCACCCGCGGCGGCGACGTCACCCGGACGCTGAGCACCACCGGCGGCGAACTGATCGACACCATCGCCGAGCGCGCCGCCGAGGTGGCCGACGCTCTCAAGGGCACCGGCCAGTCGCTGGTGGTCGATCTCAGCCTGCGCGGCTCGGAGATCACCGAGCGCCTCGACGAGACCGGCACCAAGATCGCCGAGACCATCTCCACGCGCGGCGGCGAACTCGCCGACCGTCTCGGCGAGACCGGTGAGAAGATCTATCGGTCGATCGTCGTCCACGGCGCCGAGCTGGAGACCCGTCTGGGCGAGACCGGGAAGAACCTCGACACCCTGCTCGAGTCGCGCACGGAGGCCTTCCGCGCCAGCCTCGAGACCTCGCTCAACGGCATCGGCGACGAACTGATCGGCCGGACCACCGATCTGGCCGAGCGTCTGGCCCGCGCCGGCGGTGAAGTCGCCCGCCTCGTCACCACCCAGGGCGACGTCGTCACCGGCCGCATGACCGAGACCGGCGCCCGCATCGCCGAGACCATCGCCGCCCGCGGCACCGAGGTCGCCGACGGCCTCACCGATCGCCTCGAATCGCTCGATCAGATCGTCAACGTCCGCGCCGCCGGCCTCGTCGAAGTGCTCGGCGACCGCACCGAGAGCATGCGCGACCTGCTCGAGAACCGCTTCGTCGCCGTCTCCGAGACCCTCGCCACCCGCACCGGCGAGCTGGCCCAGGCGATCGACAGCCACACCGAACAGATGTCGGCCCGGCTCGATCGTCGCCTCGACGACTTCGGCTCCTCGCTCGACGGCAAGGTCGACGCGATCGGCCGCGTCCTCGACGAGCGCGTCGGCGTCTTCTCGCAGACCATCGGCGCCCGCGTCGACGGCGTCACCACCGGCCTCGACGAGCGCATCCAGAAGATCGATCAGGCCCTCGACATCCGTGGCCGCCAGATCTCCGGCAATCTCATGGATCGCACCCGTGAGATCGCCGAGACCTTCGCCGCCGGTCAGGCCCGCATCGCCGAGACCTTCGACGGCCGCATGCAGGAGATCGGCGAGACGCTGACCACCCGCGCCGACGCCGTCGGCGCCGTGCTCGCCGACCGCGTCTCCGAGATCAACGGCACCCTCGGCGCCCGCCTGCTCGAGGTCACCGGCACCCTCGACGAGCGCGCCGCCGCCATGACCACGGCCATCGGCCGCACCGTCGGCGAAGCCACCGACGCCCTCGACGAGCGCGCCTCCGCGCTGACCTCGGCCATCGGCCGCACCGTCGGCGAGGCCACCGCCGCGCTCGATCAGCGCGCCGCCTCGATGACCGCCGCGATCGATCGCTCGGTCGGAGACGCCACGACCGCCCTCGATCAGCGCACCGCCAATCTCGACCGCGTCATGGGCGAGCGCCTCGGCGCCATCTCCCAGACCCTCGGGGCCGAGGCCACCCGTGCCACCGCCCAGGTCGCCGGCACCCTCGAGAACGCCGCCCGCCGCATCGCCGGCACCACCGCCGCGCTCGAGCAGACCATCGTCGGCCGCACCGCCAACGTCGTCGGCGAGCTCGACAAGCGCACCAAGGAGCTCACCGATCTCATCGGCGGCCGTGGCGGCGAGCTGGTCGAGGCGCTGTCCACCCGTTCGGACGAGTTCGCGGCCCGCGCCGGCGAAGTCGCCCGAGCCGTCGGCGAGAGCGTCGACGGAAAGGTCGGCGAGATCTCCGACAAGATCGGTCAGGCCCGCGACATCCTGGTCGAGGCGCTCGATCGCAAGGGCCGCGACCTCACCGAGGCCGTCGCCCGCCAGGGTCTCGACGCCACCCGCATCGTCACCGAGGCCAACGATCGCCTGCGCGGCGACATGGGCGATCTGCTCGAGCGGCTGACCCAGGCCAATCTCACCCTCCACTCGGTGCTCAACCGCGCCTCGGAGAACCTGGAACTGGTCGAGAAGAACCTCGGCGGCCGCACCGAGGACGTCCGCTCCATCATGGAGTCCGTGGCGATCCAGACCCGCGACGTCACCGAGGCGATCACCCATCAGGTCGAATCGCTGCGCCAGACCTCCGGCACCGTGCTCACCGACGTCTCCGACCTCACCCGTCGCTTCGACGATCAGGCCCGCGCCCTCACCGCCGCCGCCAATCTGGTCGGCGACGCCAACCGCGTGCTCGAGACCACCGTCGAGGAGCGCCGTCGCAGCCTCGAGGATCTCGCCGCCGGTCTGGTCGACAAGACCCAGTCGGTCGAGAGCATGATGCACGCCTTCTCCAGCCTCGTCGGCGACACCCTCTCCGCCGCCGAGAGCCGTGCCCGCGAGGTCGGCGCCTCGCTCACCACCTCCGCCGAGGAGGCCGTGCGCAAGGTTCTGGGCCAGATGGACGTGCTGCGCTCGACCGCCGGCGTCGAAGGCCAGCGTTCGGCCGAGGCCCTGCGCGCCGCGCAGGAGGCGATGATCGCCGAGATGACCCGCGCCGTCGGCGAGACCACCGGCCGCTTCGCCGAGGCGACCGAGAAGATGCGCGAAGCCGCGCGCATGATGCAGTCCGAGCTCGAGGCCACCCGTGGCGAGCTGCGCCGCGGCGTGCTCGAGCTCCCCAAGGAGACCGAGGAATCGACCTCGCAGCTGCGCCGGATCGTCACCGACCAGATGAAGGCCCTGACCGAGCTGTCGAGCCTCGTCGGCCGCCAGTCCGCCAACCTCGACGTCTCGCGCGCCACCGGCACCCGCGCCGCGCCGATGGAGGCCGCCGCCCGCTACGAGGCTCCGCGCC
>JBEOKB010000177.1:0-26106 GCA_040275425.1 Siculibacillus sp. | reverse complement strand
CGCAGCGCGAGCACGGCGGCGAAGGCGGCGAGCCCGACCACGAGCAGCGCGACGACGATACGGCGGCGGCGACGATCGAACGCCTCCGCCCCCTCCCGCTCGGCCGGGAGCGGCCCCGACGACGGCGCGGCGGCGGCGAGCGCCTGTCCGCAGGCCGGGCAGAACCGCAGCGTCTCGGGCGAAACCTCACCGCAGCGCGGACAGGCGATCGACATGACGGTCCCTCCTCACCTCTCTCCGACGACGTCCCCCGGCACGGCGCTCCGCCGCCGCTCGACCTCGCGGACGCGCAGGGCGAGCCCCGCCGAATTGGCCACCGCCAGCCCGGCGCCGACCAGCATCGTGATCGTCGCCACCGCCGGGGTGCGCCCGAGCACCAGCGCCGCGCCCTGATTGACGACCAGCGTCAGCGCCCACACCACGAGATACCAGAGCGTTCCCCGCCCCCGGACGTCCTCGCCGTCGACGAAGAGCAGCGTCGTCAGAGACCACGCCGCCCCGATCGACGCGCCCGCCCCGATCGCGAGCGCGAACACCGCCGGGCTCGGCGGGCGGGCGGCGAAGACGAGATTGAAGCCGGTGCACACGAGACTGGTGCCGATCGCGAACACGAGCGCCGCCGGTCGGATCGATCGGGCGCGACGGAAGGTCAACACGGTGACGACGACCGAGAACAGCATCAGCCCGGTGAAGACGAGCCCGAGCAGACGGAGGAAGGTGGCGATCGGATCGGGGAAGAAGGCGGCGACGAGCGCGAGCGCGCCGACCGCCGCCACCGCGAACCCGGCCGTCTTCCACATCCGCCGAACTTCGTCTCCGAGATCGAGCCAGAAGCGCCGCATGGCATCCGCCTCCCCGGCGTGTTCCCGCTTCCGCGCGAAGTTTCCCACACCGGCCGTCGCCCCGCCATGAGACGGGTCAACGCGAGCGGAGTTCTCGCGATCCTCCGGCGCGAAAACGAACGGAAGGGACCACGATCGACATCGATCGTGGTCCCTCGGCGGGTCGGAATTCGCTCGTCCGCACCCTCGGCGCGACGGCGGCGGCGATCACCGATAGCGGCAGATCCGGCGGGTGCCGATCACTTCGCCCCAGCGATTGACGCGCTCGACGATCTCGCAGCGCCGAACCGGCTCGGCATAGAGGGGCTCGGCATAGGCCGGACGCGAGCCCATGGCCGAACCGATCACCAGTCCGGTGGCGAAGCCGCCCACGCCCCAGCCCCAGCCGTGGTGATGGTGATGCGGACCGGCCAGGACCGGCGTCGAGCCGGCGACGGTGGCGGTGGCGACGGTGGCGGCGACCAGAGCGGCGGCGGCGAGCGACTTGGCGGTGAACATGGCTTTCTCCTTCGGCTTCGGGGAAGGCCTCTCGCGACCTTCTTGTCCATGGGTCGCGCCGCCGAGCGATCCGGTTCACGGGCTTCGAAACTTTTTTTCCCGACGCCTTCACCGCCCGAGACGACGACGCCCCGCCCACCCTTTCGGGCGGACGGGGCGGGAAGATCGAGAGCCGTCGGTGTCAGCGAACCCGCGCGACCGCGGCGGTGGCGTCGACCAGCCCGGCGCCGTAGATCGGATCGCGTCCCGGCGCGCCGAGATCGTGCGCGGTATCGGCGAGGATGCGTCGCACGTCCTCCGGCTTCAGATCGGCTCGCCGCTCGAGCATCAGCGCCACCACGCCCGACACCTCGGCCGCCGCCACCGACGTGCCGGTGGTCACGTCGTAGCCGCCGTTCGGGGCGGGCACGAGAATGTCCACCCCCGGCGCCGTCACCGTGACGTGGTCGCCGCGATTGGCGACCGAGAGGACGCGATCGTCGGCGTCGCTCGCCGTCACCGCGATCACCCCCGGCTCGGCCGCCGGATGCAGCGGCGGCGACTGCGGCCCGGCGTTGCCCGCCGCCGCCACCGCGATCACGCCCTTGACCCGCGCCGAGGCGATCATCCGCCCGATGAACGGGTTGGCCGGCCCGGCGAAACTCATCGACACCACCCGCGCGCCCCGCTCGACCGACCAGTCGAGCCCCTTGACCACCGCCATCGTCGAGCCCTGGGCCACGCCGCTCGCCCCCGGCGGACCGAAGGCACGCGCCACCAGGAGCCGCGCCCCCGGCGCCACGCCCGAGAGCCTGAGCCGCGAGGCGATCGCGCCCGCCATCGCCGTGCCGTGCAGGCCCGGCGCCGGATCGACGCCCTCGAGCCCGTCGAAACTCGCCTCGATCGCGTCGGCGAGTTCGGGATGGGTCGCGTCCGCCGCCGTGTCGATCACCGCCACCAGCACGTCGCGCCCGCGTACCCGATCGTGCGCCCCGGCCAGCCGCAGCTTGTCCGCCGCATATTGCCCCGGCAGCGCCCGCGTCTCCGGCCTCGCGGCCGTCGTCGGCGCCGAGGCGCCTGCCTGCTGCAGCGTGTAGAGCCAGTTCGGCTGAGCGAAGGCGACCGCGCCCTCCTTCTTCAGCCGCTCGAGCACGTCGCGGGTCGAGCGCCCGTCCGTGGACCGCACGCGATGGAGCGTCGTCCCGGTCAGGCGTACCGGAAGACTGGTCAGCACGTCGAGCCCGAGCCTCCGCGCGATCGGCGCGATCGGCCCGCCGCCGCGCATCTCCACCAGCACCTCGCCCGGCACGAACCGCGTCTCCGCCGGCGACGGCATCTGGATCACCGGCGGCGGGACCGTCGGCTTGACGACGCGGACCTTCGGCGGTCGGCTCACCGGATCGTCGATGAAGTCCTCCTCGTAGACCTCGATCACCCGCCGCGCCGGGCGGCGCCGAACGATCGGCTCGTCCTCCCAGTAGTCGGTTCGCTCGGAGGTCCCGAACACGCCCGGTCCGAGATCCTCGCGGACCAGCGCCCCTGACGGCGAGTTCTGACCGCCCGATCGGTGCCCACCGCCCGAATTCGACGGTCCGGTGGACTGCGCGAGGCCCGGCCCGATCGCCGCGACCGACACGGCGGCGACGACCGCGAACCCGAGTAGGAGCCGCACCGCCCCACCGCACCGCCCTTCGCCGCGCTCGTCGAGATACCTCATCGATCCGCCTCCCGATCCGGGTCCGAGACCGCCACTCACGGCGCGGCCTGGACGAAGCTCACCACGGCGCTCTCGCCGCTCATCCGCGCCGCAACGGCCTTGGCGTCGGCGCCCGCGCCGAGCTGAAGCCGGAACAACCCCGTGGCCTTCGGCCCCTCGGCCCGCTCTACCCCGTGCCGCTTCAGAAAGGCGGCGACGTCCTCGATCCGCACGTCCGCCACGAACGCGACCAGGACCGACGGCCCGGCGACGACCGCCCCGCCCTGCGACGCCGTCTCGAACCCGCCACCGCCGCGTACCGCGAGCCCGCCGACCACCACCGCCTGCACCGCGATCACCACCACCGCCGCGGCCGCGGCCAGCGCCAGCCGACGCGGCGCCAGCGCGCCGAGCGCCTCGCCGATCCGCTCGAACAGGCCGCGCTTCGCCGCCGCGATCCGCGCCTTCGCCGTCGGCGGTTCGGCCGCGATCCGGCTCATCAGCGCGTCCAGCGCCTGCGCCCCGCGCGGGGTCAGCGCCTCGTTGGCGGCGATGGTCTCGGCCATCTCCTCGCGCACCAGCACCAGCCGGCGGGCGAGTTCGCCGTCCGCCGCCAGCGCCGCCTCCACCCGGCGCCGATCCTCGACCGACAGCCGTCCGTTGGCGTACCAGGGCAGCAGATCCTCGATCTCGCCCCGACCCTTCTCCACCGCCGTCTCGCTCATGGCCAACCTCGATCGATACCGGCCGCCTGCAGCAGCTCGGAGAGTTTCCTGCGGGCGTGGAACAGCCGCGTCTTCACCGTCCCCACCGGGATCGCGACGATCTCCGCGACCTCCTCGACCGAGGCCTCGTGGTAGTAGACCAGGTCGAGCACCTCGCGATGCTCGGCCGAGAGGCGGTCCATGCAGCGCCGGATCGCCGTCCCCTTGTCGAGCTTCTGCGAGATCACCTCGGGCGTGTCGCCCTCGTCCTCGATCCCTTCCGCCCACTCCTCGTCCAACCCGCTCTCGCGGCGACGCCTGAGCGCGGTGAGGGCCTTGAACCGGGCGATCGACATCAACCAGGTCGTCACTCGGGACCTGCCCGAGAAGTCGCCCGCCTGACGCCAGACGTCGAGAAACGTGTCGCTCACCGCATCCTCCGCCACCGTCTCGTCGCGAACCGTTCGCAGCACGAACCGGTGGATCCGCAACTGATGTCGAGCGAACAGCACGCGCATCGCCGTGCCGTCGCCGACGGCGATGCGTTGGAGGAGTTCCTCGTCCGACGTCGTCGTCATGTCCGGGTCCGCATCGGCCGTTCGACCATTGGTCGTCTCGGCGGTGGATCGGGTTCAATGGAGACGACGAAAAAAGCGCGCGCACCGCTCGTCTCGCCGCGAGGCGATTGAAGCAGCGGAGCACGGTCTCGCGCAACAGTCATGTGGCGGGGGAACGCCGGGCGCGGCGGCGAACGCGGCACGAGGAGGCGCGGAGGGCGCGCGCATGGTCGCGTGCGCGAAGGGCACCGGGAGCCGAACTCGGCCGCCGATGCCCGAAACGGGGTCGTCTCGACGGCACGCCGCGCCGTCGCCGCCGTCGACGAAGGGCGATACCCCTCCTCAGTCGGACGCGGCCGGCGGCTCGCCCTTGAGCTGACCTGCGGCGGCGAAGTGCCAGGCGGGCACTTCGCGGATGATGATGCGGACCGCCTCGCGCGGGGCGCCGAGCGAGGAGACGATGGCGTCGGTCACCTCCTCCACCATCTTCTTCTTCTTCTCGAAGGGGCGGCCTTCGATCAGCGTCACTTCGACGATCGGCATGGGAGCCTCCTCAGACGACGACGGAAAAGCCGACCGCGCCGAGGCGCTGAAACCGCGTGCGAACGTGGTTGCCCGGGGTCAGCGGGTGGGCGGCGGTCGCGCCGCCGGCGAGAACCACGTCGCCCGGCTCCAGCCGCTCCCCGGCGCGGCCGACCAGACGGGCGGCGGCGACCAGACTGCGGATCGGATCGCCGAGGATGGCGGCGGTCGAGCCGATCTGCACCGGCCGACCGTCGATCTCCATCACGATGCCGAGGTTCGACACGTCGGTCGAGGGGCTCGCCCACGCGCCGACGTAGAAGCCGGACGACGACGAGTTGTCGGCGATCACGTCGGGCAGAGCGAACTTGAAGTCGCGATAGCGGCTGTCGATGATCTCGAGCGCCGGAGCGATCGCCTCCACCGCCGCGAGCGCCTCCACCGCCGAGACCTCGCCCTCCAGCGGCTTCTTGAGGATGTAGGCGATCTCCGGTTCGACGCGCGGATGGACGAAGCGCGAGCGATGCAGATCGCCGCCCTCGACGAGACGCATGGCGTCGGTGAGCCGCCCCCACACCACTTCCGATACCCCGACCTGGGCCATCTTGGCCCGCGAGGTCAGCCCCATCTTGTAGCCCGCCCGCCGCTCGCCGCGCGCGCGCCGCCGGGCGATCGACATCGCCTGGATCGCATAGGCGTCGTCGACCGTCAGCCCCGGCAGGGTGTCGGTCAGTTGCGGAATGGCGGTGGCGGTGCGCGCCGCTTCGTCGACGATCTGGGCGAGCCCGGCGAGCGAGGTCATGCGGCTTCTCCACGAGCTTTCAGGATGTCGAGGGCGACGTCGATGATCATGTCCTCCTGACCGCCGACCATGCGGCGGCGGCCGAGCTCGGCCAGGATCTCACGAGTGTCGACGCCGTAGAGCTTCGAGGCGTTCTCCGCATGGCGCAGGAAGCTCGAATAGACGCCCGCATAGCCGAGCGACAGGCTCTCGCGATCGACCCGGACCGGGCGATCCTGGAGCGGGCGCACCAGATCGTCGGCCGCGTCCATCAGCCTGAAGAGATCGCAACCCGTCTCGATGCCCTTGCGGTTCAGCACCGCGATCAGGGCCTCGAGCGGCGCGTTGCCCGCGCCCGCGCCCATGCCCGCGAGGCTGGCGTCGACCCGCACCGCGCCCGCCTCGATGCCGGCGACCGCGTTGGCGACGCCGAGCGTCAGGTTGTGATGGGTGTGGACGCCGATCTCGGTTTCGGGGCGAAGCGCCGCGCGCACCGCCTTCACCCGCGCCGAATAGTCCTCCGGCAGGAGCGCTCCGGCCGAATCCGTCACGTAGACGCATTCCGCCCCGTAGCTCTCCATCAGCCTCGCCTGCTCGACCAGCTTTTCCGGCCCGACCATGTGGGCCATCATCAGAAAGCCGATCGTGTCCATGCCGAGCGCGCGCGCCGCCTCGATGTGCTGACGCGACACGTCGGCCTCGGTGCAGTGGGTGGCGACCCGCACCGAGCGGGCGCCCGCATCGTAGGCGCGCTTGAGATCGTGCACCGTTCCGATGCCCGGCAGCAGCAGGATGGTGACGACCGCGTGGGAACACACGTCCTTGACCGCGCCGATCCAGTCGAGATCGTCGTGGGAGCCGAAGCCGTAGTTGAAGGTCGAGCCGGTCAGGCCGTCGCCGTGGGTGATCTCGATCGCGTCGACCTTGGCCTCGTCGAGCGCCTTGGCGATCGCCTGCACCGTCTCGATCGAATAGGCGTGGCGGATCGAATGCATGCCGTCACGCAGGGTGACGTCCTGGACGTAGAGCTTGTTCTTGTTCGGGCGAGCCATCACGCGGCCTCCTCGGTGCGGATCTTGGCGGCCCAGTGGTCGGCGGTGACCAGGGCGGCGGAGGTCATGATGTCGAGATTGCCGGCATAGGCCGGGAGATAGTGGGCGGCGCCCTCGACCTCGAGCATGATCGTGGTCTTCAGCCCCGAGGAGAGGCCGATGCCGGGGATGCGCACCGGCGCGTTGTCGCCGATCACCTCGAACTGCACCTTCTGCTTCAGCCGGTAGCCGGGCACGTACTTCTGCACGGTGGCGACCATGTCGAGGATCGACGCCTCGATCGCCTCGCGGTCGCCGCCCTGAGAGAGGGTGAACACCGTGTCGCGCATGATCAGCGGCGGCTCGGCCGGATTGAGGATGATGATCGCCTTGCCGCGCTCGGCCCCGCCCAGCACCTCGATCGCCCTCGACGTCGTCTCGGTGAACTCGTCGATGTTGGCGCGCGTGCCGGGCCCCGCCGACTTCGACGAGATCGAGGCGACGATCTCGCCGTAGATGACCCGCTTCGACGCGCGCTTGACGGCGTAGACCATCGGGATCGTCGCCTGGCCGCCGCAGGTGACCATGTTGACGTTGGGCTCGTCGATGTTGGCGTCGCCGTTGATCGCCGGGATGGTGAAGGGACCGATCGCCGCCGGGGTCAGATCGATGACCTTCTTGCCGTCTCGTCTCAGCAGCGCGTCGTTGGTGAGATGCGCCTTGGCCGAGGTGGCGTCGAAGACCACCTTGATGTCGGCGTATTCGGGCATGCGGCGCAGGCCGTCGATGCCCTCGTGGGTCGTCGGCACCTTCAGGCGCGCGGCGCGGGCGAGGCCGTCGGAGGCGGGATCGATGCCCACCATCGCGCCCATCTCCAGGTTCTGCGAGGTCCGCATCACCTTGATCATCAGATCGGTGCCGATGTTGCCCGATCCGATGATCGCGCATTTGACTTTCGCCATGTGAAGTCACTCCTTGCCGCCGATCCGAGACGGGACCGGGCGAAACGTCGAACGAGATCTCGGGCCGGGACGGATCAGGCGAAGGCGGCGCGCACGCTGCCCAGACCCTCGATGCGCACGTCGAAGACGTCGCCGGCGGCGACCGGAACCATCGGTCCGAGCGCCCCGGAGAGAACGGTGTCGCCCGCCCGCATCGGATACCCGGCCGCCGCCATGACCTTGGCCAGCCACAGCGTGGCGTTGAGCGGCGAGCCCATGCAGGCCGCTCCCGCCCCGACCGACACCGGCTCGCCCGCCTTCTCCATCACCATGCCGCACAGGCACGGGTCGAAGTCGCCGAGCCGCACCGGGCGCGAGCCCAGCACGTAGAGGCCCGACGACGCGTTGTCGGCGATGGTGTCGGTGATGCGGATGTCCCAGTTGGCGATGCGCGTGCCGACGATCTCGATCGCCGGAACCGCGAAGTCGATCGCCCGGAAGAGATCCGCCACCGTCAGCTGCTCGCCGTCGAGATCGCGACCGAGCACGAAGGCGATCTCCGCCTCGACCTTGGGCTGCATCACGTCGGCGAGGGAGATGTCCAGCGCCTCGGGCCGGGCCATGTCGGCGAACAGCATGCCGTAGTCGGGTTGGTCGACGCCGAGTTGGCGTTGCACGGCGAGCGAGGTCAGGCCGATCTTGCGCCCGACCAGACGCCGCCCGGCGTCGATCGCCCGGCGGGTGTTGATCGCCTGCACCGCATAGGCGGCGGCGACGTCGCCGGGCGCGAGGAGATCACGGATCGGCGCGGTCGGCCGCCCGGTGACGGCGGCCTCGTGGAGCCGGTCGGCGGCGTCGCGGATCGCTTCGGGAGAGGTGGTCATGGGATCGGTGGGCCTCACAGCTTGACGCAGACGTTGGTGATCTCGGTATAGAACTCGAGGCTGTGCACGCCGCCCTCGCGCCCGATGCCGGACGCCTTGGCGCCGCCGAACGCCGTGCGCAGGTCGCGCAGGAACCACGAGTTCACCCAGGTTATGCCGACGTCCATCTTGGCCGCGACACGGTGGGCGCGCGAGAGGTTTTCCGTCCACACCGCCGCCGCCAGACCGTAGGGCGTACCGTTGGCGAGGCGCACCGCCTCCTCCTCGCTGTCGAACGGGCGGATGTGACAGCACGGACCGAAGATCTCCTGATTGACGCAGTCGGCGTCGTCGGCGAGCCCGGTCCAGATCGTCGGCTGCACCCAGGAACCGTTCGCCAGCTCCGCCGGCATGTCCGGCACACCGCCGCCGGTGACGACGGTCGCCCCCTCCTCGACCGCGCGGGCGTAATAGGACAACACCTTGGCCTGATGTTCCCTGGAGATCAGCGGGCCGATGCCGGTGGTCGGGTCGTCCGGACGCCCGAGCCGCAGCCCCTCGGCGCCCTTCTTCAGCCGCGCGACGAACTCCTCGAAGATCGGCCGCTCGACGTAGACCCGCTCGGTGCCGAGGCAGACCTGACCGCAGTTGGAGAAGACCGAGCGCATCGTGCCCTCGATCGCCTTGTCCATGTCGGCGTCGGCGAACACCAGCGCGGCGTTCTTGCCGCCGAGTTCGAACGACACCGGGCGGATGCCGTGCGCCGCCTGGCGCATGATCGCCTCGCCGGTGCGGGTCTCGCCGGTGAAGGTGATGCCGTTGACGCCCGGATGCTGGGTCAGGAACTCGCCCGCCGAGTCCGGCCCGAGCCCGTGCACCACGTTGTAGACGCCCTTCGGCACGCCGACCGCGTTCATCACCTCGCCGAGCAGCGTCGCGGTCAGCGGCGTCTCCTCCGACGGCTTGACCACCACGGTGTTGCCGAGCGCCAGCGCCGGACCGACCTTCCAGGTCATCAGGAGCAGCGGCAGGTTCCACGGGCTGATGACGGCGATGACCCCGCGCGGCCGCCGCAGCGCGTAGTTGAGCGCGCCGGTCCCGTCCGGCGTCGTCATCGGGAAACACTCGGTCGAGATCGTCTTGGCGACGTCGGTGAACATCTTGAAGTTGGCCGCGCCGCGCGGAATGTCGATGTGCGAGGCGAGCGACATCGGCTTGCCGGTGTCCAGGCACTCCGCCTCCAGGAAGTCGTCGAAGCGACGATTGATCTCGTCGGCGACCTTGGCGAGGAGGTCGGTGCGCTCGATCACGCTCATCCGGCCCCACGGACCGTCGAGCGCCGCCCGCGCCGCCGCCACCGCCGCGTCGACCTCGGCCCGGCCGCCCTCCGGCACGGTGCCGATCGGCGTGCCGTCGACCGGACAGAAGTTCTGCCAGCTCTTGCCCGTCGCGCCGCGCGTGAACTCGCCGTCGATGAAGTGGACGGCGTCCCGTCGCGCCGGCGACAGGGCGAGAGGACGGCGCTCGTGAAGCGAATGGACGGTCATGTGAAGAATCTCCTGACGGGCGAAACGGTGGCGGTCGGCGCCGAAGGAAGGCGAGGCGTCGATCTCACGGACCGAGAGCGGAAAGTCCGGCGGCGGCGCAGGCGCGGTCGTCGTCCTCCGAGCCCCCCGACACGCCGATGGCGCCGACGACCCGCCCGTCCCGCAGGATCGGCAGGCCGCCGCCGAACAGAACGACACCCGGTCGCGCGGCGATCCCGTCCCGCAGCACGTCGCGCGAGGAGACCGTCTCGTGGAGGCGATCGGTCGACAGACCGAAGGTCGCCGACGTCCACGCCTTGTCGCGCGAGATGTCGACCGAGGCGACGAAGGCTCCGTCCGCGCGCACCGCCGCGAGCAGGTGCCCGCTCGCGTCGACGACGATGGCCACCACCGCGGCGCCGCGCGCCGCCCCGCAGGCGACCGCTGCCTCGGCGGCGCGAAGCGCCGCCGAGGACGTCAGTGTGGCGATCGAACGGGTGATCGTCATGTCGCGCTTCGTCATCCCCTCAGGTCACGACGGTGAGGAAGGCTTCGTTCATCGCCCGCTCGTAGTAGAAGATGCCCTTGCCGATCTGGGTCTCGTCCCAGGTGCGGGTCGGGTTGTCCGGGTAGTAGGTGTAGCCGCCGGCGAACACCTCGTTGCGATTGCCCGACGGATCGAAGAAGTAGATCGTCTGGCCGCGGGTGATGCCGTGGCGGGTCGGGCCGATGTCGACCGAGATGTCGTAGCGGGTGAGGATGTCGGCGGCATTGCCGACGTCCATCCAGTTCTCCAGCTCGAACGCCGCGTGATGGAACTTGCCCGGCTCCGGATACTTCACGAAGGCGATGTCGTGCGCCTTCATGCCGGCCGTCAGCCAGATCGCCAGCAGCCCGTCGGGCATGTCGACGCGCTCGGTGCACTGGAAGTCCAGCACCGTGCGGAAGAAGTCGAGCGTCTTCTCGATGTCCGGCCCGTAGAGCAGGGCGTGATCGAAGCGCCGCGCGCGCATGCCGTGCGGCTCCAGATCCCAGACGTCCGGATTGTGGACGCGCGGCTTGGGGTCGGACTGGTCGGCATGGGCATAGAGCTCGATGCGATGGCCGGACGAGATGGTCCAGCCGATGCGCCGCCCGATGCCCGGCTGCTCACCCGCCGCGACGTGGTCGACGGCATAGCCGTAGTCGACGATTCGCTTCGCGAACCGGTCGAGATCGGCGTCCTCGCGCACCTTGAAGGCCATCAGATCGAAGCCGGCCGAATCGGCGCGACGCAGCACGATCGAATGATGGTCGAACTCGTCGGCGGCCTTGAGATAGACCCGGCCGTCGGGACCCTCGGTCACCTGATGAAAACCGATGCGCTTGGTGTAGTGCTCGATCGCCGCCGGCATGTCGAGAACACGCAGCTGGATGAATCCGGGTCGAAGAACGCCAGTGTGAGCCATTAGTCTTTTCCTCCTCGAGTCTTCTCGGCCGTTCGGCCTTTTTCTTTGCCGAGGATCGGTGTCTCGAGCCTCAGCGTGAGATCCGTGAGCGCGTAGATCGCGCAGGCCAGCACCACGCCGTCGGCCTCGTCGGCCTCGCTGACGTGAGCGCGGCTCATCGGGGTCACCCGATAGTCGCCGTTCAGAACTCGCATGCGGCAGATGCCGCACCCGCCGCGACGGCAACCGACCGGGAGGCGGCGCGGCATCCCCCGCAGGCGCCCGAACCCCTGAGCCCGTTCGAGCGCCACCAGCACGCGCTCCTCCGTCGAAGCGGCCGCCTCGCCGTGACCGTCGAGCGTGAGAACCACGCGGCGCGGAACGGGGTGCGGCGAACCGGCATTGCGGTCGAAGTCGGAACGCCGACCAGCGGCCGCAGGCCGCGTTTCCGCAGTCTCGTCTCTCATGGCCGCTCGTCCGTTCCCTCGGCGCGAGACCGTCTCTCCGGTCTTCGTCGTCGTCCCGCTTATGCGCCATGTCTCCGGGAGGTGTCAACAAATTTTCGAGATTTTCAATATTACCGGGATGACGGATTTAGTCGGTATTGTCGACATCGCGCATTCTTGAGGCGATTGTCGCGGTTTGATAGGGTCGCAACCGATTTGGTCGATCGGCGACTCGCGTGGCGAGTCCTGCGTCGACGTGAAGGGAAGGTCCGAATGGAAAAGAACGTCACCGCCGCTGCCGGGCGCTCGCCCAGGGTGGTCGGCGCCCGTAGTCTCGTGGAGGCGGCCTACGGAACCATTCGGCACGACATCCTCAACGGAGATCTCGCCCCCGGCACCAAGCTGCGCTTCGAGATGCTGCGCGAGCGCTACGGCGTCGGCGCCTCGACCCTGCGCGAGGCGCTGACCCGGCTGGTCGGCGAATCGCTGGTGACGTCGGAGGAGCAGCGCGGGTTTCGCGTCGCCGAGGTCTCGCTCGACGACTTCGCCGACCTCACGCGTGCGCGCAAAATGATCGAGGTCGAGGCGCTGCGCCAGTCGATCATCTTCGGCGACGACGCCTGGGAGGGTCGGCTCGTCGGCGCCTTCCACCGCCTCTCCAAGGTCGAGGAGAAGCTGAGCGAGGGCTCGCGCGAGCTGCGCGACGACTTCGAGGAGCGCAATCGCGAGTTCCACTATGCGCTGATCGCCGCCTGCCCGTCGCGCTGGCTCAAGCACATGCACGGCATCCTGTTCCAACAGTCGGAACGCTATCGCCGCATCTCCCTGGCGACCCGCCCGCACGAGCGCGACGTCCACGCCGAGCACAAGGCGGTCATCGACGCGGTTCTCGCCCGCGACGTCGATCTCGCCTGCCGCCTGGAGAGCGAGCACATCGACAAGACGCTCGAGCTCCTCAGCCGCACCCTCACCTCGAAGAGCTGATCGCTCCCCGACGCCCCCGCGCGCCGAGGATCGCGCCCGCCGACCCGTCTCGGTGCACCGCGATCAATTTCCGAGAATGGATGAATTTTCGAGAATATTGCCCACCGCCCCGACCTCTCCTATGCTCGCCGCCTCGCGCCCGCCCTCGCCGGCGCATTCCGAGGAGGTCGAGATGAGCGACACCGATCCCGAAATCGGCACGGCGGTGAGAACCGGCGCCTTCACCACCAACCTTCACGATCACGGCTCCGGCGCCCCGGTGGTGCTGATCCACGGCTCCGGTCCCGGCGTCTCGGCCTGGGCCAACTGGCGCGGGGTGATCCCCGTGCTCCGCGAGCGCTTCCGCGTGATCGCCCCCGACATGGTCGGCTTCGGCTTCACCGATCGCCCGACCGGGATCGCCTGGACCCGCTCGACCTGGATCCGCCAGACGATCGATCTCCTCGACGCGCTCGGCCTCGACCGCGTCGATCTCGTCGGCAACTCCTTCGGCGGCGCCATCGCCCTCGCGCTGGCCATCGCCCACCCGTCCCGCGTCCGCCGTCTGGTGTTGATGGGCTCGGTCGGCGTGTCCTTCCCCATCACCGAAGGGCTCGACCGCGTCTGGGGCTACCGCCCCTCGCTCGCCGAGATGCGCGCCATGCTCGACGTCTTCGCCTTCGATCGCGGTCTCGTCACCGACGAACTGGCCGAGCTGCGCTGGCGCGCCTCGATCCGCCCCGGCTTCCAGGAGAGCTTCTCGGCGATGTTCCCGGCCCCGCGCCAGCGCTGGGTGGACGCCCTCGCCTCCGACGAGGCCGACATCCGCGCCCTCCCCCACGAGACCCTGGTGATCCACGGCCGCGACGATCGGGTCATCCCGCTCGACGCCTCGCTGCGCCTCGCCACCCTGATCGATCGCTCGCAGCTGCACGTGTTCGGCCGCTGCGGCCACTGGACCCAGATCGAACACGTCGCCCGCTTCAACCGACTGGTCGGCGACTTCCTCGCCGAGGAGTGAACGACGCGGGACGACGAGCGGCGGCACGGCACCGAGTCGCCCGCTCGTCGCTCTCACCCCGTCGCCCGGCGGGCGGGCCGTTCGCCGAGACGGTTCGGCAATTGTTCGCTCGTCATAAATATCGAAATAAGTTGAAAATTCGAAAAATAATGAGCCTTGCGCCCCCGTCTCACCTCGCGTCCGCCCCCCGCGACGCATGGGAAAGGGCCGCGTACCGAATTTGCTTTTCCAATTGAAAACAAGGAATTGAGTGGGAATTTCCGCATCGTCGCCCTGGCCCGTCGGATCAGCCTTCGAGGCACGTCATTATTCCGGTATTCCTATTTTTCTCGAAAATTTGATTGACATCGAATTCTTGCGCGCCGATAACCGGACCAACGATGACGGGGTAGCAGCCATGCGAGCCTCGCAGAGCACCGGGGAGGCGAGACGGTGGCCAGATCCGTCCCAGAGAGCGGGGGCTCCGGCTACGCCGGTGATCCCATGGAGGCACGCGTCCGCATTCTCGGAACGCGCCTCGGACGCTTCGTCGAGTTCGAATATTCGCTCGGCGACGGCGACCTCGCGGTCGAGCTGATCCTGCCGACCAGGGCCTTCGAGGAATTCTGCCGCGACCGCTCGGCGGTGGTGTCGACGCCCGATACCGGCACCGCCGAGGCGCTCGAGCAGATGGCCTGGCGCGCCGGCCATCCCGGACTTCTGCAGCGGACCTCGCGCGACCGGACGCGCTGAGCCCTCGACGATCTCGAGACGAAGAAGGAGCCGCTCAACGGCTCCATTGGAGGAAAACGGTGACCGTACAGATCAAGACCATCGACCTCGAGCCGAAGCGAAACACCTTCGGCCACGTCGCGAGACGCCTCGGCGGCGACAAGCCGGCGACGCGCTATCAGGAAGGCACGCTCGATCTCCAGGCGACCGACAACTTCCACTACAAGCCGCTGTGGGAGCCGCAGTACTGGCACTACGACACGCGCAAGACCGCCGTCGTGATGGAGGACTGGTACAGGCCGCTCGACCCGCGCCAGTTCTACTACGCCACCTACAACATCACCCGCGCCAACGCCAATCAGGCCGTCGAGCGCAACTTCGCCTTCGTCGAGGAGCGCAACCTGCTCGGCAGGGCCGCCGAGGCCGACAAGGCCAAGATGATCTCCGGCCTGCTGCCGATCCGCCATCTGCACTGGGGCTCCAACATGAACATGTCGGAGATCTGCCAGCGCGGTTACGGCACCGCGATCACCGCGCCCGCCATCTTCTCCGCCGGCGACCAGCTCGGCATGGCCCAGATCGTCTCCCGCATCGGCCTCGTCCTCGACGAGCAGACCGGCGCGAGCCTCGACACCGCCAAGGACGTCTGGCTGACCGACCCGGCCTGGCAGGGCGTGCGCCGGCTGATCGAGGACACCTTCGTCGAGCGCGACTGGTTCCACCTGTTCGTGGCCCAGACCCTCGCCGTCAACGGCGTCCTGCTCGACCTCGTCTACCGCCATGCCGAGGCCGCCTGGGGCGGCGCCGGCATCACCGTCGCCATGCTGACCGAGTTCATGGCCGACTGGCGCGCCGAGGAGGGCAAGTGGTCCGACCACGTCGTCAAGACCGTGGCCACCGAGAGCGAGGCAAACGAGGCGCTGGTCTCCGGCTGGGCGAAGCACTGGATCGATCGTGCCGAGGCGGCGGGCAGGACCCTGTCGGTCGCCCTCGTCGGCGACGAGAGCGCGGCGACCGCCGCCGCCGATGCCGCCCGCGTCCGCGCCCGTTCGCTCGGCCTTTCTCTCTGACACGAGGACCATGACCCATGGCCCAGATCGCATCGATCACCCTTCTCCACAACGACGACGCGCGCCCGATCATCGAGGCGATCCTCGCCGACAACCCGGGCGTCCGCGTCCTCAACATGCCCGGCGCGGTCAAACTCGACTGCGACGACACCCTCACCATCAACCGCGCCTCGGTCGAGGCGCGTCTGGGCCGCTCTTGGGAGCCCCAGGAGATCCAGCTGGTGCTGATCTCGATGGCCGGCAACCTCGACGAGGACGACGACCACTTCACCCTGAGCTGGAAGCACTGAAGACCCCCGGGAGGAAACGAAGATGGCACCGAAGAAGCTCGGGCTGAAGCAGCGCTACGCCCACATGACCCGCGGTCTCGACTGGGAGACCACCTATCGGCCCATGGACGAGGTGTTCCCCTACGACACCTTCGAGGGCATCAAGATCAGGGACTGGTCGGCCTGGGAGGACCCCTTCCGCCTGACCATGGACGCCTACTGGAAGTTCCAGGGCGAGAAGGAGCGCAAGCTCTACGCCGTGCTCGACGCCTTCGCCCAGAACAACGGCCAGACCGGCATCTCCGACGGACGCTACGCCAACGTCCTCAAGCTGTTCCTGACCGGCGTCTCGCCGCTCGAGTATCAGGCCCATCGCGGCTTCGCCTTCGCCGGCCGCCATCTGCGCGGCGTCGGCCCGCGCGTCGCGGCGCAGATGCAGTCGCTCGACGAGCTGCGCCACGTCCAGACCCAGATCCACACGATCAGCCACTACAACAAGTACTTCGACGGCATCTCCGAGTTCCGTCACATGCACGATCGCGTGTGGTATCTCTCGGTGCCGAAGTCGTTCTTCGACGATGCCCGCACCGCCGGGCCGTTCGAGTACATGATCGCGATCGGCTTCGCCTTCGAATACGTGCTGACCAACCTGCTGTTCGTGCCCTTCATGTCGGGCGCGGCCTACAACGGCGACATGTCGACCGTCACCTTCGGCTTCTCGGCCCAGTCCGACGAGAGCCGCCACATGACCCTCGGCATCGAGGTCATCAAGTTCCTGCTCGAGCAGCACCCCGACAACCTGCCCATCGTCCAGAAGTGGTGCGACAAGTGGCTGTGGCGCGGCCACCGCGTGCTCGGTCTCGTCGCGATGATGATGGACTACATGCTGCCCAAGAAGGTGATGTCCTGGAAGGAGGCCTGGGAGATCTACTTCACCGAGGCCGGCGGTTCGCTGTTCCAGGATCTCGCCCGGTACGGGCTCAAGGTGCCGAAGTACGCCGACGTCGCCACCGCCGACGCCGAGCACATCTCGCACCAGAACTGGGCGACCTTCTACCAGTACTGCCACGCCGCCGGGTTCCACACCTGGATGCCCGACAAGGAGCACCTCGACTGGCTGTCGGAGAAGTACCCGAACACCTTCGACGAGTACTATCGCCCGCGCTGGGAAATGTGGGCCGAGATGGAGAAGCAGGGCAAGCGCTTCTACAACAACGCGCTGCCCCAGCTCTGTCAGGTCTGCCAGATCCCGATGGTCTACACCGAGCCGGGCGATCCGACAAAGATCTCGTTCCGCTGCTCCGAAGTCGACGGCGAGACGTACCACACCTGCTCGGACGGTTGTAAGGACATCTTCGACGCCGAGCCGGAGAAGTACGCGCAGTCCTGGCTCCCGGTGCACCAGATCTTCCAGGGAAACTGTGGCGGGGCCACCGTCCCCGACGTGTTGAACTGGTACCGGATGAACGTCGGTGCCGACAACATGGACTACGTCGGTTCGCCCGACGAGAAGATGTGGAACGAGTGGCACGCGACCAAGTCTCGCGAAGCGGTCTGATCAACGACGACGAGAGGGGAGCCCCGTGACGACGCCGGTCGTCGCGGGCGCCCGCCGGGGAGGAAGAACCATGTCGGTAACGGCACTCGACAACGCCGAATACAAGAAGAACATCGAATTCAGAGATGCTCTGAAGAACTTCCATGGCAACATGCTGGTCTACGTCCATTGGGAGGAGCATCTCTCCTTTTGTGCCGCCCTCGCCTTCCCGCTGCCGCCGGCGATGCCCTTCGGCGCGCTGGTGAGCGAGGTGATCGCGCCCTCCTACGCCGCCCATCCCGACGCCGCGAAGATCGACTGGTCGAAGGTGGAGTGGATGATCGACGGCGTGAGGAAGGCGCCCGACATGGGGGCTTCGCTCGAGGCCAACGGCATGAGGCACAAGTCGCTGGTCCGCTTCTGGACCCCCGGCCTGTCCGGCTTCGCCGGCTCGGCGAGCTGAGGCCGAGGAGCGCACCATGGGGCACGACCTGACGATCGAACCGCTCGGCGAGACCATCCGCGTCGAAGACGGCCAGACCATTCTCGACGCCTGCCTGCGCGCGGGCATCTGGCTGCCCCATGCCTGCGGCCACGGCCTGTGCGGCACCTGCAAGGTCGACGTGGTCGACGGTGAGGTCGACCACGCCGACGCCTCCGCCTTCGCCCTGATGGACTTCGAGCGCGCCGACGGCAAGACGCTGGCCTGCACCGCGCGGCTCCTCGACGACGTCACCATCGAGGCGGAGATCGACGAGGATCCCGACCAGCGCCGCATCGCGGTGGCCGACTTCTCGGCCACCGTCGCCGCCATCGAGACCCTCACCCACGACGTCAAGGGCCTGCGCCTGGAGATCGACGGCGCGCCGATCGACTTCCAGGCCGGCCAGTACGTCAATCTGACCATCCCCGGGATCGAGGGCACCCGCGCCTTCTCGATCGCCAATCCGCCGCAGGAGCCGACCCGGGTCGAGCTCCAGATCCGCCGCGTGCCGGGTGGACGGGCCACGGGGCGCATCCACGACGGGCTGAAGGTCGGCGATCGTCTCTCGTTCACCGGCCCCTACGGCCGCTTCTTCGTGCGCAAGTCGCGCGGCGGCCCGCTGCTGTTCCTCGCCGGCGGCACCGGCGTGTCGAGCCCGCGCTCGATGATCCTCGACCTCCTCGCCGAAGGATACGACGCGCCGATCTCTCTGGTGCACGGCGTGCGCGCGCAAGCCGACCTCTACGGCCGCGACGAGTTCGAGGCGCTGGCGGCGAAACACCCGAACTTCCGCTACGTGCCGGCGCTGTCGGCCGAGCCCGAGGCGAGCGCCTGGACCGGCGCGCGCGGCTTCGTCCACGAGGTCGCCGAACGGCTGTTCGACGGCAACTTCGAGGGGCAGACGGCCTATCTGTGCGGCCCGCCGCCGATGATCGAGGCCTCGATCGGCGCGCTGATGCGCGGCCGTCTCTTCGAACGACACATCTTCACCGAGCGCTTCCTCACCGCCTCCGACGGGGCCGAGAAGAAGAGCCCGGTCTTCAGACGCATCTGATCGGTGCGGGAGATCGCCATGAGCGCGGCTGAGCAGGGGCGGCGGCCGACCGACGGCTTCGATCCGCAGATGGCGGAGACATTGTCCGCGCGGGCCGGAAACTTCTGCTCCGCGACCCGTTCGGCGCGTGTGAGCGACGGACTGACCCTGGCGGAATTGGTGATCTATCTCGCCGTCGGTCATCTCGGAGTGGACACCTCGTCACGAATCCCGCGCCTGACACCGAAGACCTACCTGGAGATAGCCGAGTACCTCGCCATCCCGCGCGAAACCGTCCGCCGCAAGGCCGGGCGCCTCGTCGACCGCGGGCTCCTGCAGCTCGGTCCCGGAGGCGTCGTGGTGCGCGACATGGAGGCCTGGCTCGCCCGCGCCACCGCGCTGCTCGGAGGTTCCACCGACACGGTCTGATTCGTTTCGGCGGCAGTCGATCGAGTGTTGCAGATCGACGACACCGAGAAGAAGAAATCGACGATACCCGAATTGGGTTCGAATACCCGCCTCTCCAGAGGCATCGACAGGCGATCTCGTTAAGATCTAACCCGACCAACGAAGTGGAATCGCTCCATTTCGATGGAAATCTTCGCCGCGACGACCTAGACGGCAAGACATTTCGAAGTCTGAGACCACGCCCAAGCGTTTGATCGACATGGAGCTGGTCGATGAGGGCAATACGGATCGTGCCGGGGCGCGATCTCAATGGGGGGTAGAATGAGAATCATGAAGAAGACACTCGTAGCCGCAACGATGCTCGCCACCTCTACGGCTTCGGCCCTCGCCGGCTCGGAACTCTTTCCCGGCATCTCGACCGGTATTCCGCTCGGCGCGCCGCTCCCGGAAGGCATCTACGTCATCTCGATCCCGACCTACGGTTCGCGCACCACGACGCCGCGCACCGACGTCGCCGCCGGCGCTCCGGCATGGCTGATCTGGTCGACGCCGTGGACCATCGCCGGCGGGCGACTGCTCTTCGACACCGTTACGCCCTACGTCGATGCGCGTGTTCCAGGCGTCATCCATCGCAGCGGCTTCGCGAACACCCTCCTCGACGCGCAGTTGAAGTGGGATCTCGGCAACGGCTTCTTCGGTGGCATTCAGTCGGGCATCTATCTCCCGATGAAGAACGAGCTGAACGACATCGGCGTCGCCCACGACTGGACGGCCTGGCAGGGTGTCGCCGCTCTGTCCTACCTGAAGGACGGCTGGAACCTGTCGTCGACCTTCATCGTCGGCACCGGCCGCAACGGCCCCGCCGGTACGGACGTCGCCCCGTCGTGGTTCAACTACGACCTGACCGCCACCAAGAAGTTCGACAAGTTCGAGGTCGGCGCGGTCGCCTTCGGTTCGACCGATCTGAACGCGCCCTTCGACGGCTACGCCAAGCAGAGCCAGTTCGCGGTGGGTGGTCTCGTCGGCTACGACTTCGGTCGCATCAACGTTCAGATGAAGCTGACCACCGACGTCTACGAGAAGAACTACAACGGCAAGGACACTCGCATGTGGGCCAATGTCGTCATCCCGTTGTGGAACCCGGCCCCGGCCTCGAAGCCGGTCGTCGCCAAGTTCTGAGTTCGCGCGCCCGACGCCGCCGAGAGAAACCCGCGCTTCGGCGCGGGTTTTTCGTATTCCGATCAAGAACGAGGACGAATGTGGATTTCATCAATTGATGAAGCCGCCGACGTGGCGTCCCGCCGAATTTGATCAAGGGCGTCACTTCGCGACGAAACCGCGACCTTCACGGTTCCGAGGTGAATTCCGCTTCGCGAATTTGATTTCGAAATTTTCGATAAAATCGATATGAGTCAGGGATTTAGATCGCCTGGAAAATGTTGCGGAGCAAAAGTGGCGTGATTTCCGTGGGTTGGCATCGTCTTTGCTGTTCACCGAGGGCTCTTCGCGCGTCAGCGTGAGGCTAACAAGAAGCAGCGACATCCAAGGGAAACGCCATGGCATTGCTCGATCGATCCGAATGGTACGACATCGCTCGCGCCACGAACTGGACACCGAAGTTCGTGTCCGACGCCGATCTCTTTCCCGACGTCATGACCGGCGCGCAGAGCGTCCCGGCGGACCAGTGGGAAGTCTACGACGAGCCCTACAAGACCTCGTTCCCCGAATATGTCGCCATCCAGCGTGAGAAGGACGCCGGCGCCTACTCGGTCAAGGCCGCGCTCCAGCGCAGCCGCATCTTCGAGGACGCCGATCCCGGTTGGCGCTCGATCCTCAAGGCCCACTACGGCGCGATCGCGCTCGGCGAATACGCCGCCATGAGCGCCGAGGCCCGCATGGTCCGCTTCGGCCGCGCGCCCGGCATGCGCAACATGGCCACCTACGGCATGATGGACGAGAACCGACACGCCCAGCTGCAGCTGTTCTTCCCGCACGAATACTGCCCGAAGGATCGTCAGTTCGACTGGGCCCACAAGGCCTATCATTCCAACGAATGGGGCGCGATCGCCGCTCGTCACACCTTCGACGACCTGTTCCTGTCGCGCTCGGCCACCGAGATCGCGGTGATGCTGACCTTCGCCTTCGAGACCGGCTTCACCAACATGCAGTTCCTCGGTCTGGCGGCCGACGCGGCCGAGACCGGCGACTACACCTTCTCGAGCCTGATCTCCTCGATCCAGACCGACGAGTCGCGCCATGCCCAGATCGGCGGCCCGGCCCTGCAGGTGCTCATCTCCAACGGTCGCAAGGCCGAGGCCCAGCGACTGGTCGACATCGCCATCGCCCGCGCCTGGCGCATCTTCGGCGTCCTCACCGGCCCGGCGATGGACTATTACACCCCGCTCGAACACCGCAAACAGTCCTTCAAGGAGTTCATGCAGGAGTGGATCGTCGGGCAGTTCGAGCGCTCCCTGATCGACCTCGGTCTCGATCTCCCCTGGTACTGGGACGAGATGATCGCCGAATTCGACTACCAGCATCACGCCTATCATCTCGGCGTGTGGTTCTGGCGTCCGACCGTGTGGTGGAACCCCGCCGCCGGCATGACCCCGGAATGCCGCGACTGGCTGGAGCAGAAGTACCCCGGTTGGAACTCGACCTTCGGCAAGTGCTGGGACGTCATCACCGACAACCTGCTCAACGGCCGCCCCGAGCGGACCGCCCCGGAGACGCTGCCGATCGTCTGCAACATGAGCCAGCTGCCGATCTGCGCCGTCCCCGGCGACGGTTGGAACGTGAAGGACTACCCGCTCGAGCACGAGGGACGGCTCTATCACTTCAACTCCGAGATCGACCGCTGGATCTTCCAGCAGGACCCGGTCCGCTATCGCGATCACATGACCCTGGTCGATCGCTTCCTCGCCGGCGAGATCCAGCCGCCCGATCTCATGGGCGCGCTGATCTACATGAGCCTCCAGCCGGGTGAGATGGGCGACGACGCCCACGGCTACGCCTGGGTCGAGGCCTATCGCGAGAAGCGCCGCGCGGCCGAGTGATCCTCGCCGACGACGTCCGCCGCTCCGGATCGCGTGGAGGCCTCCCTCCGCGTCGATCCCGGGCGCCGAGACCTCGCCGTTCGTTCAGAAACAACCCGTTCGAAGGAGCCGGCAATGGCCCTGTTCCCCGTGATTTCCAACTTCCAGTACGACTTCCTGCTTCTCCTGGTTCCGGTCGACACCGAGAACACCATGGACGAAGTCGCCGCCGCCGCCGCTCATCATTCGGTCGGCACCCGCGTCGCGCCCCGCCCCGACAAGGTGGTCCGCGTCCGCCGTCAGGGCGCCACCGACTTCTTCCCGCGCACCGTCCGGCTGTCGGAAACCGACATCCGGCCGATGGAAACCCTCGAATTCATCTTCTGTGATGCGTGAGCCGTCATGAACTTCAAACCCGCATGCACCCTGGACGATCTGTGGGAAGGCGACATGACCGAGGTCGAGGTCGACGGGCAGGTCATCCTGCTCGTGTGGCCCGAAGGCGGTGACATCCGCGCCTTCCAGGGCATCTGTCCCCACCAGGACATCCCCCTGGCCGAAGGCAGGTTCGACGGACGCGTCGTCATGTGCCGCGCCCATCAGTGGACCTTCGACGCGACGTCCGGCGAAGGCGTCAACCCCAAGGACTGCCGCCTGGCGGAATACCCGGTGAAGGTCGAAGGCGAGGCCATCCTCGTGTCGACGGACGGAGTCGTCCCCGTCTTCGCCCACACCTGAAGAAAAGAAACTCGGGAGGAATTCGACGTGAGCACCAACGACGTTGCCAATGCCTATCGCAACAACCGGGTCGGCCCGGTGTTGCGCGCCGGCCCGATCACGGCCGGCGTCATCGAAGCGGCCGAGGAGGACAACCCCGGCAAGACCATCCGCGTCGACGACAAGATCGCCTACGTGCGCATCGACACCGAAGGCGAGCTGATCCTGCGCCGCGCCACCCTCGAACGTGCCCTCGGCCGTCCGTTCCGCATGTCGGAGCTCGAGGTCAACCTCGGCTCGTTCGCCGGACGCATCGAGACGACCGACGACTTCGTCCGCTTCTACTACGAAAAGACTCTCTGAGTTCGGGGGACAAGATGAATCAGCCCGCAGTTGCCCAGCCGCTGAAGACCTGGAGCCATCTCGCCACCCGCCGTCGCAAGCCGAGCGAATACGAGATCGTCTCGACCAATCTCCACTACACCACCGACCGGCCGGATGCGCCGTTCGAGCTCGACCCGAACTTCCCCATGGCGCAGTGGTTCAAGAAGAACCGCAACGCCAGCCCCCTGAAGCATGCCGACTGGAACGCCTTCCGCGATCCCGACGAGATGGTCTACCGGACCTACAACATGATTCAGGACGGCCAGGAGAACTACGTCTTCGGCCTGCTCGATCAGTTCTCCGACCGTGGCCACGACGCGATGCTGGACGCCACCTGGGCGCGCCATCTCGCCCGGCTCTACACCCCGGCCCGCTATCTGTTCCACACGCTGCAGATGGGCTCCGCCTATCTGTGCCAGATCGCGCCCTCCTCGACGATCTCCAACGTCGCCACCTACCAGACCGCCGACAGCCTGCGCTGGCTCACCCACACCGCCTATCGCACCCGTGAACTGTCCAAGACCTTCGACGGTTTCGGCTTCGGCACGGGCGAGCGGGCGATGTGGGAGAACGACCCCGCCTGGGCCGGCTTCCGGGAGCTGGTGGAGAAGGGCCTCGTCGCCTGGGACTGGGCGGAGAGCTTCGTCGTGATGAACCTCGTCGCCCGCCCCGCCGTCGAGGAGGCCGTGCTGCGCGGTCTCGGCCAGACCGGCCGTCACAACGGCGACTCGCTGCTCGGCCTTCTGTGCGACGCCCAGCTCGTCGACGCCGATCGTCATCGTCGTTGGGCCGGCGCCCTCGTCAAGATGGCGCTCGAGACCGAGGGCAATCGCGACGTCCTGGCGAACTGGGTCGCGAAGTGGGAGCCGCTCGGCAAGGCCGCGATCGACGCCTACTGCGCCCATCTGCCCGATACCCGCAACGTGGCGGAGGCCGCGCACGAGGCGTGCGTCGCCTATCGCCGCGGCCTCGGGCTCTGACCACGAGTACGGCAACGATGAACCATCGGATCACACTGGAAGGCGGAGGCGTCTTCGACGTCTCCGCCGAAGAGGACACCCTGCTGCGCGGCGCGCTGCGGGCGGGAATCGGCTTCCCCCACGACTGCAGCGTCGGCGGTTGCGGAAACTGCCGCTTCGACCTCGTCTCCGGCGAAATGGAGAATCTGTGGCCGGAAGCCCCCGGGCTTTCGGAGCGCGATCGTCGTCGCGGCAAGCGGCTGGCCTGCCAGTCGCGCCCCCTCGGCGACTGCACCATCCGCATTCGTCCCTCCGAGGAGTACCGTCCGATCGTTCGGCCTCGTCTCATGCGCGCGGTTCTGAAGCGCCGCGCGCCGATCACCTCCGACATCTCGGAATTCGTCTTCACAACCGACGTCCCCGCGAAGTTCCTCGCCGGTCAGTACGCCCTGCTCTATCCGCCGGGCACGATCGGCGCGCGGGCCTATTCCATGTCGAACCTGCCCAATGCCGACGGCGAGTGGCACTTCGTGATCCGCCGCGTTCCGGGCGGGCGCGGCAGCAGCGCCGTGTTCGACCGGTTGAACATCGGCGATGCCATCCCCGTCGACGGTCCCTATGGCCACGCCTGGTTTCGCGAGAACGAACCACGCGACGTCGTGTGCATCGCCGGCGGCTCGGGTGTCGGCCCGGTCGTGTCGATCGTTCGCGCCGCCCTCGCCTCGCCGGTCCGCCCGCGCATCCGGGTGTTCGAGGGCGCCCGCACCCGCTCCGACCTGAGCGTCCCCACCCTGCTGGGCGACGCCCTCGCCGACCTCGACGCCTACACGCCCGTGCTGTCGGCCGAGGCCGAGGGCGGCGACTGGACCGGCGCGCGCGGTTTCGTCCACGAGGAGCTCGAGCGCGCCCTGGCCGACCGTTACGACACCAGCGAATTCTACTTCGCCGGCCCCCCTGCGATGATCGAAGCCGTCCAGAGCCTCCTCGTGATGCGCTGGTCGGTCCCCTTGAACCGCATTCACTACGACCGATTCTTCTGATGCCCCCTCGTCGGCCGCGGTCGGGGCCTCGCGCCACCGGCAGCGGCGACGAACCATGGAAAGACGTGGATGAAACGGCGTATAACTCGTCCGACGAGAACAGGGATGGGTTCGGGCATGTCCAACGCCGAGTCTTCGCCCAAGGAGGGCTCCGGCCTGTCCGACATCCGTGTGCCCGACATTCAGGACCTCGCCAAGCGCCTGCGCTTCGCGCCGCAGCACGGCCGCATCTGGCTGGACGACCAGCGCATGATGCTGATGCACGTCAGTTCGCTCGGTGCCCTGCGCCAGGAGCTGATCGAGAGTCTCGGCAAGGAGACCGCGCGCGGCCTCATCACCCGCATCGGCTATCAGGCCGGCGCCGCCGACGCCGAGATGGCCAAGAAACTGCGCTCGGGATCGAACACCCACGACAGCTTCCTCGCCGGTCCCCAGCTCGTCTCGCTCGAGGGCATCGTCCACTGCGAGCCGGTCTCGCTCGACATCGACGTCGGCAAGGGCCGCTACTTCGGCGACTTCTACCTGATCGACTGCGCCGAGGCCGAGGCCCACATGGCCAGCTACGGCATCGGCGACGAACCGGCCTGCTGGATGCTGGTCGGCTACGCCTCCACCTTCATGGGCCGCCCGATCCTCTGGCGCGAGATGGAGTGCAAGTGCAC
>JBEOKB010000176.1:0-9584 GCA_040275425.1 Siculibacillus sp. | reverse complement strand
GCTCGCGGCCGAGCGCGCGGACCTCGTCCTTGAACAGTTCGCGCAGCGGCTCGACCAGCTGCATGTTCATGCGCTCGGGCAGACCGCCGACGTTGTGGTGGCTCTTGATGGTCACCGACGGGCCGCCGGAGAAGCTGACGCTCTCGATCACGTCGGGGTAGAGCGTGCCCTGCGCGAGGAAGCGAGGGGCGCCCTTGCCGTCTTCGGCGATCTTCTTGGCCTCGGCCTCGAACACCTCGATGAACAGGCGGCCGATGGTCTTGCGCTTCTTCTCCGGGTCGACCTCGCCCTCGAGCTGGCCGATGAAGAGATCGGCGGCGTCCACGTGGACGAGCGGGATGTTGTAGTGGTCGCGGAACATGCCGACGACCTGCTCGCTCTCGCCCATCCGCATCAGGCCGTGGTCGACGTAGATGCAGGTGAGCCGATCACCGATCGCCTCGTGGATGAGGACGGCGGCGACGGACGAGTCCACACCGCCGGACAGGCCGCAGATCACCCGCTCGTCGCCGACCTGGGCGCGGATCTTCTCGACCATCTCCTGGCGATAGGCCGACATGGTCCAGTCGGACTTCAGGCCGACGATGCGGTGGACGAAGTTCGCCAGCAGCTTGCCGCCGTCGGGGGTGTGGACCACCTCGGGGTGGAACATGGTGGTGTAGTAGCGGCGCTTCTCGTCGACGGCGATGGCGAAGGGGGCGTTCTCGGAGGTGCCGACCACCTCGAAGCCCGGCGGCAGCACGGTGACGCGGTCGCCGTGGCTCATCCATACCGGATAGCGGGCGCCGACCTCCCACAGCCCATCGAACAGCGGCGAGGCCTTCAGGATCTCGACGTCGGCGCGGCCGAACTCGGCGGCGTGGCCGCCCTCGACCTTGCCGCCGAGCTGGGTCGCGAGCGTCTGCTGGCCGTAGCAGATGGCGAGGATCGGCACTTGCGCGTCGAACACCGCCCGCGGCGCGCGCGGGGAGCCCTCGTCGGTGACCGAGGCGGGGCCGCCGGAGAAGATCACGCCCTTGGGCCTCATCTTGGCGAAGGCGGCGTCTGCGGCCTGGAACGGGTGGATCTCACAGTAGACCCCGGTCTCGCGCACGCGGCGGGCGATCAGCTGGGTCACCTGAGAACCGAAGTCGATGATGAGGATCGAATCGTGGGTCATGGCGACACCTTCGGCTGGACCGGGCGAGGCTTCCGCCGACGGTCGAGAAACGGTTCGGAGCGGTGGGCCGGGGTCGGTCCGCCGCCGTTGCGACAGGCTCTAATTCACCCGCTCTTCGCGGGCAAGCGCATCAGGAGCCGGGTGGTGACGGGACGGGCCGCGAGGCCGAAACGGAAGCGGGCGAGCGCGACGTCGGCGACGAGCAGATCGGGGCCGAACAGGCGACGGCCCTCGGCCTCGCATTCGGCCGCCGCGACCGGACAGAGCAGGGCGATGCCGGTGCGGGCCACGCCCCCGGGCGAGAGCCACGGCGACTTCTTCCAGTCGTAGTCGATCAGCACGGACGGGTCGTCGGGGGAATAGAAGCCGGTGTCGTGGGCGAGCTGGAAGGCGCCGCCGACCACGGCGAGGCGAGCGCCGCCGGTCGCCTCGTGCCACCGCCGCGTGACCTCGCGGGCGAGTTCGGCGCGCGGCTCGAGGTGGACGCTCGCGCCGGAGACGATGCCGGCGACGCGGACGACGGGAGCACTCGCCAGCAGCAGCACCCAGGCCAGGGCGATCGCGGCGGCGACCCGATCGAGCCGCAGGCGTTCCTCGCGCACGCCGGGCGCCGAGGCGAGCAGCCAGCCGGAGGCGAACCAGACGGGAAACGCCCACTGCGAGGTGAGGCGGGCCCATTTCCACACCCCGAGCGCCGCCATCGCCAGGAACGGGCCGAAGCCGAGCAGGAGCATCGCGCGGCGATCGGGGTTCGAGGCGCGCCAGTCGAACAGGCGCAGGAGGGAGCGGCGATCCTCGCGCGCCACGGCGACGATCACGAGCGCGATCAGCGGCAGCTGGAACAGGAGCTGCGACAGCGGGAAGCGGACGAAATAATCGAGGAACTGCCCGAGCGAGGCGGCGCGGACGTGTTCGGCGTAGTGGAGCGGGGCGAAGTCGGTGTGCACCAGATGGACGAGGTGCGGCGCCGTCGCCAGGGCGCCGACGACCGCGGCGGCGATCGCGGCGGGCGAGAGCATCAGGCGGCGGCGGTCGCGGTCGATCAGCATCACCGCCAGCATGGCGAGGACCAGCACGACCGAGACGTATTTCGACAGCATGGCGGCGGCGAGCAGGAGCCCGAGCACGGCGCCGCGCAGGACGGTCGGGCTCTTCAGCGCGGCGAGGAAGGCCCACACCGCCCAGGGCCACAGCGAGAGGAGCACGGCATTGGCGTTGAACTTCAGCGCCAGCATTCCGTACATCGGCGTGAGCACCAGCGCGGCGACGGCGAGGAGACGGCGGCGGCCGGTCTCGATCACGCCGACCATCGCCCAGACGGCGGCGAGGCCGAGGGCGGCGTTGGTGGCCGAGAGCAGGAAATAGGCCCAGTCGGCGCGCGGCCACAGAGTGAACCACGCCCCCACCACCCAGGCGAAGAAGGGCGGGTGCTTGTAGTAGCCCCACTGCCATTCCTTGCCCCAGTTCCAGTTCTCGACCGGATCGACGCTCGAGGCGAGGTTGCCGTGGGAGAGGCTCGCCCACAGCGTCCACACCAGGACATGGCCGACGATCAGCACCAGGGCGGCGCGGACGGGGCGGGCCTCGACCCAGGCGAAGCGGCGGGCCGCGAAGGCGTCGAAACGGTCTCCGAAGAGGCGCAGGCGATCGATCGCGTCGTCGAGGACGGCCGGTCGCCTCATGCGGGCGCTCCCCGCTCCAGGACGGCGACGAAGAAGCCGTCGGTGCCGGCACCGGCCGGGGTCAGGCGCAGCGACGGCGTGCCGGGGGCGCCCTCGCGGACGAAGCGGGCGAGGCGGTCGCGCAGGTCGGGGGCGAGGCGGGCGAGCGGGTCGGCGAGGCGCCAGCCGTCGTGGCGGGCGAGGAAGGCGTCGACGCGGTCCTCGTCCTCCTCGGGCAGGATCGAGCAGGTGACGTAGACGATGCGGGCCGAGGGCGCGGCGAAGCGGGCGGCGGCGTCGAGCACCTCGTCCTGATCGCGCATGCGGTCGGCGAGCGCGTTGGGGCGCAGACGCCACTTGGCGTCCGGGCGGCGGCGCCAAGTGCCGGTGCCGGTGCAGGGGGCATCGACCAGGACCAGATCGATGGTGCCCTCCAGATCGGCGAGCGGGTCGGCGCCGATCGGCGGGCGCAGTTCGACGCACGTCGCTCCGGCACGGGCGAGGCGGTCGCGGAAGTCGCCGAAGCGGCGCTTGTCGTCGTCGTAGGCGAAGACGCGGCCGCGATCGCCCATGGCGGCGGCGAGCGCCAGCGCCTTGCCGCCGCCCCCGGCGCAGAGGTCGAGCACGCGGGTGCCCGGCGTCGGCGCGGCGAGCGCGGCGGCGAGCTGGGAGCCCTCGTCCTGGATCTCGATCAGGCCCTCCTGATAGGCGGCCTCGGAGGGGACGTGCGGGGCCTTGGCGGTCGGCGCGCCCTCGGGCAGGCGCAGGCCGAGCGGCGACAGCGGCGTCTCGACGGCGCCCATGTGGGCGAGCGCGGCGAGCGCCTCGGCGCGGGTGCCCTTCAGCGTGTTGACGCGCAGGTCGACGGCGGCGCGGGCGGCGAGCGCCCTGCCCTCGGCCACCATCGCCTCGCCCCACAGCGAGACGAGCGAGGGGGCGAGCCATTCGGGCACGTCGGCGCGGACGTGATCGGGGGCGTCGGCGAGACGGTTCGCCGGCTCTTCTTCCAGCCGCTCGCGCTCGTCGGCGGTCAGCGGCTTCGGCGCATGGGGATCGGCGAGCGCGGTGTCGAGGCCGGCGACGCCCCTGCCCCAGGTCCGGGCCCATGTGGCGAGAACGGCGGCGCGCGCCGAGGGCGAGCCCATGATCCAGGCGAGCGAGGCCTTGCGGCGCAGGGCGTCGTAGACGAGGCTGGCGATGGCGTTGCGGTCGCCGGAGCCGGCGAAGCGATGAGAGAGGCCCCAGTCCTTGAGGGCGTCGGCGACCGGACGGCGACGCTTCTCGACGTCCTCCAGCACTTCGATCGCGGCCTGCAGCCGTCCGCCGTCCTTCATGAGCCGATGTCCTTTCGTGCCCGCCGGGCGGCGAGGATCAGGGCGAGCGCGGCGACGGCGAAGCCGAAGGCGGCCGAGGCCCATTTCAGGGTGGTGTGGAGCGAGGCGCGCGCCACCAGTTCGACGCCGACCGCATCGGGGGGGCGGCGCAGCATCTCGGCGATCGTGGCGTTCTCGGCGAGGTCGAGCGCGGCGGTCGGCAGAACCACGCAGAAGGCGAGGAGGAAGGCCCAGCGCGTGGCGAGCCCGGCGCGGCCGAGCACGTCGGCGAGCAGCAGGCTCAGCGACAGGCCGTAGAGGACGGGGAAGACGTTGTCGAGCCGCAACTGGATCCACAGGTACTCGGCCCGGCCGCCCGGCCCCAGCGCCTTGAGGAAGGCGACGGCGCTCGCGCGGTCGTAGCCGAAGAAGCGGGTGTCGAACGGGCGCGCCTCGGCGAGTTCGGCCAGACGCGGCAGGGTGATCAGCTGCATCACCGCGAACACCACCACGGTGGCGGTGAAGAGCGCGGTGATCGACAGGAGCGCGACGCGGGCGAGCGGCAGCGGACGGCGGCGACGATGCGTCGCTCTCGGCGCTATCGTCGGGGCGGTCTGATCACTGCGTCGCGCCATGCCGGGTTCCCTCCCCCGTTGCGGCCCCGGTCGAGGCCGTCGTCACACCGCGTGGCGGCGTCGCGGCGGCGGGCACCGCGACGCTCCCGTTCGCCGTCGTCAGACGTTGGTGGGGTAGTTCGGGCTCTCGCGGGTGATGGTCACGTCGTGGACGTGGCTCTCGCGCAGGGAGGCGCCGGAGATGCGCACGAAGCGCGCCTTGTCGTTAAACTCGCCCAGGGTGCGGGCGCCGGTGTAGCCCATGGCGGCGCGCAGGCCGCCGGCGAGCTGATGGAGCACGCCGCCGAGCGGTCCCTTGTAGGGGACCTGACCCTCGATGCCCTCCGGCACGAGCTTCAGGGTGTCGCGCACCTCGGCCTGGAAGTAGCGATCGGCCGAGCCGCGGGCCATGGCGCCGACGGAGCCCATGCCGCGATAGGCCTTATAGGAGCGACCCTGGTGGAGGTAGACCTCGCCGGGGCTCTCCTCGGTGCCGGCGAGCAGCGAGCCGACCATGGCGACCGAGGCACCGGCGGCGAGCGCCTTGGCGAGATCGCCCGAATACTTGATGCCGCCATCGGCGACGATCGGCACGCCGAGCTTCTGCGCCACTTCGACCGCGTCCATGATGGCGGTGAGCTGGGGCACGCCGACACCGGCGACGATGCGGGTGGTGCAGATCGAGCCCGGGCCGATGCCGACCTTGACGGCGTCGGCGCCGGCGTCGATCAGCGCGCGGGCGGCGTCGGCGGTGGCAATGTTGCCGGCGAGCACCTGGGTGGTGTTCGACAGGCGCTTGACCCGCGAGACCATCGCCAGAACATGCTCGGAATGGCCGTGGGCGGTGTCGACCACCAGGAGGTCGCAGCCGGCCTCGATCAGGCGCTCGGCGCGCTCGAAGCCCTTGTCGCCGGTCGTCGTGGCGGCGGCGGCGCGCAGGCGGCCCTGGGCGTCCTTGGACGCATGGGGGTGGTGCTGGGCCTTCTCGATGTCCTTGACGGTGATCAGGCCGGTGCAGCGGTCCTGATCGTCGACCACCAGCAGCTTCTCGATGCGGTGGCTGTGGAGCAGGCGCTTGGCCTCGTCCTGGCCGACGCCTTCCTTGACCGTGACGAGGTTCTCGCGGGTCATCAGCTCGTAGACGCGCTGATTGGGATTGGAGGCGAAGCGGACGTCGCGGTTGGTCAGGATGCCGACCAGACGGCCGAGGTGCGAACCGCCGGTGCCGCCGTTCTCGACCACCGGGATGCCGGAGATGTGCCAGCGGGCCATCAGGGCGAGGGCGTCGGCGAGGGTGGCGTCGGGGCCGATGACGATCGGGTTGATGACCATGCCCGATTCGAACTTCTTGACCTGACGGACCTGCTCGGCCTGCTCCTCGGGCTCCATGTTGCGATGGATGACGCCGAGACCGCCGGCCTGGGCCATGGCGATGGCCAGGCGTGCCTCGGTGACGGTGTCCATCGCGGCGGAGATGATCGGCAGTTCGAGCTCGATCTCGCGGGTGACGCGCGAGCGCACCGAAACCTCGCCCGGCATGACCTCGGAATGACCGGGCAGCAGCAGCACGTCGTCGAAGGTCAGAGCTTCACGGGAATGGGCGGGTTCGTAGAAGGTCGCCATCGCCAACTTCCTCTCAAATGCGGAAAACCGGCCGGCGGGTCGTGGGTGGTTCCCGCAACCGGTTCCAAGGCGTCGTCCATCGGAGTTGGCGGCGGCTGTTAACACGGAAATGACGGCAGGGGAAGAGAGCGGCGAAATTTCGGGGGGCGCGGCGGCGTGGCCGACCTCAGTCGAGGCCCGCCCGCTTCACCACCCGCGCCACTTCCGAATCGAACATGATCACGTGGCGGTGGAACCAGTCGGGGACCATGTCGTTCACCCAGGCACGGGCCATCATGGTGCGTCCGGCGGCGACCTGCGCGGCGAAGCGACGCGCCTCGGCCACGACGCGGGCGTGCTCGGCGGCGTGGTGGGGCAGATCGGCGTAGGCGGCGGCGCGCATCAGCTCCTCCTCGCGGGCGAAGTGATCGGCGAGGTGGTCGACGAAGGCGGCGAGCGCGGCGGCGAATGCGGCCGGGGCGGCGTCGCGGGCGGACCGCCACAGATCGACCGAGAGGCGGTGATCGGCGTCGATCGGCCCGACCCCGAGCATCAGATCGTCGATGGCGATGTCGGTCATGGCGGATTTCCTACACGGCTCGGGTTCGCAACGCCCGCACAAGCAACGACGATGCCAGGGCGATGTGCCGGTGGGAGGACGAACCTCACCGAGCGCCGCGGGACGAGACGCCCGAATGGTCACCGAAGTCCATCTCGATACTTAAAATTCGAACATTCGAGTAAATTCACGAAGAACGAATCATAATCTCTTCGTCAACCAGTCTCCTTCGTTTCGATTGAGGTGCCTCCATTTTCATGCAATACTTCGATTTATGGAATTCGTCTCTCCACATAACCTTCGGAGGCTCCCATGTTCCCCAGAACGATTGCTCCTCTCGCGCTCGCGACGGCGGTTTTCCTGCCGGCGACGATGCCGTCGACGTCCGCTTCGGCGACGCCCGCCGGCGCGGTGGTCGCGGCCGGCGTGGTCGGGGCGGTGTGGGGCGCGGGTCTGGCGAGCGCCCACGGTGGCACGCTCGACGGCGGTTGGGTCGAGGGGGCGCCCGTCCACTACCACGGGGTGCCCGGATACCAACGACGCGTCGTTCTTCAACCGGTCGTCCATCCGACGCGCGCGGGACGGACCGCCGTCTACGTGCCGGCTCCCGGTCCGGGCCGACAAACGACCTGCGCGTGGCAACCGCGCTACGATCGCCACGAGCACTACGTCGGCTCGCGCAAGATCTGCTGGGTCGAGGCGTACTGAGATCGACCACCACGGTTCGTTCGACATGCGACGGGCGCCCATCGGGCGCCCGTTTCGCGTTCAGTCGACGTCCTTGATCTTCTTCAGGGGCGGCATCCAGGCGTGGTGCTCGCGCGGGTCGCCGTCGTCCTCGGACGGGGCGAGATCCTCGACCGCGCCGCGGAAGCCCTTGGCGACGACGTAGAGCTCGGACGAATCGGCGCGGCTCGCCGGCGGCTTGATGTGCAGCACGGTGGTGAAGTCGCGCTTCAGGTTGGCGAGCAGCTCGTGTTCGGTGCCACCGCGCAGCACCTTGGCGAGGAAGTGGCCGCCGGGGCGCAGGACGGTGCGGGCGAAGTCGATCGCCACCTCGACCAGATGCATGATCTTGAGGTGGTCGGTCTTCTTGTGGCCGGTGGCCGGGGCGGCCATGTCCGACAAGACGACGTCGGCCTTGGCGCCGCCGAGGGCCTCGACCAGCACGGCGGGGGCGTCGTCGTCGAGGAAGTCCTTCTGGAGGAAGATCGCGCCGGGCAGCGAATCCATCTCCAGGTAGTCGATGCCGACGACGCGCGGGGACTGGTCGGTCGAGCGGACGCGCTGCGCCGCGACCTGACACCAGCCGCCGGGGGCGCAGCCGAGATCGATCACCCGATTGCCGGGCGCGAGCAGGCCGTACTTGTCGTCGATCTCGATCAGCTTGTAGGCGGCGCGCGAACGCCAGCCCTCCTTCTTCGAGCGCACGACGTAGGGGTCGTTGAGCTGGCGCTGGAGCCAGCGCGTCGACGAGGCGGTGCGGCGCTTGGCCGTCTTCACCTTGACCTTGAGAGCGCGCGGAGATCCGCCGCCGCCGTCCGAGCCCTTGGTGCTCATCTCGAGCCTCCTTCTTCCTCCCGAGACCGTCAGCTCCGGCGCGGCCAGCGGCCGCCCCGACGCCAGACGCCGTCGGCGATCATGAGTTCGGTCAACATGCCCTCGCGCAGGCCGCGATCGGCGACGCGCAGACGGTCGCAGCGCCAGCGGCGGCGAATCGCCTCGAGGATGGCGCAGCCCGCCAAAACCAGATCGGCGCGATCGCCGCCGATGCAGGGATTGGCGACGCGGTCGGCGAAGTCCATCGCCAGAAGGCGGGCGATCATCGCGCTCACCTCGTCGTCGGCGAGCCAGGTGCCGTCGACGCGGCGGCGGTCGTAGCGGGTCAACCCCAGGTGCACGCCGGCGAGCGTGGTCACGGTGCCCGAGGTGCCGAGCATGTGGTAGCGGTCGGAGGCGAAGCGCTCGTCGAGCTCGCCCCAATCGGCGTGGGCGTCGAGCAGATCTCCGACGTCGGCGACCATCTCCTCGAACACCTTCTCGCCGACGGCGACGCCGCCGTGACGCTCCGACAGGGTCACCACGCCGACCGGCAGCGAGGTCCAGGCGCGGATGTGGCGGGTGGGGTCGCCGCCGTGGCGACGGCCGGGGGTCAGCTCCAGCCACACCAGTTCGGACGAGCCGCCGCCGATGTCGAACAGCAGCACGCCGTCGGCGCTGCGGTCGATCAGATTGGCGCAGCCGGCGACGGCGAGGCGGGCCTCGGTCTCGCGGGTGAGGATTTCGAGGGTCAGTCCGGCCTCGCGGCGGACGCGGTCGAGGAAGTCCTCGCCGTTCTCGGCCGCGCGGCAGGCCTCGGTGGCGACGAGGCGGGAGCGGACGATGCCGCGCGCCTCGAGCTTGCCGCGACAGACCCGCAGCGCGTCGATGGCGCGGTCCTGGGCGGCGTCCGACAGGCGGCCGGTGCGCGACAGACCCTCGCCGAGGCGGACGATGCGCGAGAAGGCGTCGACCACGCGGAAGCTCTGGTGCCACGGCTCGGCGACGAGCAGGCGGCAGTTGTTGGTGCCGAGATCGAGCGCGGCATAGAGCGGGGCGCCGTCGCGATCGGCGGACCGGCGCGGGGCGCCGGAGGGGCGATCGGCGCGCGGGGACTCCGGCGCGGCCGGGTTCGCC
>JBEOKB010000175.1:0-29444 GCA_040275425.1 Siculibacillus sp. | reverse complement strand
CGCCGCCGCCTCCGCCGCGCTGACCACCGCCCTGCCCGCCCTCGCCGCTCCCCGGCGCGACGACGCGGTCGTCGCCCTGATCGCCGCCGCGCGCGCCGTGGTCGCCAAGGTCGCCGACGGCTCCAACCTCACCCTCGATCCCGACCTCGACAGCTACTACGTCCAGGATTCGGTCACGGTGAAGATGCCCGAGGTGGTCGATCAGGCCGCCCTGCTGCTCGCCACCGTGCGTGACCACAAGGCCCGCGCGGGCCTCGGCGACGACGAGAAGGGCGACCTGATGGTCAAGCTCGGCGCCTATGGCGCGGCCGTCGACGGCGTCGCCGCCGATCTCGGCTCCGCCTTCCGCGGCAACCCCGACGGCACCGTCGAGAAGACGCTCGCCGTCCCGCTCGGCCGCTTCTCCACCGCCGCCGCCGCCTACCGTGCCGGCATCGAGGCCGCCGCCGCGCTGCTGCGCGACGATGCCCGCCGCGCCTCGCTCGAACTCGCCCCGATCGCCGCCGCTCACGGCGAGATGATGCGGGCGACCGACGCCCTGTGGCGCGCCACCTCGGCCGAACTCGACCGCCTGCTCGCCGCCCGCATCGGCGGCTTCCGAACCAAACTCCTGACCATGCTCGGCATCTCCGGCGTGGTGGTCCTGCTCGCCCTCGCCGCCGCCGCGATCGTCTCGCGTTCGATCATCGCCGCCATCGACGGCCTCGACGCCCGCATCCGCCATCTCGGCGACGAGGATCTGCACGCCCGCCTCGATCTCGTCGACGGCCGCGACGAGATCGCCCAGATCGCCCGCGCCGTCGCCTATTTCCGCGACCGCACCATCGAGCGCATCGCCGCCGCCAATTCCGACGAGCGCCGCCGCGAAATGGTCGAGCAGGAACGCACGGCCATGGGCATCGTCGCCGACAAGATCCGCTGGTCGGTCGGCGCCATCATCACCACCCTCACCGACGTCGCCGCGAAGATCGATCGCCAGATCGAGACCGTCGCCGGCAACGCCGCCGGAACCCGCCGCGGCCTCGCCGACGCCATCGACCGCCTGAATCTCGTGACCACCGACTCCACCGTCGTCGTCAGCGCCGTCACCGAGCTCTCCGCCTCGATCTCCGAGATCGCCACTCAGACCTCGATGTCGGTGACGTCGTCGGACGTCGCCCGCGACAAGGCCGAGATCGCCACCGCCGTCGCCCAGCGTCTCGGCGAGACCTCCTCCAAGATCGGCGAGATCTCCGGCCTCATCGCCGACATCGCCGCCCAGACCAACCTGCTCGCCCTCAACGCCACCATCGAGGCGGCTCGCGCCGGCGAGGCCGGCAAGGGCTTCGCCGTGGTCGCCCAGGAGGTCAAGATGCTCGCGGGGCAGACCGCCAAGGCCACCGAGGAGATCGAGCGCCAGGTCGCCGACATCCGCTCCGCCACCCGCGACGTCTTCGCCTCGGTCGGCGAGATCACGGATTCGATCGGCTCGATGTCGAGCTACTCGACCGCCGTCGCCGGCGCCGTCGAGGAGCAGAACGTCGCCACCCAGGAGATCACCGACAGCCTCTATCGCGCCAGCGAGGCGACCAGCGCCGCCGTCGAGGCGATCAACCATCTGCCGCGCATGGCCGAGGACACCGACCTCGCCGCCACCAATCTGGCCGCGCTCGCCGGCGAACTCAACGAACAGGCCCAGCGCCTGTCGGAGGAGGTCGAACGCCTCCTGCGCGAGCTGACCGAGCGCCGCGCCGCCTGATCGGCCGCCGTCGCGACCGAAGCGTCGAAACGAAGACGGCGGGCACCCCCAACGGGTCCCGCCGTTTCACATTGCTCGGCGCGAGGTCGCCGGTCGGGCTCAGGCGCCCTTGGTCAGCGCCAGGATCTTCTTGGCGACCACGATCGACGCCGGAATGGCGACGACGGCGCCGACGAGCGAGAAGATCGGCAGGAGCTTCATCGCGTTGGCCTGCAGCGACGGAATGGTCAAGGTCAGCGTCAGACCGATGCCGGCCAGCGTGGTGCCGAGCACGATCCAGATGAGCAGGGCGACTTTGAACATGGGACATCCTCCGAAACCTGACGAAGCCGTCGACGGCTTCGGCCACGGCACCCCTCGTGCCGCACGTTCCACTGGTTAGAACCACCGCGCCGTCTTTGCCTTTGATCGAGATCAATCTCGCCGAAGCGCCGGAAAACGCTCTTCGACTCTCGAAACCGCACTTCTGCGTAGCCCGGACGCAACACCGTCGCCCGCAACGTATTCCCGTGTGAGCGAAGATCACCCGTTTCGAATTATCGATCGTACGTCCAAGTTTTGTTCCTCCCGAAAAAAAACCGACACCTCCGATTGCTCGACGATCACGGCGGATCTCGACCGCACCGACGGTGATCGTCGTGGTTCGACCCGGGTTCGAAAGCGAATTCAGGTGAATATGATGATTGTTCGATATTTCCGTTCCTCGACCTCGCCCCGCGACCTATTGCCACTTTTTTGCCGCCACCCCCTCGACCGGCTCTGTTCCGCGTCTTAAGTGGGGTTGGTCGATCGTCCGACGTACCGGAGAACGGAACCATGACCGTCTTCGCCGCCTCGCGTGACGGCCCGCATCGCTCGGAGATCGCCGCCGCCGCGCGCGTCGAACCGGCGAGGTCTCCCGCGCCGCGCGTCGTTCGTCCCATCTCTCAAGACGCCGTGCTCCGGCACACCCGCGCGTCGGAACGCCCGCCGGGGGTCGCATGAAGTCGCTGTCCTTCAATCGCATCGCCGCCGTGCTGGTGCTCCTCGCCGCGGCGACCTGGATCGCCCTCGGCCATTTCGGCTCGGTCGGATCGCGCCCCACCCCCACCCGCGCCGCCGAGACCCCGACCACACAGCTCCGCAAGGTCGGCGTCGTGGTCGTGCGCGCCGAGCCCTATCGCCGCCTGCTCGTCGTCTCCGGCCGCACCGAGGCAGACAAGACCGTGGCGGTGAGCGCGCGCGGCCCCGGCGTGATCGACGAACTGCCGGTGCCCAAGGGCGCCACCGTCGCCGCCGGCGCCGTGATCGCCCGCCTCGCCGACGAGGGCCGCGCCGCCGCCGTGCGCCATGCCGAGGCGCTCCACGAACAGCGCAAGGCCGAGTTCGAGGCCGCCACCCGCCTCACCGCCACCGGCGCCAATCCCCGCCTCGGCCTGATCGGCTCGCGCGCCGCCGTCGATGCCGCCGCCGCCAGCCTGGAGATGGCCCGCGTCGAGCTCGACAAGAAGACCCTGGTGTCGCCGATCGCCGGCATCGTCGACGATCTGCCGGTCGAACGCGGCCAGTCGATCGCCGACGGCCGCCTGATCGCCACCGTCATCGCCCTCGACCCGATCCGCGTCGCCGCCGAAGTGTCCGAGCGCGCCGTCGGCCGCGTCGACGTCGGTCGCCCGGCCGAGGTCCGTCTCGTCTCCGGCCGCGCCGTCGTCGGTCGCGTCGCCTTCGTCTCGCGCGCCGCCGACCCCAAGACCCGCACCTACCGGGTCGAGGTGGAGGCCGCCAACCCGGACTTCTCGATCGCCGCCGGCCTCACCGCCGAGATCACCCTCGCCGCCGACCCGCTGCCGGCCGTGCGCCTGCCGCGTTCGGTCCTCAGCCTCGCCGACGACGGCACCATCGGCGTGCGCGTGGTCGACGCCGCCGACGAGGTCGCCTTCGTCAAGGTCGACATTCTCGACGACACCGCCGACGGCCTGTGGCTCGCCGGCATCCCCGACGGCGCCCGCGTCATCGTCGCCGGACAGGAGTTCGTGAAGGTCGGCCGCCGGGTCGTCGCGGAGAAGGTCGAATGAATCCGGTCGAACTCGCCGTCCGCAACTGGCGCCTCACCCTGGTCGTGCTGATCTTCACCCTGATCGCCGGGTCCGTCGCCTATTTCTCGATTCCGAAGGAGGCGGAACCGGACGTCCGCATTCCGATCGTCTACGTCCAGCTCGGTCTGCGCGGCATCTCGCCGGAGGATTCGGAGCGTCTGCTGCTGCGTCCGGTCGAGACCCGGCTGAAGTCGGTGACCAACGTCAAGGAGATGCGCTCCCAGGCCTACGAGGGCGGCGGTTACGTCCTGCTCGAGTTCAACGCCGGCTTCGACAGCGCCGCCGCCCTCGCCGACGTCCGCGCCAAGGTCGACGACGCCAAGCGCGATCTGCCCTCCGCCGCCGACGAACCGGCGGTGCGCGAGGTCAACCTGTCGTTGTTCCCTGTCATGGTGGTGACGCTGTCGGGCGACGCGCCCGAGCGCACCCTGACCCGCCTCGCCCGCGAGCTGCGCCGCCTGATCGAGCAGGTCCCCGGCGTCCTCTCCGCCGATCTTCAGGGCGCCCGCGACGATCTGGTCGAGATCGACGTCGACCCGATGCTGCTCCAGTCCTACGGCGTGTCGCTCGACGCGCTCCTGGCCATCGCCGCCGGATCGAACCAGCTGGTCGCCGCCGGCACGCTCGAGGGCGCCCAGGGCCGCTACGCCGTCAAGATTCCCTCGCTGATCGAGGGTCTCGCCGACATCGCCGATCTGCCGATCCTCGCCGGCCCCAACGCCGTCGTCCGCGCCCTCGAGGTCGCCTCGGTGCGGCGCACCTTCAAGGACGCCACCACCATCACCCGCATCGACGGCCGCCAGGCCATCGCCATCGAGGTGGTCAAGCGCACCGGCGCCAACCTGATCGAGACCGTCGACGCGGTGAAGTGGGTCGCCGGCCGCTTCGCCGAGAAGATGCCCGAGGGTGTCCACGTCGCCTTCTCCCAGGACAAGTCGACCGACATCCGCCGGCTGCTCGACGACCTCCAGAACTCGGTGCTGATCGCCGTGCTGCTGGTGTTCGTGGTGATCCTGTGGGCCCTCGGCTTCCGCGCCTCCACCATGATCGGCCTGGCCATCCCGACCTCGTTCCTGATGGGCATCATGTGGCTGTCGCTGGCCGGGCTCACCGTCAACATCGTCGTGCTGTTCTCGCTGATCCTCGCCGTCGGCATGCTGGTCGACGACGCCATCATCGTCGCCGAGTTCGCCGAGCGCCGCATGGAGGAGGGCATGGCGCCGAAGGAGGCCTACACGCTGGCCGCCCGCCGCATGGCGGGCCCCGTCTTCGCCGCCACCGCCACCCGCGTCGCCGCCTTCTCGCCGCTGCTGTTCTGGCCCGGAACCGTCGGCGAATTCATGAAGTACATGCCGATCACCCTGATCGCCACGCTCTCCGCCTCGCTGATCTTCTCGCTGATCTTCACCCCCACGCTCGGCTCGCTGTTCGGCCGCCCGCCGAAGCACGAGGTGAGGAAGGTCGACGGTCTCTATATGCGCATCGTCGGCCGCGCCGTCGATCATCCCAAGACCGTGCTGGCGATCACCGTGGCCCTGCTCCTGATCGTGCCCCAGATCTACGGCCGCCTAGGCAACGGCGTGGTCTTCTTTCCCGAGGTCGAACCCGACTACGGCCTCGTCCACGTCCACGCCCGCGGCAACCTCTCCCTCGAGGAGAAGAACCTCGCCGTCGGCGCCGTCGAGAAGCGCCTGCTCGCCATGCCCGAGCTGAAGCGGGTCTACACCCGCGTCGGCGAACAGAAGGGCGGATCGGGCGACGTCGCCGAGGACGTGGTCGGTGTGATCCAGTTCGAACTGGTCGACTGGCGCGAGCGCCGTCCCGCCCGCGACGTCCTGGCCGACATCCGCGCCCGCACCGAGGGCATGCCCGGCCTCGAGGCCGAGCCGCGCAAGCCCGAGGCCGGCCCCCCGACCGGCAAGCCGATCCAGATCCAGATCTCCGCCGCCGATCCCGAGAAACTGCCCGCCGCCGCCGCCCGCGTCGCCGCCCTGCTCGAGACCCGGCCCGAGATCGTCGACATCGACGACGCCCGCCCGATCCCCGGCATCGACTGGCGCCTCGAGGTGTCGCGCTCGCAGGCCGCCAAGTACGGCGTGTCGATCGGCACCGTCGGCTCCGCCGTCCAGCTCGTCACCAACGGCCTGAAGCTCACCGAGTATCGCCCGGCCGACACCACCGATTCGGTCGACATCGTCCTGCGCTTCCCGCCCGAGCGGCGCACCCTCGCCACGCTCGACGAGCTGCGCATCACCGCCGCCGGCGGATCGGTGCCGATCGGCAACGTCATGGAGCGCAAGCCCGCCCCCCGCGTCGGCCGCCTCACCCGCGTCGACGGCGAGCGCGTCCTCACCGTCTCCGCCAACCTGCGCGAGGGCGTTCAGGCCGCCGACGTCCAGGAGGCCGTCGCCCGCGAGCTGAAGAGCGTCGACCTCGGCACCGGCGTGCGCTGGACGCTCAAGGGCGAGGACGAGGAGCGCCGCAAGGCCTCCGCCTTCCTCGGCAAGGCCTTCGGCACCGCCCTGTTCCTGATCTTCGCCGTGCTGCTGGCCCAGTTCGGCCGCTTCACCTCGGTCGCGCTGGTTCTCTCGGCGGTGATCTTCTCCACCATCGGCGTGTTCCTCGGCCTGATGGCCTCCGATCTCGCCTTCTCGGTGGTGATGAGCGGCATCGGCGTGATCGCCCTCGCCGGCGTGGTGGTCAACAACAACATCGTGCTGATCGACACCTACGACCGGCTCCTCGACGAGGGCTGGGACAAGCGCGCCGCCGCCCTCGAGACCTGTCGCGAACGCGCCCGCCCGGTGGTGCTGACCGCCGTCACCGCCGTGCTCGGCGTGCTGCCGATCGCCTTCGGCGTCAACCCGGACCTGATCCTGCACGAGACCACCATCGGCGCGCCCTCGACCCAGTGGTGGATCCACCTGTCGAACGCCATCGTCTTCGGTCTGGCCTTCGCCACCGTGCTGACCCTGGTCGTCACGCCCTCGGCACTGATGGTCTTCACCCGCCGCGGCCGCACCCGCGCGGCCGATGACCCGACCGCCGATGCTCCCGTGATCGCCCCGACGTCGTGACCGACGTCGGGGTCGTCGAGAGGAACGGGCCGCCCGATCAGGCCGTCTGCACCGTCGGCGCGTCCTTCGCGGCGATCGCCGCCGCCGCCACGCTCGCCCGCTCCGGCGCCAGCAGCCGCCGGGTCTTCTCCACCGTCTGGTCGGTGATGGTGATGTAGAGCCCGAGCGCATTCTCCCCGGCGATCGGCGTCGGCAGGCACAGCGGCTCGACCCCGAAGCCCAGGCGCAGGAGCCGCGACACCCAGATCGGGTGACCCTCCGCCGTCAGATGCTCGATGCCGTTGGCCGCCGACCATTCGACGATCGCCAGTACCAGCTCGCGCTCGACGTCGCCCATGGCGAAGGTCGCCCCGCGATGGTCCGGATCGACGCAGTGGCGCGTCCATTCCATCGTGTCGGCCGCCCGCGGCACGTCGCGGAACCGGCACAGTTCCGGCAGCACGTCGGACAAGAGATGCGGCCGCGTCGTCGGCAGCAGCCGGGCATAGGCCACGACGCGCGAACCACGCATCACGCACAGATGCACCGCCTCGTCGTGATCGAACGCGTCGATCTCCCGGCCGTCCGGCCGCGCCAGATCGGACCAGCCCTTTTCTTCGACGAAGACGCGATGGCGCAGCCGCCACGCCTGCTCGATTTCGGGAATGCGGGAATCGGCGGTGACGTTCTTGAACACACGGATCATTTCGGTTCCTCGAGTTGGGGTTGGCACGCGAGGAGACGATCGCGGGACGCGAATCTCCTCCACGTGCGACTCGAGGATGATGAAACGGGTTTCGGCAAATACAACGTTCTAGTGTCGGTTGTAATAGCGTGCGCAACCAACACGAGACGAAAGTACCGTGTGAAATCTGAAACCGACGATCAGTGGATGATGCCGCGCCGAATACCTTCGGCCACCGCCTGAGTGCGATTGCTGGCGCCGAGCTTGCGGGTCGCCGAAGCGATGTAACCGTCGGTGGTGTTCTGCGACAGACGCAGGATCGCCGCGATTTCCCAGGACGTCTTGCCCGCCGCCGTCCACTGCAGGCATTCGCGTTCGCGCGGGCTGAGCGCCGGCCTCCGGCCCCGTTCCGAGGAGGTGTCGACCAGATCGCGGATGCGGTTCTGGGCGTACATCGCCACCAGATGCAACACGCCCTTGTCGGCCGGCGACAGATCGATGCTCTGCGCCGCCATCGACAGCACAGAACGACGCCCGTCGAGATCGTAGAGCGGCACGCACAGTCCGTCGCGCATGCCGATCGCCGCCGCCTCGTCCATCACCTGCCGCGCCGCCGCGTCGAGCGACAGCCCCTCGATCGTCTCCGACCAGGTGAAGGGATCGGCCGCGCTCTGCAGTCGCCGCGCGATCGGATCGATCTGCACGTAGTCCTGCGACACGTAGCGTTCGAGCCAGCTCTTGTCCCAGCCCGACAGCATGATGTAGCCGTCGATCCGCCGCCCCGGATCAGGCACGCCGGTGAGCAGGAACGAATCGAAGCCGAAGTCGCCGACCACCCGCCGAAGTCGCGCCAACATCGAATCGACATCGGGCTGAACCGCGATGTCTTCGATGAAGTTGAGCGCACTATCGAGTCGGTTCATCTGCGGTGTCGATCGTTGCGACGAGCTCGGTGACGAACTCTGAACAGGATGTTCGCGGTGACGGCGAAGTCGGAAGGACGCGACGTCCATACCACCGATCGAGTGGATGCGCGATCCCGGCCCCCTCCCTTCGTTCGACGAACGATACCGCACGTCGACACTGCGTCAATCCGCGAATGGACTGAAATGTCGTAAAAGCTTTCCCTAGGTCAACTCGACGAGGTCTCCGCCTCGCCGCCGCGTTCAGGATTTCGTGATCGTCGCCGAATTTTCGCCGAGATTCGAACAAGTGCGAGCCATGTTGGCCCGTCATCTTACGATCATCGCTTCGGACGGTTCGAACGAGCGGCGGTGAGCCCCTCTACAGCCCCGATCCCCCCGGCTCGCCGAACGCCGCGAGCCGTCCGAAGGCGACCCCCGATACCGGCCTCCCCCCCCTGGGCCGCGATCGACGATACGGAAGATACCCCCCGAACTCCCCCTCGACCCCGTCACCTCCCCCCGGTGGCGGGGTCGCTCGTTTCCGCTATGTCGCCTCCGCCGCCTTCGGCCGGCGCCAGCCACAGATCGAGCAACCGCTCGGTCCACAGCCGTGTCTGGTGATCCCAGATCCCGCGACCCTCGAAGTGATGATGGCGCGCCTGCGCCCCCGGCGCCTCCAGGCGATGGGCCGCGCGCACGGTCCAGCGATGCATCATCGCCAGCGTCAGCTCGGGGTGGAACTGGATGCCGAACGCGTTGCGCCCCACCACCATCGCCTGGTTGGAGAAGCGCTCGCCCTTGGCCAGCAGGCGCGCGCCGCTCGGCACGTCGAAGCCTTCCGTGTGCCACTGATAGACGAACTGCGGCCACGGCAGCATGTCGCGCGCCTCCGGCTCGGCGTGGAGCGGATACCACCCCACCTCGACCTCGCCGCGCGGATGCGCCTTCACCGTCGCGCCGAGATGACGCGCCAGCATCTGCGCCCCGAGACAGATCCCCAGAAACGGCTTGCCCTCAGCCAGCGGCACCCCGACCCAGTCGATCTCGCGACGAATCCAGTCCTCGTCGTCGTTGGCGCTCATCGGCCCGCCGAAGACGATCGCCCCGGCGTGGCGTTCGAGCGTGGTCGGCAGCGGATCGCCGAAGCGCGGACGCCGGATGTCGAGCGTATGGCCGCGCCGGGTGAGCATCTGGCCGAGCCGCCCCGGGCTCGACGTCTCCTGATGCAGCACCACCAGCACCGGCGCCGGACGGGACGAAGGCGGCACGGTCATGACGAGATCGATGTCCCGCCGCCCCGCTTGGGAGGGACGACGCTCCGTTCGGCTTCGTGACCGCCCTCGACGCCGAGCGCCGCGTCGGCGATCTCCGCCTCGACCGTCTTGCGCAGCGCCACGCGCTCGTGCGCCTCGATGCCGAGCAGATCGGCGATGCGCCACACCACGTTGTCCTCGAACTCGTGGACCACGCCGTCGGCCAGCACCACCTTCCACAGCGAGGTCACGATCTCGCGCCGCTCCTCCAGCGGCAGCCCGCGCTGCAGGCCGCCGGTGAAGCGTTGCAGCGCCGCCGATTCGAGTTCGGCCCGCCGCGCCGCCTCCGCCAGCACTTCGGCGTCCTCCTCGGACATGTGATAGCGGTGCGCCAGCTCCTCGATCACCCGTTGCCGTTCGGCCGGGCGCACCACGCCGTCGGCGGCGACCACGTGGCACATCAGCGCCGCCACCGCCAGACGCGGGTCGTTGTCGGCGAACACCGTCTGCGGTTCGCGCGACATCAGATCGGAGAACAGGCGCTTGAGGAGGTCGAGCATGCGGGAACGGGCCGGATCGGGGAGAACGGATCGCCGACTATCGCAGAACCGTCACGCTCACACCACCCGTCGTCGTGTCGGACCGGCGACGTCGGCCCCCGGTCGTTGCCGCCGTGCCTCACCGGCCCGCCCGTCCTCGCGCCACGCCGCCGCCGTCGCCGCCGCGTCCGCGCCGCGCCCGAACAGATGGCCCTGACCGAGAGCGCAACCGAGCTCCTCGAGCACTCGCTGCTGCGCCTCGGTCTCGATCCCCTCCGCCACGATCTCCTTGCCGAGCCCGCGCCCGAGCCGCACCAGCGCCTCGACGATCGCCCGGCTCGCCGAATCGAACACGATGTCGCCGATGAAGGAGCGATCGATCTTCACCCGATCGACCGGCAGGTTCTTCAGATGGGTGAGCGAGGCGAAGCCGGTGCCGAAGTCGTCGAGCGCCATCGACAGCCCGTGATCGCGCAGCCGCCCGATCATCGGCGCGATGTCGATGCCGCCGACCTCGAGCAGGGTCGATTCGGTCACCTCCACCCCGAATCGGCTCGGATCGATCCCCTTGGCCGCCAGCTTCTCGATCACGCGCCGGTCGAACCCGTCCTGCCAGAACTCCGCGTCGCACACGTTGATCGCCACCCGGACGAAGTCGAACCCCTGATCGCGCCAACGCGCCATGTCGTCGGTCACCAGATCGATCATGCGCCGGTCGACCTCGCGCCCGAGGTCGGAATGCTGGAAGATCTCGCCCGCCTCCAGCCGGAACCCGCTCTCGCCCTCGACCCGGCACAGCGCCTCGAGCCCGCGCAGTCCGCCGGTCGCCAGATCAACGATCGGCTGGTAGTGCGGCACGATCCGCCCCTCCGCCAGCGCCGTGCGCGTCGCCGACAGCACCTCGAACCGCCGCCGGCTGCTGTCCTGCATCGCCGTCTCGAACATCACCGCGCGATTGCGCCCGGCACGCTTGGCCTCGTAGAGAGCGAGATCGGCGAAGCGCAGCAGCTCGCCGGCGTCCGAACCGTGATCGGGCGCCAGCGCCATGCCCACGCTCGCCCCGACCCGCAGCGACCGGTCGCGATAGGCGATCTCCTCGCCGAACCGCGCGAAGATCCGCTCCGCCAACCGGCGCAGCTCCTCCATGTCGCCGATCCCCTCCGCCACCACCGCGAATTCGTCGCCGCCGAGCCGCGCCACGAAGTCGCGCCCGCGCACGCTCGCCTCCAGCCGCTCCGCCACCGCCTGCAGCAGCACGTCGCCCGCCTCGTGGCCGAGCGTGTCGTTGACCAACTTGAAGTTGTCGAGATCGATCAGCAGCAGGCCGATGCGCGCGCGGCCCGTCAGCCCCTGCGCCAGTCGCTCCGACAGATACTTGCGATTGGGCAGGCCGGTGAGGACGTCGTGATGGGCGGCGTGCCAGATCCGCGCCTCCGAGCGCTTGCGATCACTGATGTCCTGCAGGATGGTCCACAGCGACACCTCGCCGTCCGCCCCGCGCACCACCGTCCCCTGCGCCCAGAACGTGATCTCGCCGCCGTCGGGCCCGACCAGTCGCCGCTCGACCGGCCCGTACGACCCGGCCGCCAGCGCCGTCTCGAGATCGCCCCGCACGAGATCGCGATCGCGCGCGTCGAACAGATCGGCGAACGAGCGTCGATCGTTCGGGCTCGAGCCGGTGATCACCGCGAAGGCCGGATTGGCGTCGACGATGCGCCCGTCGACCGCGGTGCGGGCGATCCCGACCGGCGCCAACGCGTAGAGCGCCCGAAACTTCGCCTCCGACCGCGCCAACTGGCTCTGGGCGTCGCGAATGTCGGTGAGATCGGTGCGCAGCCCCACCGTCAACCCGCTCGGCGTGCGATGCTCGTCGACCCGGTGCCAGCGGCCGTCGAGCGTGGTCTCGAACGTCGTTCCGTCGGAATGCGCCGGCGAGCGCACGTCGACGTCGCCGCGACAGCCGTTCCAGTCGGCGCAGATCGGTCCGCAGTTCAGCCCGCAACCGAGCGCGCGCCGCCGCGTCTCCTCTCCCGCCCCCGGACCCGTCCGCCCCGCCTTGGCCTCGAGCAGGTCGGCGAAGGCGACGCCCGGCACGATCAGATCGTCGATGTCGGCGTTGAGGGCGCGAAAGGCGCGATTGCACAGCACCAGCCGATCGTCCGCGTCGTAGACCACGAACCCGTCGGGAATGGTGTCGATCGCTTCGAGCAACGCATCGAAGGAGATCCCGGGACGTCCCGGCTCTCGTTCGTCCTTCGAAGACCCGGATTCCGCCATCGGTACGACCTCGCGTGCGCGACCGGACGGGCGAGGACCTCGGTTCCCGGGTCGATCGCCCCTGCGATCCCCCTGCGCCGCGATGCACCTCGCCCCGTGCCGCGACCCGATCGGTCGAATCGATCCTTACGGAAGTCGATCGAGGTGGCCCGAGATGACAGATTGGCGCAAGTCGTCAAAAATGACGGGGCGGTGACGCCCGCTCCCGGAGACGAACGCACGCGGGTCGACGCACGGGCTGGTCCTCGCCGCGCGGGCGCCTATAGTCGTCGTCCGATCCCCTCGAACCCGGAAGAGAGACCGTGCCCTCCCCGATCGCGCGCCTGTTCGCCCTGATCGACGCCCGTCGCGACGACCTCGCCGCGCTGACCCGCGATCTCGTCCGCGTCGAGACGGTCAACCCGCCCGGCCGCGACTACGGTCCCTGCGTCCGCCTCCTCGGCGAACGCCTGGCCGCCTCCGGCTTCGTCGTCGACTACGTCCGCGCCCACGGCGCCCCCGGCGACTGCGACGCCTACCCCCGCCTCAACGTCGTCGCCCGCCGCGACGGCGTGTCCCCCGGCCCCACCGTCCACTTCAACGGCCACGTCGACGTGGTCGAGGCCGGGTCCGGCTGGACCGTCCCGCCGTTCGAGGGGCGCATCGCCGACGGCCGCGTCTGGGGGCGCGGCACCGCCGACATGAAGGGGGGCATCGCCGCCGCGATCGTCGCCCTGGAGGCGATCGTCGCCTGCGGCATCGCCCACCCCGGCGCGCTGGAGTTCTCCGGCACCGCCGACGAGGAATCCGGCGGCTTCGGCGGCATGGCCCATCTGGCGAGGATCGGCCGCTTCGATCGGGTCGACCACGTGATCATCCCCGAACCGCTCGGCGTCGATCGCGTCTGCCTCGGCCATCGCGGCGTGTGGTGGGCGGGGGTGGAGATGACCGGCCGCATCGCCCACGGCTCGATGCCCTTCCTCGGCGTCTCGGCCATTCGCGGCATGGCCGAGGTCCTCGCCCTGATCGAGACCGAGCTGCTGCCGAAGCTCGCCGCCCGCGCCACCCGCATGCCCTGCGTGCCCGAGGGCGCCCGCATGGCCACCCTCAACCTCAATTCGATCCACGGCGGTCTCGCCGAGAGCCCCGACGGCGCCCTGCCCGCCCCGCTCGTCGCCGACGACTGTCGTCTGGTGATCGATCGCCGTTTCCTGGTCGAGGAGGACGAGAACGACGTCCGCGCCGAGATCGTCGAGCTGCTCGACCGGGTCAAGGCCGCCCGCCCCGGCCTCGACTGGCGCCTGACCGAGCTGATGAGCTTCCCCGCCACCATGACCGAGCCGAGCGCCCCCCTCGTCGGCGCGCTCGATCACTGGATCCACCGCGTGCTCGACCGCCCGGCCGCCCACGTCGCCTCGCCCGGCACCTACGACCAGAAGCACCTCGCCCGGCTCGCCTCGGCCCCGGCCTGCGTCGCCTACGGCCCCGGCGTGCTCGATCTCGCCCATCAGCCCGACGAATGGGTGGCGATCGACGATCTGGTCGCCTCCGCCAAGATCATGGCGGCGAGCGCCCTCACCCTGCTCGGCGTCGACCTCGCCGAGTGAGCGTCAGCGCTCGACCACCTCGAACGCCGCCGTGAGCCGCACGTCGGACGACCCGCCGACCCCGACCTCGATCCGCCCGGTCTCCAGAACCGGACGCCCGTCGAAGTCGGCGAAGGCGAGCTCGGCCACCGGCAGATCGATCGCCACCCGCTTCGCCTCTCCCGGCGCCAGATCGACCCTGGCGAGCCCCTTCAACTGCCGCAGCGGCCGCGACGACGAGGCGACCGGATCGCGCACGTAGAGCTGCGCGATCTCCCGCCCGGCCCGCGACCCCGTGTTGGTGACCGTCGCCTCGACCCTGACCGTGTCGCCCCGCCCGACCTTCTCCGCCGAAACCCGCGCGTCGGAATAGGCGAAGCTCGTGTAGGACAGGCCGAAGCCGAACGGCAGGAGCGGCGTCACCTCCTCGTCGATGTAGCGTGAGGCGAGCTGGTCGCCCGGCGACCACGGCCGCCCGGTCGGCAGCACGTCGTAGGCGATCGGGATCTGCCCGACCGCGCGCGGCAGGCTCATCGGCAACCGCCCCGACGGATTGCTCTCGCCCGTGAGCACGTCGGCGAGCGCCGGCGCGCCCATCGTGCCCGGCGAGAACACGTAGAGCACGGCGTCGGCCCTGGCCATCGCCTCGCCCATCGCCATCGCCCGCCCCGCCAGCGTCACCAGCACGATCGGCTTGCCCGTCGCCGCCAGCCGATCGAGCAGCGCCTGCTGATGACCGGGCAGCCCGAGCCGGGTGCGCGAGGTCGATTCCGCCGTCGCGTACCAGGGTTCGCCCAGCACCGCGATCACCAGATCCGCCGCCCGCGCCGCCGCTTCCGCCGCCGCGAACCCGTCGGTCGTGGTGCAGGCGTCGTCGCAGCCGCGCGCGAAGGTGATCGTCGCCCCCTTGGCCCCGAACCGGCGTTCGAATTCGGGGAGCAGCGGCGGCGTGTCCTCGCGCCGCGCCATCGCCCCCCACGCGCCCATCAGGTCGCCCGCGTCCTCGGCCGCCCCGCCGACCACCACGATCCGCTTCGGCGGCGTCTCCAGCGGCAGCAGTCCGCCCTCGTTCTTCAGGAGCACGATCGAGCGCCGCGCCGCCTCGCGCGCCGTCTCGCGCTGCGCCACCGTCGCCGTGACCCGCTCGTAGGTGGCCGAATCGACCGCCCGTCCGGCGCCGGGCGGATCGAACAGGCCGAGCCGGAACTTGACCCGCAGCACCCGCCGGACCGCCTCGTCGATCCGCGCCGTCGGCACCCGTCCCGACGCCACCAGCCCCGGCAGCTGTTCGGTGTAGAACCCGCTCGCCATGTCGACGTCGATGCCGGCCATGACCGCCTTCTCGGCCGCGTCGGTGCGGTTCGCCGCCACCCCGTGCGGCAACAGCTCGCGGATCGCGTCCCAATCGGACACCACGACCCCGTCGAACCCCCACTCCCGCCGCAGGAGATCGTCGAGCAGGCGTCGATTGGCCGTCACCGGCACGCCGTTGAGCACCGAGAACGCCGCCATCACGAACTGCGCGCCCGCGTCGATCCCCGCCCGGAACGGCGGCAGATGCCGATCGGCGAGATCGGGCGCGGAGACGTCGGCTTCCGAATAGTCCTTGCCGGCACGCACAGCGCCGTAGCCGACGAAGTGCTTGACCGTCGAGCCCACCCCACCCGCCGTCTGCCCGGCGATCATCCGCCGCGCGAACAGCCGCGCCAGGAACGTGTCCTCGCCCGGCCCCTCGACCACCCGCCCCCAGCGCGGATCGCGCGACGCGTCGACCATCGGCCCGAGCACAGCATGGAGCCCGGCCGCCGCCGATTCCTCGCCCGACACCCGTCCCGCCGCCTCGATCACCTCGCCGTCGAACGTCGCCGCCAGACCGAGCGGCACCGGCAGGAGCGTGCGATAGCCGTGGATGGCGTCGCGGGCGAAGATCAGCGGAATGCCCAGCCGCGACCCGCGCGCCAGCGCCTGATAGCGCACCATCAGCTCCGGCACGTCGACGCTCGACACGATGCCGACCCGGCCCTCGGCCACCGCCTTCTCGTCGAAGTCGTCGCCCCAGCCGCGCATGACCATCTGCCCGATCTTCTCCTCGAGCGTCATGCGCGCGATCAGATCGGTGATCTTCGCCTCGATCTCCGGCGAGGGCGGCCGCCGCGCCCCGTCCGCGCCCGCGACCGGGTTCGACAGGAGAGCGGCCACGGCCGCGGCGACGAGAAGAGATCCGAGACGCATGGCGATCCGTGGGGCGGGAGGGAGAGGCGGTGAAATGTGACCGGGGAACCGGGCCGCGTCAAACCCGATCGCCGTCTTCCCTCTTGCCGAACCCGCCGGGCTCGAGGATCATGATCCTTCGGCGACGAAACGACGGAGAGCCCTTTTGGACGACGGCGGACGACGGACGAACGACGCGGCGTCGCAGGCGATGCCGAGCATCGTGGCCTTTCGGCGCCCCGACGCGCCGAGGAAGGTCGCCTTCGATCGCCACGAACTCCAGCGCATCCTCGACGTCTACGGCCGCATGGTCGCCGCCGGCGAATGGCGCGACTACGCCATCGACCATCTCGACGACCGCGCCGTGTTCTCGGTGTTCCGCCGCACCTCGGAGGCGCCGCTCTACCGCATCGAGAAGACCCCGCGTCTGGCCGCGCGCCAGGGCGCCTTTTCGGTCACCGACACCGGCGGCCGCATCCTCAAGCGCGGTCACGACCTCGCCCGCGTCGTCGCCGTTCTGGAGAAGAAGCCGCGCCTGATCGAGCCGTGAGGCTCAAGAGGCCGGACCGCCGCAGGTCTGCGCCCCGACGATCGCCCCCGGCAACCCGCCCTGCTCGACCTGCACCAGCACCGCGCATCCGACGTCGCGATCGGCCGCCGTGCCCTCGCGCGGCAGTTCGATCCGCACCGAACGCCCCTTCCACATGCCGATCGGCTGCAGCGAGCGCACCAGATGGGCGTAGGTCAGCGTGCGTCCGTTGTTCTCGCCGCGCCCCACCGGCACGGTGCGGCGATGGTCGTAGCGCGCCAGCCACACCGTCGCCTGCGCCCCGTCCCAGTCCGCCGGCGCGTCGGCGATGCGCACCACCAGCGCGTCGCCCGTCGCCTCGAGATCGACCTCCACCGCCAGATCGCGGTGCGCGGCGGCGGTTCCGGCCGAGATCTCGCGCCGGATCGCCGCCCGATCGGACCCGACCACCTGCTTGCGCCCGTTGACCACCATCTGAGGCGTGAACACCTCGCGGTCGCCGCGCGCCGCCGCGTAGCTCTTCTGGCGCCGGGTGAACTCCGGTTTGGCGGCGGTGTCCTTCCAGCCGAGCCAGTCCCAGTAGTCGACCGGGAACGACAGCGTCACCAGTTCGCGATCGGCGGCCATCTCGGCGAGAAAGGCGTCGGCCGGCGGACAGTTCGCGCAGCTCTGCGAGGTGAACAGCTCCACCACCGCCACCGGCCGTCCCGTCGCCGGGTCCGCCGTCGCGGGCGCCGCCGTCGCGCACAGACACGTGGCGAGGACGAGACCCGTCCCCCTCACCGCCCGTCGCGCTCCGTTCGAACGCTTCCCACCCGCTCGCACCCGCGCCACCCGTCGCCGCCTCTTTCCCGCGCGCCCACCGGACGCGCCTCGCCGCCGCGCGATCCGCGCATCGGCCGTCGACGTGACAATAGAAGCCCGAGCCGTCGCGAACCAGTCACAACGGGGTGAGACGACCGGATCTCGCCCGTGATCCATCGCCCATCGCCGACGGGCGGTTGCCGTCGCGCCCGCGATTGGCCTATGACGGAGGGCCGATCGCGGGATCGGCGCGGATGCGGAGATCGGACCGAACCATGTCGTCCCAAGTCGAACGCCTCGTCGGACGGGGACTGACGCTCGATCGCGGTGGGCGCCGCGTGCTCGCCGATCTCTCCTTCGCGGCCGAGAAGGGCGTGGCGCTGGTCGTCACCGGCCCCAACGGCGCCGGCAAGTCGACGCTGCTGCGCCTGATCGCCGGTCTCCTGCGCCCGGTCGGCGGCGAACTCGTCGTCGAGGGCGGCGACGCCGAGCTGACCATCCCGCAGCAGTGCCACTACTTCGGCCATCAGGACGCGCTCAAGCCCCAGCTCACCGTCGCCGAGAACCTCGCCTTCTGGCGCGACTTCTTCGGCGAGCCCGACGCGCCGGTGTGGGACGCGCTCGACCGCGTCGGCCTCGCCCGCCTGATCGATCTGCCCGCCGCCTATCTCTCCGCCGGCCAGCGTCGCCGCCTCGCCTTCGCCCGTCTCCTGGTGACGAAGCGTCCGATCTGGCTGCTCGACGAGCCGACCTCGGCCCTCGACGCCGCCTCCGAGGCGCGCCTGCTCGAGATCGTCGGTGAGCATCTCGACGCCGGCGGCCTCGTCGTCGCCGCCACCCACCTCGCCCTGCCCTTCGCCCGCACCGCCGGTCTTCGGCTCGGCGCGGCGACGATCGCCGGAGAAGCGGCATGAACGCGCTCCTCGCCCTCTTCGGCCGCGAATGGCGCCTCGCCGTGCGCCTCGGCGGCGGCGCGCTGATGGGCGCGCTGTTCTTCCTCATCGTCGTGACCGTCGTGCCCTTCGGCGTCGGTCCCGACATGAACCTGCTCGCCCGCATCGGCCCGGCCATCCTGTGGATCGGCGCCCTGCTCGCCACGCTGCTCTCGCTCGATCGCCTGTTCCAGGTCGATCGCGACGACGGCGGCCTCGATCTGATCCTGATGGGCGAGAGCCCGCTCGAGCTGGTGGTGCTGGTCAAGTGCCTCGCCCACTGGGCCGCCACCGGCCTGCCGCTGGTGATCGCCGCGCCCCTGCTGGCGATCTTCATGAACATGGAGCCGATCGCCATCGGCTCGACCACGCTGACGCTGCTGGTCGGCACCCCCGCTCTCACCTTCACCGGCGCCATCGGCGCCGCGCTGACGGTGACGCTGAAGCGCGGCGGGCTCCTGCTCGCCATCCTGGTCCTGCCGCTGACCGTGCCGGTCATGATCTTCGGCGTGTCGTCGGCCACCGCCGTCCTGGTCGGCACCATCCCGTTCTGGACGCCGTTTTCGGTTCTCTCCGCCCTCGGCCTGTTCTCGATGGTGCTCGGCCCGATCGCCGCCGCCGCCGCGCTGCGCCATGCCGGCGAATGACGCTTCACGCCGAGGTCGCGGCGACTTGATCCGGCGCAAGGCGGCGCGAACGGGAAACCCGCATTGATACGAACGCTCTCGCGCGCTAGGAAGCGGACGAGAGATCGGCGGAGCCGGACGCGAGGGGCGTCGGGAACGCCCGTTCGCCCACCCGGCGGACACAACTCGGAACTGTCCCATGCGGTTGATGGACTATGCCAACCCGACCCGCTTCCTCGGCCTCGTCGCCGCGGTGATGCCGTGGCTGATCGCCGTCACGGTCGCGACCTTCGCCGTCGGCCTGTGGCTGGTGTTCTTCCGCGCGCCCGCCGACTATCAGCAGGGCGAGACCGTCAAGATCATGTACATCCACGTCCCCTTCGCGTGGCTGTCGATGTTCTGCTACGTCACCATGGCCGGCTCGGCCTTCGGCACCCTGGTGTGGCGCCATCCGCTCGCCGACGTCTCGGCCAAGTGCGCCGCCCCGATCGGCGCCGCCTTCACCTTCCTGGCGCTGGCCACCGGTTCGCTCTGGGGCAAGCCGATGTGGGGTACCTGGTGGGTGTGGGACGCCCGCCTGACCTCGGTGCTGGTGCTGTTCATCATGTATCTCGGCCTGATCGCCCTGCAGGAGACGATGGAGGACCCGGCCCGAGCCGCCAAGGCCGGCGCCGTGCTGACCCTGGTCGGCGTGATCAACATCCCGATCATCAAGTTCTCGGTCGACTGGTGGAACACCCTCCATCAGCCCTCCTCGGTGCTCCGCCTCGGCGGCTCGACCATCGACATGTCGATGCTGATCCCGCTCCTGATCATGGCCGTGGCCTTCAGCCTCCTGTTCGTGGTGATCCACCTCCTGGCGATGCGCAACGAGATTCTCCGGCGGCGCATCCGCACCATGCGCCTGGTTCAGGCGGCGGGGGCGGAGTGATCATGGACCTGTTCGGCACTCATTCCGGCTTCATCTTCGCCGCCTACGGCCTCGCCGTGGTGGTGGTGGTCGCCCTGTTCGTCTGGGTCGGCCTCGACGGCCGCGCCCAACGTCGCGCCCTCGCCGATCTCGAGGCGCGCGGCATCCATCGCCGCTCGCACGGCGCCGACCACGGAGAGACCCGGTGAGCGACCTCGATCCCACGACCGAAGAGGGCTCGCGTCCGCCCGCCCGTCCGCGCCTGATGGTCTATCTGCCGCTGGCGATCTTCGTCGCGCTCGCCGCCTTCTTCCTCTACAAGCTGGAGAAGGGCGGCGACCCCAACGCGCTGCCCTCGGTCCTGCTCGGCAAACCCGCGCCCGCCTTCGCCCTGAAGCCGGTGCCGATCACGCTTCCCGGCGGCGCGGCGCTGCCCGGTCTCGCCTCGAGCGAGTTCACCGCGCCCGGCCCCGGCAAGGTCACGATCGTCAACTTCTGGGCCTCGTGGTGCGTCGAGTGCCGCACCGAGCACGAGACGTTGAAGCGTCTGGCGACCGATCCGCGCGTGCGCCTGGTCGGCGTCGCCTACAAGGACGAACCCGCCAACGCCGCCCGCTGGCTGCGCGACATGGGCAATCCCTACGCCGCCGCCGGTCTCGACGAGAACGGTCGCGTCGGCATCGACTGGGGCGTCTACGGCGTGCCGGAGACCTACGTGGTGCGCCCGGACGGGGTGATCTCGTACAAGTTCATCGGCCCGCTCTCCGACGGCGCCGTGCGCATGGTCCTCGGCCCCGAGATCGACAAGGCCCTCGCCGCCGTCCGGAAGCCCTGACCGGAGGGCGCCGCGACTCGTCGCCTCGGCATGTTGCGACTGCGAACAAAGTCGCAGAGACCACGTGAACCCTTGCGCTTCCCCGCGCTCTCGGCGACATTTCTGCCGTTGTCCCGCATGGGGAGGCGGTACGATGACCGATGTGGTAGTCACGCGCCTGGGTCTGGACGCTTCGTCCGCCCTCTCACTGCTTCTGGCCGCCCATGTCCAGGAGGTTCGCGGCGGCGAACCGCCGCGGCCCGATCGCTACTATTCCGAGAAGCTGCTGTCGTCGCCGGGAATCCGCCTGTTCGGCGCCACGATCGGCGACGAGTTGATCGGCTTCGCCGTCGTCCACGAACTCGAGGACTGCCTGTCGGGCCTCGAGGCCGGCCTCCTGGAGACGGTGTTCGTCCGTCACGATCGCCGCGGTCGCGGCGCCGGCCGCGCCCTGCTCGAGGCGGTGTCGAGCGAGGGCCGCCGTCGCGCCTGGAGCGGTCTGCGCTGGATCGTCGACGATCGCGTCTCCCATTCGACCCTGCCCGAGCGCCTCGCCCGACCGGCCGGCACCCGCGCCCTCGTCGTGCCGATCACTCGTCAGTGAGCGCCGGAGGCGGCGACGAGCGCCACGAGACGAGCGAGCCCGCCGTTCCGGTCGGAACGACGGGCTCTCGCGATCGTCGCGCGGGGGAGGCTCACCCCCGCCGCGCGTGAGGATCGATCAACGGCAGACGCGGATCGGACGCTCGACCCAGCGCCAGCCGTGACGCGTGCGCACCTGCACGGTCTGATACTCGGTCCAGCACCGACGGCGATGCACCACGGCCGGCGGCGCGATGAAGAAGCCCGGGGCGACGTGGTGATGCGGCGGGCGATGGCGCCAGTATTGAGCCGCGGCGGGCTCTGCCGTGACCAACCCGGCGGTCAGTCCGAGACCGGCGACGGCTGCCAGCGTGAGAACGGCGCGCTTGAACCACATGATCTGAACCTCCCTGTTCGAGAGCCGTGGTCGCTTCGGCCGGACCACGGTCTCCGATTTCGATCCGCATGATAGGCCGAAGCGACTGAATTGCGAGTGAGGTGTGCGTTCATGTCCCGTTCATCCGCTCGAACGGTGAACGCATTCTCTCAGCGGCACACCCGCATCGGCTCGTAGCGCATCCGCGGACCCCAGGGCGTGTGGACGCGCACCGGACGCTCCTCGACCCAGCAGCGCGGGCGATGATGGCGGCGATGACCCCAGTCGGGCCCGCGATGGCCCCACCCGTCGCGATCCCAGCGATCGTGATGACCCCAGCCCCCGCCGCGATCCCACCCCTGAGCGGCGGCCGGCGCGACGAGACCGGCGGTGACGAGCGAGGCGAAGGCGGCGACGGCGAGAAGCGACTTGCGGAAGGTGAGCATGGTGGCCTCCGAGGGCACGAGAAGTTCGTCTCGCGATCCCGGCCCGTGACCCTCTCGATCCGACGTCGACCGTTCGCGATGGAGGAACACTCGCATCCCCGCCCTGAACCGCGTCTGAGACCACCCTTCAACCGCCGTTCATCTTCGCGCTCGCGCCCGCGTCGGCTCAGATCGCCTCGCCGCGCATCAGACGCGGCACCGCGCCCTCGACCCCGGCCGCCTCGCGGATGAAGTGCCGCTTCACCGCCGCCATCCGATCGACCAGCCCGAGACCGACGTCGCGCAGGAACCGCACCGGCGCCAGATCGTTGGAGAACAGCCGGTTGAGCGTGTCCGTGACCACGCCCATCTCGAAGGCGTCGAACCGCCGCGCCCGCTCGTAGCGCGCCAGCACCTCGTCGCGCCCGGCGTCGAGCCCGAGCCGCCGCGCCTCGACGACCACCTCCGCCAGCGCCGCCACGTCGCGGAAACCGATGTTGAGACCCTGTCCGGCGATCGGATGGATGCCGTGCGCCGCGTCCCCGACGAGTGCGAAGCGCGGTCGCACGAAGTCGCGCGCCAGCGTCAGCCCGAGCGGGAAGGCACGCGGCTTCGCCAGCGCCCGGATCGCCCCGAGATGGTGGCCGAACCGCCGCTCGAGCTCGATCGCGAAGGTGAAGTCGTCGCCCGCCACCAGTCGATCGGCCGTCGCCGTCTTCTCGCTCCACACCAGCGACGAGCGATGCCGCCCCTCGGCGTCGTCGGTCAGCGGCAGGATCGCGAACGGACCCGACGGCAGGAAGTGCTCCTCCGCCCGCCCACCGTGCGGCCGCTCGTGGGCGATCGTCGTGACGATCCCCGACTGGCCGTAGTCCCAGCGCACCACGCCGATTCCGGCGAGATCGCGCAACTTCGAGCGCACCCCGTCGGCGGCGACCAACAGTCCCGCCCGCACGGCCCGCCCCGAGCCGAGCCGCACCGTCACCCCGACCTCGTCGGTGTCGAACGTCTCGACCCGGTCCGGCATCGCCATCTCGACCCCGGCCGCGCGCGCCGCGCCGAGCAGCGCCGTCACCATCGTCGCGTTGGGCACCATGTGGGCGAACGGCTCGCCGCCGTCGAGCGCCCCGTCGAAGGTCAGGAACACCGGCCGCACCGCGTCGTCGAGCCGCGAATCGGTGACGATCATGTCGACGATCGGCTGGGCCAGTGGCGCGATCTCGCCCCAGACGCCGAGCCGCTCCAGCATCCGCCGCGCCCCGGCCGCGATCGCCGAGGCGCGCAGATCCGGTCCCGCGCCGGGCGGCGTCGGATCGACCACCAGCACCCGCATCGCCGGATCCGCCTGCCTCAGCGCCAGCGCCAGCGATACGCCGACGTGACCGCCACCGGCGACGACACAATCGAACTCGAGCGCCATGCCCCACTCCTCCGCTTCGCCGGCGTCCTCTGCGGGCCGCGCGGTCGCCACCCGTCCACACATAGTTCCCTCGGCCGTCGAAAGCCACTCTCGCCTCGTCCGCCTTGACGCCGTGGCGACGCGGGTGCCAACGTAATCGGAAGATCCCTCTCCAATAGGTCGACATCGCCGATGAACACCGCCGTCGCCACACTGCTCGAGATCCTCGACCTCGAGCCCCTGGAGCAGGACCTCTTTCGCGGCCGCAGCCCTCAGGTCGGCTGGCAGCGCGTCTTCGGCGGTCAGGTCATCGGCCAGGCACTGGTCGCCGCGACCCGCACCGTGGTCGATCGCCCCGCCCATTCGCTCCACGGCTACTTCGTCCGCCCCGGCGATCCGGCCGTGCCGATCGTCTACCGCGTCGACCGCATTCGCGACGGCGGCAGCTTCACCACCCGCCGCGTCGAGGCGATCCAGCACGGCCGCGTCATCTTCACCATGGCCGCCTCGTTCCACACCCCCGAGTCCGAGGCGCTCGCCCACTCCTTCGCCATGCCCGCCGCCCCCGCGCCGGAGGCGCTGCCGAGCGAACAGGAACTGAAGGAGCGTTGGCTCGCCCATGCGCCGGCGGCGGTGCGCGCCTATTGGGAGCGCGACCGCCCGCTCGAGCTGCGCCCGACCGACTTCCTCCACTATCTCTCGCGCGAGCCGCTGCCGCCGCGCCAGCAGGTGTGGATCCGCACCACGGCGCCGCTGCCCACCGATCCGGCGGTGCACGCCGCCGTCCTCGCCTACGCCTCCGACATGACCCTGTTCGACACCGCGCTCTTTCCGCACGGCCGCTCGGTGTTCGATCGCGACATGCAGCTCGCCAGCCTCGACCACGCCATGTGGTTTCATACCGCCGCCCCGATCGACGACTGGCTGCTCTACGATCAGGACAGCCCCTGGTCCGGCGGCGCGCGCGGCCTTTCGCGCGGTTCGATCTGGACCCGCGACGGCCGCCTCGTCGCCTCCACCACCCAGGAGGGTCTGATGCGTCGCGCCCAGGTCGAGGTCCGCGGCACCCCCGGCTGAAGCCGCGTCGCATCGCCCATTTTCGAGTCGTTCCGCCTCGCCGACGCCCGTTCGCGCCGGAGCGGCGCCTGAAATTGCACGGCGAAAGTCGCTCATCGAAGCAACGGCTCAACAAATGGGCACGATTAACCACCGATTCGCCGTGATTCGGCCGCTTTCGAACTAGTCTCGCTCATTTTTTGAGCAAATCGGTCTCGATCGACCGGTCTCCGCCTGCCGCGATGCGGGAACTCGCCGAGAAACATCGGCGTTTTCCGCCGTTTTCGGCCACTTCCACGCACTTGGCACGAAGATTGATTCCCTGGGATCGGCGACGGACGGACCGCTCGGCCCGCCCGCACCGTTCTTTAGTCAGGCCCGCTCGATCGGGCGCAGGAGACGGGATCCACCACATGAAATTCGTGATGGCCATCATCAAGCCGTTCAAGCTGGACGAGGTGCGCGACGCCCTCACCGCGATCGGCGTGCAGGGACTGACCGTGACCGAGGTCAAGGGCTACGGCCGCCAGAAGGGTCACACCGAGATCTATCGCGGCACCGAATATGCGGTGAGCTTCCTTCCCAAGATCAAGATCGAGATCGCGGTGAACTCCGATCAGGTCGAGAAGGTCGTCTCGGCCATCTCCTCCGCCGCCAAGACCGGCCAGATCGGCGACGGCAAGATCTTCGTCTACGGCATCGATCAGGCCGTGCGTATCCGCACCGGTGAAGCCGACGCCGAAGCGCTCTGAGACCGAGGGAGTGATCAAGACCATGACGTTCAACTCTACCATCGCTCGCGGCGCTCGCGTCGCCTCTCTGGCGGCGGGCCTTCTGGCTCTCTCCGCCGCTTCGGCCTTCGCCGAAGCCCCGACGCCGAACAAGGGCGACACCTCGTGGATGCTCATTTCCACCGCCCTCGTCATCATGATGACCATTCCCGGCCTCGCCCTGTTCTACGGCGGTCTCGTCCGCTCCAAGAACATCCTGTCGGTGCTGATGCAGGTCTTCGCCGGCTTCGCCCTGATCTCGATCCTCTGGGTGGTCTACGGCTACTCGCTCGCCTTCACCGGTAACCCGTCGGAAGCGCTGAACCCCTTCATCGGCGGTTTCGGCAAGCTGTTCCTGTCGGGCGTCTACACCGCCGATCCGACCGCGGGCGTGAGCTTCGCCAACGCCGCGACCTTCTCCAAGGGCGTGGTGATCCCCGAGATCGTCTACGTGATCTTCCAGCTCACCTTCGCCGCCATCACCCCGGCCCTCATCGTCGGCGCCTTCGCCGAGCGCATGAAGTTCTCCGCGGTGTTGCTGTTCCTGACGATCTGGTTCACCTTCTCCTACCTCCCGATCGCCCACATGGTGTGGTTCTGGGCCGGCCCCGACGCCTACACCCTCGCCACCTCGAACCTCGACACGCTCAAGGCCGCCATCGGCGAGGAGAGCGCCAAGAAGTTCCTCGACGCGCTCGCCGCTGCCGGTGAGAACAAGGATGCGGTCGCCAAGGTCCTCGAGGACTTCGGTGGCGCCGTCGGCGGCACCGCCGGCTTCCTCTTCCAGAAGGGCGCTCTCGACTTCGCCGGCGGCACCGTGGTGCACATCAACGCCGGTATCGCGGGCCTCGTCGCCGCCATCGTCCTCGGCCCGCGCGTCGGTCTCGGCAAGGACAACATGGCTCCGCACAACCTGCCGCTCACCGTCATCGGCGCCTGCCTCCTGTGGGTCGGCTGGTTCGGCTTCAACGCCGGTTCCAACCTCGAGGCCAACGGTCTGACCGGTCTCGCCTTCCTCAACACGATCGTCGCCACCGCCGCCGCGGCTCTGGCCTGGTCGTTCGTCGAGTGGCTGGCCCGTGGTCACGCCTCGGCCCTGGGTGCCGTCTCGGGCGCCGTCGCCGGTCTCGTCGCCGTCACCCCGGCCTCGGGCTTCTCCGGCCCGATGGGCGCCATCGCCATCGGCGTCGTCGCCGGCGTGGTCTGCTTCTGGGCCGTCACCTGGCTCAAGGGCGTGTTCAAGTACGACGACAGCCTGGACGTCTTCGGCGTGCACGGCATGGGCGGCATCGTCGGCGCGATCCTCACCGGCGTGTTCGTCAACCCGTCCCTCGGCGGCACCGGCGTGACCAACTACGTCGCCACCGACGCCTCGGCGGTCGTGTCCTACGACATGTCGGCGCAGATGATCGCTCAGCTGTGGGGCGTCGGCACCTCGATCGTCGTCTCGGCGGTCGTCTCGCTGGTCGCCCTCATGCTGATCAAGCTGATCTTCGGCATCCGCGTCTCCGAGCAGGCCGAGCGCGAGGGTCTCGACATCTCGAGCCACGGCGAGCGCGCCTACAACTGATCCCTTCCGATCGGCGGTCCCCCGCCGATCGCCGGATCTCCCGAACCCCGGACGGCTCGCCGTCCGGGGTTCTTTTCTTCGTGCGCACGAACGACGCGTTCCGAACGGCTTGGTTAACAGCCCCTTAACCGTCGACCGCTAGCCTGGGGCCGAATCCGTTCGAACCCCGAGGGCCCGTCAGGTCTCATGAGCGCATCCGCGACCTCGCCGTCCAACCCGTCCGACGCCGTCTTCGTCTCGCCGTTCCAGCGGCTGAACGATCTGCTGGCGCCGCATGCGCCCGGCCGCGCGCCCATCAATCTGACCGTCGGCGAGCCGCGCCACCCCGTCCCGGCCTTCGTCGGCCCGACGCTGGCGCGCGAGATCGACGGCTTCGGCCGCTATCCGGCGATTCGCGGCACCGATGCCTTCCGCCGCGCCGTCGCCGACTGGCTCGACGCCCGTTTCGGCCTCGACGGCGACGTCGACGCCACCGACGGCGTCCTCCCCCTCAACGGCTCGCGCGAGGGCCTGTTCTACGCCGCCATCGAGGCCCGCCGCATCTGGAAGGGCACCGCCGCCCGCCCGGCGATCCTCCTGCCCAATCCGTTCTATCAGGCCTATGCCGCCGGCGCGGTCGCCGCCGGATGCGAGGCGGTGATGATCGACGCCGGTCCCGAGACCGGCTTCCTGCCCGATCTCGACGCCCTGCCGGACGAGCTTCTCGCCCGCACCGTCGCCCTCTACTACGCCTCGCCCGCCAACCCTCAGGGTGCCGTCGCCACCCGTGCCGACTGGCTGAAGGCGATCGGCCTCGCCCGCCGCCACGGCTTCATGCTGTTCGCCGACGAGTGCTATTCGGAGATCTATCGCGGCGACGACGCCCCCGAGGGCGTGCTCGCCGCCGCGCGCGCGACGCCGGAGAAGTACGCCGGCATCGTCGCCTTCAATTCGCTCTCCAAGCGCTCCAACCTGCCCGGCCTGCGCTGCGGCTTCGCCGCCGGCGATCCGGCCTTCCTGAAGGGTTGGGTCGCCTTCCGCAACATGGCCGCCCCTCAGGTGCCCTCGCCCGTCCAGACCGTCGCCGTCGCCGCCCTCTCCGACGAGGCCCACGTCGTCGAGAACCGCCGCCTCTACGACGCCAAGTTCGCCGCCGCGAGCCGCCTCCTCGGCACTCGCTTCGGCTACGCCACCCCGCCCGGCGGCTTCTTCCTCTGGCTCGACGTCGCCGAGATCGGCGGCGGCGAGACGGCGGCGCTGAAGCTGTGGCGCGAGGCCGGCGTGCGCTCCATCCCCGGCGCCTACCTCTGCGGACCGGGCGAGGCGGGCACGAACCCCGGCCGACGCTGGCTCCGCATCGCAATGGTCGAATCGCTCGCCCTCACCGAAGAGGCGCTCGGCCGCATCGTCGAAACCCTGGTCTGAAGACGACCGAAGGAAGGACGCCCCCATGCGTTCGGCACGCCCGGCCTCTCCCACCTACGCCGCCGGCTCGGATCTGCGCCGCGTCCTCGCCCGCAATCTGCGCGGCGTCGGCGGCATCGCCACCTTCGCCGCCGTCGCGGCCGTCGCCGCCGCGCTCGCCACGTGGTCGGCGACCGACCCGAGCCTGTCCAACGCCACCTCGACCGCCGTGCACAACGCCCTCGGCTCCCCCGGCGCCGTGGTGGCCGATCTCGCCATGCAGCTGCTCGGCCTCGCCTCGGCCCTGGCTCTGCCGCCGCTCCTGGTGATCGGCTGGCGTCTGGTCTCCGCCGCCGAGGGCGGGTTCGACCGCCGCTTCGCCACCTGGTGGCTGGTCGCCCTCTTCGCCGCCGCCGGAGCCCTCGCCACCCTGCCGACCGGCGCCGGCTGGCCGCTGCCGATCGGCCTGGGCGGCGTCGCCGGCGACATGCTGGCACGCCTGCCGCTGCGGCTCCTCGGCGACGGCGATCTCGCCCGCCTCGCCGCCGGCCTCGCCTTCGCCGGTCTCGCCCTGTGGGCCGACCTGCGCGCCCTCGGCTGGATCGGCCCCGATCCCGAGCCCGAATCCGCCGACGACTGGGACGAGGACGACGCCTGGGAGCGCGAGGGCCGCGATCGGCTCATGCCCTTCGCCGTGCTCCATCACGCCTATCTCGTCGCCCGCGCCAACGTCCTGCGCCTGTTCGGCGTCCGCTCCTCGAGCCTCGACACCCGCCGTTACGGCTTCTCGCTGCGCCGCCTGATCGATCGCCTGCGTCGCCCCTCTCGCGAGTGGAACGACGACGCGTGGTCCGAGCCGCCGCGCCCCTCGGTCGGCCTGCGCTCGCGCGCCGAGCCGAGCCGCATCGAGCCGGACTTCGGCGCCGCCCGGACGCCCGCGCGCGGCCCCACCGCTCGCAGATCC
>JBEOKB010000174.1:0-12801 GCA_040275425.1 Siculibacillus sp. | reverse complement strand
GGCGACGGGGCGGCGGGCGCGGGCCTCGCCGATGCGTCGGGTGGAGACCTGGGCCATCGGGTGGACCAGCACGTCCTGCTGCTCGGCCAGCGCCAGCTCGTCGCCGCCGCCGCGCACCGAGCGGGCGACGATCTCGAACACGCTCGCGACGGCGCGGGCGACGGCGGTCTCGGGCGGCATGTCGTCGGCGAGGCGGGCGGCGAGGAGGCCGGCGAAGAGGTCGCCGGTGCCGTGGGGAGCGTCGGCGATCAGCGGGTGCTCGTACTGGGTGGCGAGGTCGGCGCCGACCAGCAGGGTGCCGATCGAGCGGTGCATCATCGCCGGCGCCGAGGTGACGACGACGAGCGGGGGGGCGAGGGCGCGGGCGGCGGCGATCACCTCGGCGGTCGCGCCGACCGGGCGGGCGGCGAGCCACCCGAGCTCGAACAGATTGGGGGTGGCGACGTCGGCGAGCGGCAGCAGGCGGTCGCGCACGGCGCGGGCGGTGGCCTCGGCGACGTAGAGCGCGCCGCGTCCCGAGCCCTCGCCGTCGCCGAGCACGGGGTCGACCACCAGCCGCAGGCCGGGCGTGATCAGGCGCAGCCGCTCGACCATCCGGGCGGCGGCCTCGACCTGGGCTTCGTCGGCGAACCAGCCGGTGAGGACGGTGCCGATCTCCTCGGCGCGTGGGCTCTCGGCGATCTCGGCGAGAGCGTCGGCGAAGGCGGTCGGATCGGGGCGCAGGCGGGTGGAGGGGCCGTGGCCGGGATGCCAGGGCATCCACACGGTCGGCACCAGCCAGGCGGGGCGACCGAGGCGCTCGACGGCGAAGACGGCCCCTCGGGCGCCGATCGCGCCGCGCGCCACCTGCGAGGAGATCACCAGCACCGCCGACTTCGATCGCGTCTCGCTCATGATCCCCTCGGGCCGATCGGTGGTCAGATGATGTTCGCCTCCACGACGCGGCGGTCGGCGGCGAGGCGATCGTAGCCGAAGATCGAGAGATCGATCGAGCGGAAACGGCCGTGGACGATCAGTTCGGCGACGGCGCGGCCGGCGCCGGGGCCCTGCTGGATGCCGTGGCCGGAGAAGCCGTTGCAGAAGACGAAGTTCTCGACCTCGGGGTGGCGGCCGATCACCGCGTTGTGGTCGAAGGTGTGGAAGTCGTAGTGACCGGCCCAGGCGCGTACCACCTTCAGCGCCTCGAAGGCGGGGATGCGGGTGGCGAGCGCCGGCCAGATGACGTCGTCGAACAGGGCGTGGTCGACGTCGTAATCGTCGTCGGCGACGCGCGGATCGGCGTTCTCCTCGGGCGAGACGCCGCAGATGTGGTACTGGCCCTCGGGCCGGACCCAGACGCCGGAGGCGACCGCGGTGCCGTCGATCAGCATCGGCAGGCCGGGCACCTCGTCGCGGCAGTGGACGACGAAGACCGAGCGCTTGCGCGGCTCGACCGGCAGGGGGATGCCGGCCATCGCGGCGACGTCGCCCGCGGCCGGACCGGCGGCATTGACGAAGGTGCCGCAGGAGATCTCGCGTCCGTCGGACAGGGTGACACCGGTGATGCGGTCGCCCTCCCGACGCAGGGCGACGACGGCGGCCTGCGCATAGGTCGCGCCGGCGGAACGGGCGGAGCGGCGGATCAGATCGAGCAGCGCCCAGGCGTCGAACCAGCCCTCGCCGGAGCGGCCGTGGGCGGCGAGGGCCACGCCCTCGGCCGACATCCACGGGTAGCGGCGGGCGAGTTCGTCGGGGCCGAACAGTTCGATGTCGGCGCCCTCGGCGATCTGGATCGCGTGGTTGGAGCGCAGGGTGGCGACGCCGGCCTCGGTGGCGAGCGTCAGATAGCCCTTCTCGTGGAAGGAGATGTCGGCGTCGGGGCCGAAGCGCTCCTTCAGCGAGCGGATCACCTCGATACCGTAGCGCGACAGGCGGATGTTCTCGGGGATCGAGAACTGCTGGCGGATCGAGGCGGCCGACAACATGGTGGCGGAGCGGGCGTAGGTCGGGTCCTTCTCGACGACCAGGACCGAGCCGGTGAAGCCGAGTTCACGGCGCAGCGCCCAGGCGGTCGAAGAGCCCATGATCGCACCTCCGGCGATCACCACGTCCCAATGCTCGGCCATGCGTCGGTCTCCCGGATCGATCGGTCTTCCTCTGTCGATTAGCTCGGATCAGGCGGTTCCGTCATGCGGCGGACGCGGGTCTCCCTCCAGGGACGCGGTGCGGGCGGAGGGACGGAGCCCGGCGCCGTGTCCGGCGACCAGCCAATGGGCGAAGCCGCCGACCAGACCGGTGGCGGCGATCACCTGGAGATGGGCGACGCCGACCAGGGGGGCGCCGCCGAGCAGGCCGACCACGGCGATCGCCGCCGCGACGACCAGATGGACGACGAGGCCGCGGGTGGCGGTGGCCTCGCCGAGCGCGATGGCGATGCCCCACAGCGGCCAGACGATCTCCGAGAGCACCGGCAGCACCGTCACCGAGCGCAGGAGACCGGCGGCGAGGGCGAGAAGGCCGCTCGCGTCGCCGACGATCAGGCGCTCGCCCGCCTCGACCGTGCCGAAGCCGAGGGCGGCGACCACCAGCGAGGCGAAGACGGCGGCGAGGAAGCCGATCGAGGCGACGACCATGCGCCAGAGAACGCGGGAGAACGACATCGGGGCCCTCGGGACGGACGCCTCACCAGTGCGGCGATCGATGGACGGGGGGCGGGGGCGGGGCGGAGCGGACCGCGACGGTCCAGTAGACCCAGCCGCCGACGCCTCCGGCGAGGGCGGCGAGCAGGATCAGCCCGACGCCGACCGGCGGCGAGGCGGTGTAGGGCAGGCTCACCACGATCTGCGTCGTCACGCCGATCAGCGCACCGGCGACGAGGTGGAGCGGAAGCGAACGGGCCCCGCGTCCCTCGGCCCAGACCGCGAAGGCGGTGACGAAGGGGGCGGCGGCGAGGAAGGCGATCAGGGCGGTGGCGGCCGGAACCAGAATCAGGCTGGTGACGCCGTTGCGGGCGATGAGGCTCGCGAGGCCGTGGAGCCAGCTCTCCTCGACGATCAGGCCGAGGGTGCGCACGATCGCGGCGGCGGCGATCGCCAGGGCGTAGGCGAGGACGATGCGTCCGATGCGCCCGGCGGCGACGTGTTCGACCCCGGGGTGATCGTCGGGAGGCAGGTGGGAGCGATCCGTCATGGGTCCGGCCCGAATGGAGGCGCGAGGGGCGGAGGGTCCGCCCGAATCGATTGCGACCATCTTGGGGTCGAACGGGTCGGCCCGTCCAGGCGCTCTCAGTCGTCGTCGCGGCCGCCGATCATCGCCTCGAGGGCGAGGCGCTCGCGCACCCTGATCTTCTCCGAGGTCGACTTGAGCTGGCCGCAGGCGGCGAGGATGTCGCGGCCGCGCGGGGTGCGAATGGGGCTGGCGTAGCCGGCGCGATTGACGATCTCGGCGAAGGTCTCGATCCGGTCCCAGCTCGAGCATTCGTAGGCCGAGCCCGGCCAGGGGTTGAACGGGATCAGGTTGATCTTGGCGGGGATGCCGCGCAGCAGGCGCACCAGTTCGCGGGCGTCGGCGGAGGAATCGTTGACCCCCTCGAGCATCACGTATTCGAAGGTGATGCGGCGGGCGTTGGAGAGCCCCGGATAGGCGCGGCAGGCGTCGAGCAGCTCGGCGATCTTGTACTTGCGATTGATCGGCACCAGCTCGTCGCGCAGCTCGTCGCGCACGGCATGGAGCGAGATCGCCAGCATGACGCCGGTGTCGGCGCCGATCTTCGGGATCAGCGGCACCACGCCGGAGGTCGACAGGGTGATGCGGCGCTTGGACAGCGACAGGCCGTCGCCGTCGGCGAAGATCAGCATGGCGTCGCGCACGGCGTCGTAGTTCATGAGCGGTTCGCCCATGCCCATCATGACGATGTTGGTGACCATGCGGCCTTCCGACGGCAGCATCCCCTCGGCCCTCTCGGCGGAGGGGAAGTCGCCGAGGCGCTCGCGGGCGACCACGACCTGGGCGACGATCTCCTCCGCCGTCAGGTTGCGCACCATCACCTGGGTGCCGGTGTGGCAGAAGGAGCAGGTGAGCGAGCAGCCGACCTGGCTCGAGACGCACAGCGTGCCGCGCCCCTCCTCCGGGATGTAGACGGTTTCGACCTCGACCGGGCGGCCGGCGCCACGGGCGGGGAAGCGGAACAGCCACTTGCGGGTGCCGTCGACGGAGATCTGCTCGGCGACCATCTCGGGGCGACCGACGACGAAGTGCTCGGCCAACTGGGCGCGCAGGTCCTTGGAGACGTTGGTCATCTCGTCGAAGGAGGAGACGCCGCGCAGGTAGATCCAGTGCCAGAGCTGGTTGACGCGCATGCGGACCTTGCGGTCCTCGACGCCGATCGAGAGCAGCGCTTCGGCGAGGCGGTCGCGGGTGAGGCCGAGGAGCGACGGGCGGGCGTCGACCGTGGCGACGGCCTGGGGCGCCTTGACGATCGCGTCGAGGGGATCGATCGCGGTGAGGGGCGCGGCGGGGCTCGTCATGGGCGCGATCCTTCGGATCTTCGGAGCGGGACCCGGTCGGGGCGCGGCTCGAACACGAAAAGAAGCGGACGGGTCGCCCCGTCCGCCTGTTCTCGTCAATATAGGGCAGAAACCCGGCCTCAGGAAGATCCGAGGCGGGGATCGCTCACTTGCATTCCTTGGCGACCGCGTCGAGGGCGCCGCCGATGCCGGCGAGCGAGAAGACGTAGGAGGTCGGATTGCCGCGGCCGGAGGTGGCGGAGACGGCGATCTTGGAGCCCTTGCGCATGGCGTCGAGGAAGGGGGCGTAGTCGGTGTTCTGCTCGAGCCAGGCGCCGTCGCCGCGGGTGAAGAAGTTGAACTTCTTGCCGCCGATGTCGACGACGACCTTGGTGTTCTCCTTGAGCGGGTAGCCCACCTGGAGGCTCGGCTCGGACCGGATGTTCTCGGCCGGGCGAGTGGTCACGAAGAAGAAGACCTCGCCGTGATTGAGGGTCGGCGGCTCCGACTTCTGCGGCTTGGTCAGGGCGAAGCACATCTTGCCCTTGGCGCCGGCGGCGGTGATCGCCTTCCAGTCCTTGGATTCGACCAGCAGCATGGGCGAGCCGGCCGCGGGCGCGGCGGGCTTGGCCGGAGCCGCGGCTGCGGGTTTGGTCGGCGCGGCGGCGGCCGGTTTGGCCTGAGCCAAGGCCGTCGTCGTCGTCGCGGCCACGGCCACGACCATCGCCAGTGCGCCGAAAGCGGTCCTCATCGTGCGGTCACCCCGTCTGAACACGACTGATCAAGGCCGACGCACCGCGCCTGCCGATTCCCGTTCCAGAAACCACGCGGATGGTTACCAAGTGGTTGCCGAGCGACATCCGTCGTCGGGGAAAGAGAGGGCGGGCGCGGGCGCGGCCGGTTCGGTCGACTCGATGGGCCAAGGAAACGGCGAAAGTCGGGCGGAGCCCGCGCGGGTCTCGGCGAAACGTCGCGCTGGACGGGGCGCGGGCGGGCATGCCACCTCTCGGGCGGTATCGAGGGGCCGCATCGAGGGACGCGGCCCGGGAAGAGGGGGTGTTCGATGAAGGCGGTGGTCTGTCGCGAGCATGGTCCGGCGTCGGGTTTGGTGATCGAGGATCTGCCCGAGCCGTCGGCGGGGCCGGGCGAGGTGGTGGTCGCCATGCGCGCCTGCGCCCTCAACTTCTTCGACACGCTGATCATCCGCGATCGCTACCAGTTCAAGCCGACCCTGCCGTTCTCGCCGGGCGGGGAGATCGCGGGCGTGGTGGAGAGCCTCGGCGCGGGCGTCGAGGGCGTCGCGGTCGGCGATCGCGTGATCGCCTACGTGAAGTGGGGCGGCGCGCGCGAGAAGGTGGTGGTTGCGGCCGGCGATCTGATCGCCATGCCCGACGGGCTCGACTTCGTGCGGGCGGCGACGCTGTCGGTGACCTACGGCACGGCGATCCACGGGCTCGCCGATCGCGGCGAGGTGAAGCCGGGCGAGACGGTGGCGGTCTTGGGGGCCTCGGGCGGGGCGGGCCACGCGGCGATCGAGGTGGCCAAGATTCTCGGCGCGCGGGTGATCGCCTGCGCGAGCGGGGCGGACAAGCTGGCGTTCTGCCGCGCGATCGGCGCCGACGAGGCGGTCGACTACGACGGCGAGGACCTCAAGGCGCGGCTGAAGGAGTTGACCGGGGGCAGGGGCGTCGACGTGGTCTACGACACGGTCGGCGACCGCTACGCCGAAGCCGCGCTGCGGGCGACGGCGTGGCGCGGGCGGCATCTGGTGGTGGGGTTCGCGGCGGGCGAGATCCCGAGGCTGCCGCTCAATCTCTTGCTGCTCAAGGGCTGCGATCTGCGGGGGGTGTTCTGGGGCGACCACGTCACGCGCGAGGGGGCGGCCTTCGCCGAGGAGATGCGCCGTCTCATGGGTTGGGTGGTCGAGGGGCGGCTGGCGCCGCACGTGCAAGCGACCTATCCGCTGGAGAAGACACCCGCCGCGATCGAGGAGATCGCCGCGCGGCGGGTCAAGGGCAAGCTGGTGGTGACGGCGGGGTGAGGGGTCAGCCCTCCCTCAGCGCCTCTTTCGCCTTTTCCCGGTGGTCGTCGCGGATGTGACGGCCGACGACGGTGATGACGGCGGCGAGGACGCCGGCGTCGTCGGTGAAGCCGACCAGGGGCAGGACGTCGGGGATCACGTCGATCGGCGCGACGAAATAGGCGAGCGCCGCCATCAGCGTCATGCGCACCTTGCGCGGGCTGGTCGGGTCGAGGGCGCAGTACCAACCGGCGACGACGTCCTCGGCGAAGGGGACGGCGCGGGCGGCACGCCTCATCGTCGCCCAGAAGCCGGAGCGCACGCGCTCCTCGCGGGTCTCCTCGGGGCCGAGGATCTCGGGGTCGAGATAGACGCGACGTTCGTTCGACGTGGACATCGGGACTCCTTCCTCGCCGCCGGGGGCGAAACGCGATGACAGATCGTGACGGCGGCCCGGCGTTTCAAGGGGGGGCCGGGCGTGATCGCCGAGGTTCGACCGGGCGGGGGGCGCCGCCGCGTGGGGACGTGCGCGGCAACCCGCGCGGCATCCGGGAAAATCCTCATGCCCCCCCTTTGCGGAACAGAGGACGCGCGTTACCATTTCTCCCATGAAACTGGGTCAGATCGGTGTCAGACGCGCGGAGGTCGCAGATGCCGGTCGCATCGCCGACGTTCACGACGCGGCGTGGCGACAGGCCTATCGCGGCATCATTCCGGGCCGGGATCTCGAACGCATGGTCGCGCGGCGCGGACCGGCGTGGTGGAAGCGCGCGATCGATCGCCACACCGCCGTGCAGGTGCTCGAGGTCGACGGAGTGGTGCGCGGTTATGCGACCATCGGGCCCAACCGCATGCGCTCGACCGCCTTCGCCGGCGAGATCTACGAGATCTATCTCGATCCGGAGCATCAGGGGCTGGGGTTCGGGCGCAGGCTGTTCGCCGCGGCCCGGCGCGAGCTGCGGCGCTACGGGCTCGCTTCGTTCGCGGTGCGGGTGCTGAGCGACAACGAGGGCGCGGTCGACTTCTACCGTCGCATGGGCGGCGTGCCGGTCGAGGACACGGTCGAGCGCATCGGCGACGCGGTGCTGCCGCTGACGATCTTCGGCTTCGCCGCGGAGTGATCCGCGCGATCGAGACGGTGGGGGCTCGTCCGAACGGCGACGTTTCCGGCCGCGTTGCGATCGGGTAAGACACCACACGAGCGGGTCGGCGGCGCATTGTCGCGGCGGGCCCGACAGGCCGGGTTGCGCGAGGGGCTCCCCGGTTCGTTCCCTTCACACGTCGGTGGTCGACGGACCGCACGACCCGAGGAGTGTCCACATGCGCATCGACGCAATCGCCATCGGCAACAACGCGCCCGAAGACATCAACGTCATCATCGAGGTTCCGATCGGCGGCGAGCCGATCAAGTACGAGCTCGACAAGGCCTCCGGTGCCTTGGTCGTCGACCGCTTCCTCTACACCTCGATGCGCTACCCGGGTAACTACGGCTTCGTGCCGCACACCCTGTCGGACGACGGCGATCCCATCGACGTGGTGGTGATCAACACCCGCGCCATCGTGCCGGGCGCGATCATCAACTGCCGTCCGGTCGGCGTGCTGCACATGACCGACGAAGCCGGTCACGACGAGAAGATCATCGCGGTGCCGAGCCACAAGCTCACCAAGCGCTACGACAGCGTGGTGAACTACTCGGATCTGCCGCAGATCACCCTCGACCAGATCCAGCACTTCTTCGAGCACTACAAGGATCTCGAGCCGGGCAAGTGGGTCAAGGTCGTGTCGTGGGGCGATGCCGCCGACGCCAAGGGCTACATCCTGGACGCGGTCGAGCGCTACAAGGCCGACAAGGCCAAGGCCTGATCGATCGACGACGGCGAGACGCCGCCGGAAAATACTCGAAGGCGCGGATCCGGCCGCGCCTTCGGCGTCTTCGGGGTCGATTCGATGCGAATTCGCGCGATTTCGAGGGCAAATCGCACATCTCGTCGGTCGATCGGCGAGACGAGGCCGATTGCCTTCGCCGACGGGCGGACGCATCGTGGCGGGACGGACGGTTCGAGATCGAATGCGAATCGATTCGAACGCGTTTCGCCGCGGGAGGTCGTCGCCCCATGTCGTCGCATTCGCCCCAGACCGAAGTTCCGTCCGCCGACGTTCATGCGACCGCGAACGCGGTGGTCTCGGCGATGCATGCGCGATTGCGCGAGCGCGGGCGGGCGGAGGCGGTGGCGCGCTTCGCCGATCTCCTGTTCCGGCGGGCGCCGGAGGAGGATCTCGCCGCGCTCGAGGGCGAGGATCTCGCCGATCTGGCCGAGGACGGCCACGTCCATCTCGCCCACCGGCAGGGGGGGCGGCATCGCATCCGGGTGTTCGATCGCGAGACGCGGGCGGGCGGGGAGGTCGTGCCGATCACCGTGGTCGAGGTGCTCAACGACGACATGCCGTTCCTGTTCGATTCGGTGACGGGCGCGATGGTCGAGGCGGGACACGAGATCCTGCTGGTGGTCCACCCGGTGCTGGCGGTCCGGCGCGACGACGACGGGCGGCTGATCGAGCTTCTGGGGGAGGCGGGCGCGGGCCACGGCGGGGATCGGGAGAGTCTGATCCACGTCCATCTGACCAGGCTCTCCGGCGAGGCGGCGCGGGAAGGGCTGATCGCGGCGCTCGACGCCACGCTCGACGACGTTCGAGCGGCGGTCGACGACTGGAAGGCGATGCTGAAGCGGCTCGGGGAGCTGGTGGTGGCCTATCGCTGGGGGGCGACGCCGCTGGAGGCGCACGCGCGCGACGAGGCGCTGGCCTTCCTGGAATGGCTGGGGGCGGAGAACTTCACCTTCCTCGGCATGCGCGAATACGCCTTCGTGGAGACCGACGGCGGTGCCTATGTCGAACCGCTCGGAGCGACCGGGCTCGGGACCCTGCGCGATCCGGAGGTGCGGGTGCTGAAGCGCGGGGCGGAGAGCCTCAACGCCGCGGTGGCGATCGGCGCCTTCGCCCGCTCGGGCGAGGCGATGATGGTGACCAAGTCGAACATCCGCTCGCGCATCCATCGCCGGGTCCACATGGACTACGTCGGGGTCAAGCTGTGGGGCGACGACGGGCGCATGACCGGCGAGCTGCGCATCCTCGGCCTGTTCACGGCGGAGGCCTACAACAGTTCGGTGCGGGCGATCCCGTTGGTGCGGGAGAAGGTCGAGCGGGTGATCGCCGGGGCGGGACTGACGCCGGGCGGGCATTCGGCCAAGGCGCTGCACAACGTGCTCGAGGGGTTCCCGCGCGACGAGCTCTTGCAGATCGACGAGGCGACGCTGCGCGAGTTCGCGCTGGCGATCCTGGCACTCGAGGAGCACCCGCGCATTCGCGTGCTGGCGCGGCGCGATACGTTCGATCGATTCGTCTCCGTTCTGGTGTTCGTGCCCCGCGATCGGTTCACCACCGATCTGAGGCGGCGGATCGGCGAACTGCTGGAGACGCGGTTCGACGGCAAGGTGGTGTCGTGGCAGACGGCGCATTCGGAGGGGCCGCTCACGCGCATCCACTTCATCGTCGGGCGCTATCACGGCCAGACACCGGAGGTGGCGCGCGAGCGGCTGGAGCGCGACGTGGCGGCGCTGGTGCGGACGTGGCGCGACGACTTCGTCGGCCATCTGCGCCGGCTCGACGGGGAACCGGCGCTGCGGGCGACCTCGTCGCGGTGGGCGGACGCGTTCGGGGCGGCCTATCGCGAGGCGATGTCGGCGGCGATCGCGGTGGCCGATGCCGCCGTGATGGAAGGGCTGACGACCGAGATGCCGCTGGCGGTGCGGTTCTATCGCCGCGACGGTGAGGCGGCCGAGCGGCTGGCGCTGAAGCTGTTCCATCTCGATCGGCCGATCGCGCTGTCGGAGCGGGTGCCGGTGCTGGAGGCGATGGGGCTCGGGGTGGTCGACGAGAGCACCTATCGAATCGCGCCGGAGGGCGGGCCGACGGTGTTCCTGCACGACATGACGCTGATGCACGGCGACGGATGCGCGGTCGATCTGCACGACGGGCTCACCGGACGGCTCGAGGATCTGTTCGCGGCGGTGTTCTCGGGACGGGCGGAGAGCGACGGGTTCGACGCCCTGGTGCTGCTGGCCGGGCTCGATCGGCGCGAGGTGGCGATGCTGCGGTCGGTCGGGCGATGGCTGCGCCAGATCCGCACGCCGTGGTCGCAGGACTGGCTGTGGCGGGCGCTGCATCGCCATCCGGGGCTCGCCGTCGATCTGGTGACGCTGTTCCGGGTGCGGCTCGATCCGGCCCACACGGGGGATCGCGACGCGGCGGAGGCGCGGGTGCGCGAGAGCATCGAGACGGCACTGGCGCAGGTCGCGAGCCTAGAGGACGACACGATCGTGCGCCGCTTCGCCGAGGTGATCGGGGCGATGGTGCGCACCGACTTCTTCCGGCCGGATCACGACGGACGCCCGCGCGACACGCTGGCGTTCAAGCTGGCGCCCGGAGGAATCGAGGATCTGCCGGCGCCGCGCCCCCATCGCGAGATCTGGGTGTGTGGGCCGACGGTGGAGGGCGTGCATCTGCGGTTCGGGCCGGTGGCGCGCGGCGGGCTCCGGTGGTCCGATCGGGCGCAGGACTTCCGCACCGAGGTGCTGGGGCTGGTCAAGGCGCAGCAGGTCAAGAACGCGGTGATCGTGCCGGTCGGGGCCAAGGGCGGGTTCTTCCCCAAGAAGATCGTGGCGCAGGCCGATCGCGAGCGGGTCCAGGCGGAGGGGATCGCGGCCTATCGCACCTTCGTCGGCCGCCTGCTCGATCTCACCGACGACATCGCCGACGGGGCCACGGTGGCGCCGGAGGCGGTGGTGCGGCGCGACGGCGACGACCCCTATCTGGTGGTGGCGGCGGACAAGGGCACCGCCACCTTCTCCGACATCGCCAACGGCATCGCGCGCGAGCACGGGTTCTGGCTCGACGACGCGTTCGCTTCGGGCGGGTCGGCGGGCTACGACCACAAGAAGATGGGCATCACGGCGCGCGGGGCGTTCGAGGCGGTGAAGCGGCACTTCGGCGAGATGGACGTCGACATCGCCACGACGCCGTTCACGGTGGCGGGCGTCGGCGACATGTCGGGCGACGTGTTCGGCAACGGGATGCTGCTCGCGCGCACCATCCGTCTGGTGGCGGCGTTCGATCACCGCCACGTCTTCCTCGATCCGAACCCTGACCCGGAGATCTCGTTCGAGGAGCGGGCGCGACTGTTCGTACTGCCGCGCTCGTCGTGGGCGGACTACGATCCGGCGAAGATCTCGGCCGGTGGCGGGGTGTTCGCGCGGACGGCGAAGTCGATGCCGTTGTCGGCGGAGGTCCGCGCGTTGCTCGGGCTCGACGCCGATCACGCCGCGCCGAGCGAGGTGATCCGGGCGATCCTGCGGGCGAAGGTGGATCTCCTGTGGTTCGGCGGCATCGGCACCTACGTGCGGGCGGCGACGGAGAGCGACGCCCAGGTCGGCGACAAGGCCAACGACGCGGTGCGGATCACGGCCGGGGAGATCGGCGCCGGGGTGGTCGGCGAGGGGGCCAATCTCGGCATGACCCAGGGCGCGCGGATCGAGTACGGCGCGCGCGGCGGGCGGTGCAATTCCGACGCGATCGACAATTCGGCCGGGGTCAACTGCTCGGACGTGGAGGTCAACATCAAAGTGGCCTTGGCGCCGGTGGTGGCGGCGGGGCGGCTGACGCGCGCGGCGCGCGATCGGCTGCTCGCGGAGATGACCGACGAGGTGGCCGAGCGGGTGCTCGCCAACAACCGGTCGCAGACGCTGTCGATCTCGACGACGATGCGGGCCGGTCTCGCCGATCTGCCGTTCCAGCGGCGGCTGGTGGCGGCGCTGGAGCGGGCGGGCGGGCTCGATCGGCGGGTCGAGACGCTGCCGGACGACGCCGGGTTCGCGGCGCGGGCCAAGGCCGGGCGGGCGGCGACGCGGGCCGAGGTCGGAGTGATGCTGGCGCACGCCAAGCTCGCGGCCAAGGCCGAGCTGATAGCCACCCCGGTTCCGGACGATCCGTGGTTCGAGGCCGATCTCCTCGGCTATTTCCCCGATCGGCTGGTGGCCGACTTCGCGGCGGAGGTGCGCGGGCATCGGCTGCGACGGGAGATCGTCACCACTCGGCTGGTCAACGCGATGATCGATCGCGGCGGGGCGACTTTTCTCACCCGGGTCGGCGATCGCACCGGCGCGGACACGGCGACGATCGCGCGGGCGCAGGCGGTGGCGACGGCGGTGTTCGGGCTCGAGCGGGCGGGCGCGACGGTGGAGG